>JAIYDQ010000029.1 GCA_027487375.1 Planctomycetaceae bacterium
CCAAAGCAATACTCCGCCGAAATCCGATTTTGCGGAACCGCCTCGCGAGCCAAACAGAGAAGCTAACAGCGACAGCCAGACTCCGCCGGGGCTTTGGGCAGGCATGGCTCGTGTAGTGAGTTCGGGATACCTTTTGGCTTTGTGCGGTTATGTCCTAATAGGGAAATTTGCTGCCACGTTTATTTACAACAATTTGCAACTTGCGTTCAAAGCGAGCGAAATCCCGGCAGAGATTCGCACCAGTTGGTTTGCGCAAATGAATCTGGCAACTCAGATCGGAAGCATGGTCATTCAGGGATTGCTCGTCGCGTGGTTGTTTCGATGGATTGGTGTTCGCGGAGTTTTAGCGATCCCGTGCGTGACCGTATTGGCTCTCCTATTCGCGTTGACAATCGATCCCACGATTAGTGTTTTGATTGCTGCCCAAGTCATTCAACAAATTGTTGGATACGGATTGATGACTCCGGGTCAAAACGTTTTGTTTACCGTTCTCTCACGCCAAGATCGTTATGTTTCCAAGGGCTTTATTGATACGGTTGTTTTTCGATTTAGCGATGTCCTGGCTGCTCAGCTTTGTACCCAATTGGTCGCAACCGGCACGAAGCTTCCTTTGCTTGCGGCGGGCATCATTCCATTAGTATTTGTTTGGTGTTTCCTCGGCCTGCGACTTGGTAAAGAATACGATCGTCGATCGGAAGCCATGTCTCCGCAAGCCGTTTGAAATTCGTATTGGATATTGGTTTTACCTATGCTGTTCTACTCGTTTCGTCTTCTCAAGTCCTTAACCTTGGCAGCATTGCTCCCGGTGGTATCTGTTTTTGTTGGCTGCGTGCCCAGAAGCGAGTCGGAAGTTGTTGTTTACGCGAGTGTGGACAGAGAGTACGCAGGCCCTATCTTCGATGCGTTTGAACGTACCGAGAATGCCCCGAGCATTGCCAGGCAGTTCGACATTGAGTCCAGCAAGACAGTAGGACTGGCAAATCGTATCTTGCAAGAACGTAACCGCCCCAAGTGCGACCTTTTCTGGAACGGTGAGATTCTTCATACGATCCGTTTGCAGAAAGCTGGATTACTTCGTTCACGAAATTGGCAATTACCCGACAATTGGCCTAAGACATCCTTCGCTGCCAGCGATGGGACCTGGATTGGTGTCGGTGCGAGAGGTCGTGTTCTTTTGGTGAATAAAAAAGTCCTCAATCAAGAATCAGAATGGCCGCGAAGCGTTTCGGAGCTTTCCGATCCCAAGTGGAAAAAAAAATGCGGGCTCGCTAGACCGCTCTACGGAACCACAGCCACGCACTTCCTCGTGCTTGCAGAGAAAGCGACTCGTTCGGCGGACGGTGAAGATGGATTCTCGCGATGGATCAATGAAGTCGCGAAAAATGCCGTGGTCTTAAGTGGAAACAAACAAGTTGCTCAAGCGGTCAGCAGCGGTCAACTAGCTTGGGGACTGACCGACACCGATGACGCAAAAATCGAGATCGATAATGGCGCAGCCGTTGAAATGATCTACCCAGACCAGGAGGCCGACGGCAGCGGTTGTATGTTAATTCCAACCACAGTCTCTGTCATCCAAGGCAGTCCACATCCAGTCGCTGCCGAATTGCTTGCGAACTATCTTGCGTCCAAAACCGTAGAATCCAGGCTCACGATGGGTAACGCGGCCTCGTTCGCTTTGTGGCCCGGCAGCGATCAATCGATCGGAAATCAAGAAGGCAAAATCAACTTCATGAAAGTCGATTTCGAAGCCGCGGCCAACTTACGGGAAGCGACATACGAAAAACTGAAGAACGCATTCCCTTGATTTCGTTCGTACTGGTACTCAGCCATCGGCGGTACTCGTACTCCTACTCGAATTCAATCACTCCATCGAGTAACGGCACGAGCACCTTTTCATTGAGCGCGAGTAGGGTCGAATTTGCACCCGGTGTATTTCTCTGAGAAGATTTCATCTTGATAGTCAAATCTTCACAGGGTTCTTCGACACACAATTTGAAGCTTGAAGAAGAGGCGGCTTTTATGCTGCTCGTCTTAGAACTGCTTGCGACAGGGCTGGCGTTGGCTTCATTTGTTGTCGCATCCAACTTACTAGATAAGTAATGATCGTTTCTCGTGGGAGTTCAAAATGCAAGTCATGCTTGCATTCGGGCCATAGCTTCAAGGTACTAACGTCTGGCGAGGCGACGGCCATCTGTTCGGTTGCTGCTGGAGACGTGAGTGTGTCATCACAACCGTGCATAAGCAGGGTTGGCTTGTTGAGAAGATGAGCATGTTCCAGTGCCCATTGTCCGCTGTCGAGAAGAGACTGTCCGAGCAGCAGGGACATTTTTCGATGAACCCATGGATCCTGTAGGTAAGCATCCTGACCGCCGCGGTCGTAACATAATTGTTCGACGTTGACTGGCGTTGTAAGTCTAAAATTCGGCAGTCGGTGCGACAACCAACGCCCCACTCGGAGAAACTTTTCGCTCGGCATCTTTCCCATTCGAAGCATCGGGGCGACAGCAACGAGCCCCATTATTGATTTTGCTTCGAACGGACGACGAAGAGTCCAATTCAAGACCAAGTTTCCGCCCATACTTTGTCCCAGAACAAAAACAGGAACGTTCGGCACGGATCGCGACGCAAAATAGACAGTGTTGCCAACTTCGTCCATCAGAGAATCATAGGACTTAATCACGCCGCGTCGTCCGGGGCTTCTTCCGTGGCCAGGTAGGTCGAGTGCGAGGACCGCAAGCCCCGAGCTAGCAATTGAGTTAGCGATCCCCGCGAATCGCTCACCATGATCTCCCAAGCCGTGAATAATGGTCAAGCAAGCACTTGGTTGGATTCCGACCGGTTGCCATCGATGCATGTAACGATGCACACCGGGCATGGTTTCCACCATGAACGCTTGATACTCAACGGACCAAGGATGAGGTAAGGCTCGATGCTTCATAACATTCGACACTAAAGTAAAACTGTAACCGATATCCGGGTTGTATCGACTACCTTTGTTTCTTCGGAAGCTTAAGGCATCATTCGTGAATCAGAACGAAAAAAACCTACCCAATTGCTAGCAAACCCCCGCTCGCGTTGACTTCGATTTTGATAGCGTTGTTGTTGCTGTTTCCATGCCATCAAACCTATTAACAAACGAGGATACAAGACTCGGCTGATGTAATCTGAGTCGATAGCTTTTGTTACGTGTTTTGATTTTGCAATAGATCCTGATTCAATATCGCCACCTTGCGCTGGAGTACAGCCTTTAGGTGCTGAGCACCTTGGATGCACCCAAAAAGCTGCTAAAGCCTGGACTTCAGCGCAACGTGTCGCTGTCCAACAAAATAGAATCCGACGGTAACACCTACGTGTATCAGGAGGAACGCCCTTATCATCACATTCGCTGCGCAAGAAAGCGACGGATCGGGTCGCCCCGTCCGTCGCAATGAGTTTTGCGTGTTAAACGCAAAGGATGAATTACCACCTACGCTGGGAATTGATAAAGTACGGATTTGGGTCATAGAGATCCTCATATTGTGGATCTTTAAGATAGTCCAAACGTCGCGATTCAACCGTTCCGGTTCCTTGGATGTAAAGCAGTTGGTCCTCACGTGCCATGCTCAGCAACTGTTTAGGTGCACGACCGAAGAAGTCGCCCCATTCAGCACTTCCGAACCTATTCGCGAACCCAAATGCTTGGACAACCCCAGCGTTATCGATCACCGTACGCCAACCCTCGCCGAAGTTCTCTTTGAGTTGATACAGCGACTGAAAAAACAGCCAGGGCTGAACTCCGAAACCTCGACACAGCGTTACCGCAGTCTTGAGCAAATCAAAACCGCCTAACTGTCCACATTCATCAATCAAAAAGAGAGTGCTGTTTGGAGGCTTCTCTGTTCTCGACTGAATCGCAGCCATGATGGTTGATAACCACAAACGAACAAGTGCTCGATGGGAATGCAGTTTGTTGGCTGGGATGATAATGTATACGGTGATCGGTTTCGCGTTGACTAAGTCCTTGAGTTTGATGGTCGACTTTTCAATCGTTTTTGCAACTCGCTCTGTGTTTAAAATCTTTGCGTAAGTTCCAGCACTCGCCAAAACGCTCGGCCGAGTCTCACGCTCACTCTGATTGAAAAAAGCAGTAAGCTCGCGATAGGCCATTGACTCTTTTTGATTCTGTTCAGCAAGAAGATCCAAAGCAACCGCGATCTTATGTATGGGATCTTCCCCGACAAGGTGATCTCGAACGGTCGTTAAATTATCTGGGTAATGTCCGCTGGCGGCCAATGCTATCAGCCCAGAAGTCAACCCGAGGGCATGTTGATCCCAAAAGGCTTCCTTCTTACTTTGGAAGTCATGCCCAATCGTCTCAGCAAGCATGACAGCTTCCGATTCGACCGAAACACCAGGTAATTTCATAAGATCCATCGGATTGAGCGAATCAGACTTCTTTGTCATTTGTTTGAATGGATCAAGAGCATAAACCGCATGCCCCATCTCCCTTCTTCGACGCGCTGTCACCGCAAAATTTTCTCCTTTCGGGTCCATAACCACCATCGGACGATTGTTGGTCAACAATGTTGGAATGATCGAAGAAACTCCTTTGCCCCGTCCAGTTGGAGCGAACGTTAGAATTGGTAACTCATCGTTTACTTCGATGATGTCACGGGTATTTTTTGTAGCTACTTGAAAACCAATTTTGGCGCGAGGCATTTGGGAATAACCAAGCTGAATATTATTGGTTGTGCCTTCAAACTCATCCGCCAGAAAAAGAGAACGTGCAATCACAGTGAGAGAACCTTGTGTAAGACCTTGTAACGATTCAAGAGACGTTCAACGTATGAAATCGAAGTTCATTCGAATCATGCATTAGGATGCCGTCATGGCTCGACAAAAATGGCAAGGCGATTAAGTCGTCTTGTAAAGTGATACTCCTGTCACTCACTCGACTCAGAACGATAGAAACCATACAAAGAAAATTAAGGTCATCAATAGCTTTAAATTAAGAATGTGTTTATGGGCTACGAGTTGTAACTACTTGTTACAGGTGGAAAAATGAATAAAAAACCTGATGCAACGAACCAACGATGGAGTGACGTGACCATCGCTGAACTTCTCTTTTTCGAAAAAATTGGCTCCACACTTTCTGCATCTCGATGCGAGTCGATGGCTCAGGTTGCATCTCGATCTGAAATCAATCATGCCCACTTCCACAACACTCTCAAGCGACTCGAAGGTCGCACTCGTTTTTCGCGACGACTCGTTGATCGCAAACTAGTTACGCTAACGAAAGCTGGCGAAGAAGTACTAGCGTACGCCAGGAATGTTTTGGCGACGTATCGATCGCGTCCCTTCCAAACAGGCCGTGAAACACTGCGAATTGCTGCGACAAATCGAATCTTAACGACGCTTCTTGCCACCTACTTGCCAAGATTTATTGAATCGTACAAAGAGAAAACCGGGCAAGACATCGACATTGAAATTCTGGAAGCGAATTTCGAGCAGGTACTATCTTGGCTTGACGTGGGCGAAGTTGAACTTGCTTTTGGGGGCATGAACCCATCAAGTCACAATCATCCCAAACTGATTCACCAGTCAATTAGAAATGATTTACGAATGGTCGTTATCGCGCCTCCAAAAGGGCTTGGGATGTTTACCATCAAAAAGCAACGTGAGCAAATGAAGGTTCATCTCGGTGACCTTGGAACAACCAATGTTTGCCTGATTCGTCGCGACTATCGCGGTGACTTTCGCAAGCTACCGAACGCAGAACATGGATTCTCTCGAATCGTTGTCGACAACTATTCTTCGGTTGTATCCGTTGTTCGTGCTGGTGCTGCTGTCGGGCTTGTCATCAACTATGGCCTTCCAAATGATCTATTGAAATTCGAATTCTCTGACACGATTCTCAGCGCTCAAAACTTTGCAGTCTGGCGGAGAAAAGGAATTGAACTTTCAACCACAGCACAAGCACTTCAAGAAACCGTCGGAGTTGGAATCAAGCGACAAACACGGACTAAAAAGCCAAGGTAACAATCTATTTGCGTTGGTACATGTTTTTGGTGGACATGATCGACTATAAATGATAGTAGAATTTTGAATAGATCTTACACACAGATTAGGCTTTCGTTTCGAACACGTAGTCACGTCTCTCCGAGACGTGAGTTCCTGGCCTTTACCTGCCTTTGATTGTGACGCAGCTACCTATTTGTTTTCGCAACCGTAACCTGTTCTAGAATCGAGCGATCATCGATGCGTTACCTACTGGGAATGCTATTTATTGCGTCTTCCGCACTAGGGAAAGACTTCTCTGTTTACGATCCGAAATCTCTTAACCTTGCTATTTCTTCAGCGCAACCGGGCGACAGTATCACGGTTGAAGAAGGTGAATATATAAACATCGACATTTTATTTGTCGGCACGGGAACAGTTGAAGCGCCCATAACGCTTCGTGCGAGAACGCCCGGCAAAACCATTTTGACGGGAAGCAGCACTCTGCGGATCGGAGGAAGCTACCTTGTGGTGGATGGGTTCTGCTTTCGAAATCCAGACAGCACGATCAGCGACTTGATCCAGTTCCGAAAGGACTCGAAACAGCTAGCCTCGCATTGCAGAATGACGAACTGTGCGATTGAAAGTTCACTGGTTGCCGACAAAACAAAAGAAAGTCGATGGGTCGGTGTTTATGGATCCGAAAATCGGATTGACCATTGCAACTTCTCTGGAAAGTCCGGGAAAGGAACAACCTTTGTCGTCTGGCTTGGTAATGGAAGCGATGGCAAGCACAGGATTGATCATAACTACTTCGGACCGCGAGAAGCACTTGGGTCTAACGGTGGCGAAACCATTCGAATCGGAGATAGTAAGACTTCCTTACTCGACGCAAATTGCATCGTCGAGAAAAACTTATTCGAGAAATGCAATGGAGAAGCCGAGTGCATTTCGAACAAGTCATGTGGGAACACGTATCGCGAGAACACTTTTATCGAAGTCGGTGGAACTCTCACGTTGCGTCATGGTAATCGCTGCTTGGTGGAGAAGAATTTGTTTTTTGGGAACGACGCGAAAGGTACCGGCGGCATACGCATCATCGGCGAAGACCATGTCGTCCGCGATAACTATCTCGAGCGACTCACCGGTGATGACGCTCGATCGGCCATCTGCCTAATGATGGGTATTCCAAATTCACCAGCCAATGGTTACTTTCAAGTGCGACGAGCACTTATCCAAAACAACACGATCGTTGATTGCAAACACCCGATTCTCATTGGGCTTCGCGATGCGAAGGATGCATCGCTCGAACCTATTGAAACCTTATTCAAAGGGAATCGCGTATCTTGTCCAAACTACACGATCGTGGAAGCGCGATCGAAGATGGATGGTGTCTCATGGGAAGAGAACCTCTTTATGGGCAAATCGCTCGGCATAAAGAATGAAGCTGGCATCAAAGTGGGCAACCCCCAAACACCCGCAGCCCAACCTATCGCGAGAAGCCAAGTCGGAGCGACTTGGCATGATGCAGTTGTGAAGTAGAAAATCCACCAACGATTCAGGCAACTTCCAACACCCGCAAGTATGTCAGCCTCTCCGTAGGCTGACATATCTTTCTCAAGTCTGCGGAGAGACTTGACTACGTGGTTCAGTTGCGTCGCGTAGGTCAGCCTCTCCGTAGGCTGACGTGTCTTTCTCAAGTCTGCGGAGAGACTTGGCTACGTAACGATTTCGTAGCCTTTACGCTGCTCTCGCTTTTGCCATGCGTTTGCTTCGTCATCGCCGATGATTTGCTCGGTTTTCGGATCCCACTTGAGCTTACGACCAAGTCGGATTGCGATGTTGGCAAGGTGGCAGGTGGTCATCGCTCGATGGTGTGTGTAGACATCGGAAATTGGTTGCTCACGAGTCTTAATACAGTCGAAGAAGTTCGACATGTGACTTCCTGGGGTCTTACCCTTGTAGAGAGTCTTGATTGCATCCTCAGGGAGTGGGTTGTCCGCGAGTTCATCGATTGCAGTTCCTCGCAAGGCCCCGCGACTGACGAACAGTTCGGCTTTATCGCCAGTGATCAAGATGCCGTTCTCACCTTCGCTCATGATGTGAAGATCTACACCATTCGGATAGAGGCATTGAATATCGAACTTGCTTGCAGTGTTGTACATGTCTGAACGAGTAGGGTAGCCGTTCTTGAATTCACATGGATGAACCGCCATTAGGCCTTCAACACTTTCAGGGCCGCTAGCGTCCATTCCAATTGCCCATGTTGCAATGTCGACGTGGTGAGCACCCCAATCGGTCATTTTTCCACCCGAGTATTCGTACCACCAGCGGAACTCGTAGTGTGCCCGGCTATAGGGGTACTTTCGCTTTTCTTCAGTTGGACCGCTGACGTATTCGGTCATAGGAGCCTGTCCCAGCCACATGTCCCAGTTGAGTCCTGATGGAACGGGGGCATTCGGTAGAGCAGGACTTGTAGGAGCGCCGTTGATTCGGCATTCTACTTTCTGAATCTTTCCAAGGCGGCCGGCCTTGCAGAGTGCAACAGCGGTCAAAAACTGTTGTGGATACTTCCCTTTTTCTGCAGACATTTCGCTGCGTTGTTGAGTTCCCACTTGGAAGACTCGACCAGTCTCCTTGAGCACCTTGATGATCTGCTTACCTTCGTCGATCGTGAGCGTTAGCGGCTTTTCGCAGTAAACGTCCTTGCCTGCTTGCATCGCTTCTATAGCGATCTTGGAATGCCAGTGGTCTGGTGTAACGATGCAAACAACGTCGATGTCTTTACGGTCAAGTACCTTTCGATAGTCTTCATAGCTGTCGACGTTTCGGCTTCTTCCACTTTTCTCTTGAGCGTCGTTAACGATCTTCTTCCCTTGATCCATGTGATTGGAATCGACATCGCAGACAGCGAGACCGTCAGCGAACTTGAGTGCTTGTGGACCTACAGAGCGCCATCGATCGCCGGTCCCAATGAATCCAACGTTGGGGCGATCATTCGGTGAGCTAGACTTCCCATCTTGCGCGCGAGCGGTTGAGAAGAAATACGGAGTTGCTGCGAGCCCTGCTGTGCCTGCAGAGGCTACAAGAAAGTCTCGACGTGAATTCTTCTGCTTTGTCATTTTCGTTTCGCTCCAACCTTTAACAATAAAAACCTTACACGGTGATTGCGTACCAAAGGTGGCACGCTTAGCCTTATACAGCCATTAATACTAACTGTCAGTCCGCTAAAACGCAATCTGATACATCTGTTTCCATTTGGGAGGTCGCTTATGTTTTGCAGAAAATATTGGTTTCGCAATCTAGTATGCGCTCTTCTTGTCGGCCTTCCTACAAATGCTTTCGGGGATGATCGCCCAAACATTCTTGTCATCGTCGCGGACGACCTTGGTTATGCAGATCTCGGATTCCAGGGTTGCAAGGATATTCCAACCCCGCATTTGGATGGCCTAGCAAAGAGCGGCGTCCGATGCACCAATGGCTATGTCACGCACCCATTTTGCAGTCCAACTCGAGCCGCCCTCCTGACTGGTCGTTACCAACAGCGTTTCGGGCACGAAAACAATCCGGCCTGGCTTCCCGAGGATCGTGTTGCCGGACTACCGCACTCGGAAACTCCATTACCGTCAGTTCTTCGGACTAAGGGATACGCGACCGGTTGTGTTGGAAAATGGCACTTGGGAGCACACCCGTCATTCCATCCGAACCGACGAGGTTTCGAACATTACTATGGAGCACTTGGAGGTGGACACGTTTATCAGGATGGCCTCAAAGGAAGCAACGAATACACCATTCCAATGGACAGAAATGGCGTGGGGGAACCGCTCGAAGGGTACATCACGACGGTCTTCGGGCACGAGGCTTCGGAGTACATCAAGCGATCTCAACCTAAGCCCTGGCTGCTTTATCTCGCTTTCAACGCACCTCATACGCCACTTCAGTCCACCCCAGAACTGCAACAACGCGTCTCGCATATTGAGAACAAAGAAAGACGCGACTTGGCCGCGATGATCGTTGGAATGGATGATGCGGTTGGAGAAGTTCTTTCGACATTAGATTCCACCGGTCAACGTGACAACACTTTGGTGTTTTTCTTTAGCGACAACGGTGGTCCGATATCAGTAACCAAAGCGAACAATTCACCGCTTCGCAACGGAAAAGGATCTGTCTACGAAGGTGGTATTCGCGTCCCGTTCGTGGTTTCGTGGCCGAGGAAACTTCCAAAGGGGACAACCTTTGATAAACCGGTGGTGAGTCTTGACGTGTTTGCAACTTCGGTTGCATTGGCTGGTGCGGCCAATCAACCAACCGAGAAGATTGAGGGTGTTAATCTGATTCCTTACTTAAGTGGCCAAACAAACGAATCGCCCCACGAGACCCTTTTCTGGAGAACCGGCGGAGGTGCTACTTCGGCCGTGCGCCAAGGTAACTGGAAGCTCATCGGAAAACGTGGTGAGGCAGCCGAGCTTTACGAACTTGGAAAGGATATCAACGAACAAAACAATTTGGCGAATTCAGACCGAGACAAAGTAAAGCAACTTGAAAAAGCCTACGAAGAATGGAACACCAAGAACGTTGCACCACTCTTTGAAAGTCCAAAGCAACCTCGGAAGAAGAAATAACACCGCTCGAATCTCCTAGAAAAGCCCAAGTTGGACTCCTTAATTAGATTGCCGAATGTTCTGCCTCATCGGAGGGGCATTACTCTGCTATCAACCTTGCTCGCCAAACCTCAACCGCCGTCGTGTCCGGCACGCGAGCGTTTTTAAGTTTATTGACCAGCCATCTACCGCAGTTACTCCCGTATTCCGGAGTTGAAAATCGCGGGCATTTTTCAAGTGCCATGCGTTGCTTGATCGTAACCGAGACAACTAACAGCCACACAACGTACTTGTTGAATTGCGCAAGCCAGGTAAACTGGATAGCCTAGTGTGCGCGAAGCATCAGCAACTTTGCTTTTGTGGCGAGTTATGCACCTTAGATACTACTCTTTTGTTAAAGCGAGAAATGTTATGCGAAACCTGTTTCTAGCTGCAATCGTAACCGCGACGGTTTTCGGTTCGGTCAATCATGCACGGATTGCAGATGCTGGCGATTGCTGCCCTGCGCCAGTGTGCTGTGTTCCGGCTCCGCCACCACCAGTGGAAGTCACTTGGTGCGTTCAAGATCCTTGCACCTGCTGCAAGTATGAAGTGTCTGCTTGCCTCCCTGCTTGTTGCAAGTGCGAGACTCCTTGCCTTGTTGACTGGCGACATGGTTTGCTAGGTCGCAAGATTTTGACCTACAAGTTCGCATGTGGTGAGTGTGTCGAAGTGGTAATCACCAAGCACGGCAAGACAATCGTCCGTGATTAGTCATGTAACGATGCAGTTTTTCTCGTCTACTGCTCAAGTCGACGAGCTAGACGCATGTGTTGATTAACTCCATGCGATTGATTCCCCTTTTGTTCTTGGATCAGTCGCAGCAAGTAGGCCACTTTGAGTTGCTTGGATCCCTTGCGCTATTGCGATCGGATCTAAAAGTTTTACCGGGTGGCCTAGTTTTTCAAGCTGATTCGTAACCTCTGTTACATCAGTCTCATTCGATGATTTGCGGCTAGTCCCGAGGTTGGGTTCGTAGTATACGACGTCTGGTCGCCACTGATGGTGGACTCTTGCCGACGAGATTGCCTGATCAACGGGCTCATTCAAGTCGATGCAGCGAACGATTGTTTGCAACGTTGCATTGATAATCTTTGGGCCGCCAGCAGCTCCACACGTAAGAATGGGTGCTCCATCCTTTGACAAAACAATCGTTGGGCTCATGCTCGACAACGGTCGCTTTTTCGGAGCGATCGCGTTGGCTGCAGATCCCACGAGACCGAAAGCATTCGGAGTTCCTGGTGCAATACTAAAGTCATCCATTTCATTGTTCATCATGACTCCCGTTCCAGGAACCATGACTTTGCAACCCCATCCGGTATTCACAGTGCAAGTTAAAGCAACCCAGTTTCCAAACGCATCGGCTGTTGTCAGATGCGTTGTATGTTTGTGATGATCGTCAACAATCGGGTTGCCATGATTGACGTCCGTCGATGCCCTATCGAGTCGAATCTGCGCGGCAAGGGACTTTGCATAGTTGGGATCTAGAAGAAAGTCTGGGACCTTTACAAAATCGCTATCGCCGAGCCAATGTGCGCGATCCGCGAAGGCTCTTTTCATGCACTCGACAAGTAGATGAAAAAATTTACTTTGCGAATTGGAATAAATGGAAGCGACGTTGAACTGTTCAAGCATATGAAGCATTTGCGCAATATGAATGCCGCCTGAGCTTGGCGTTGGAAACCCGATTACTTGACGGCCTCGATAGTTGGTTCGTAAGCATTTCCGTTCGATTGCTTTATAAGTACCAAAATCCTCTTGAGTAAGAACTCCGCCTAGTTCTCGCAAGTAGTTTGTGGCACGCTGAGCAAACTCACCTTGATAGAACCACTCAGGCCCATCTTTTGCGATCTGGCGAAGCGTCTTTGCAAGATCCGTTTGTCGCAGCAAGTCACCGATCTTTGGAGGACTTCCATCCTGCTTTAATAACACTGTTCGGCTGGATTCAAACTTCAATAATTTCTCACGCTGGGCGGCAATTGCCTTCTGATTGGCGTAGCTAATTACGAACCCTGCATCGGCAGCTTCGATGGCCGACTCGAATAAGGAAGGCCACTTGAGTGCTCCAAGCTTCTCATGTGCCAACTTCAAAGCAGCAATCTGACCTGGCACTCCGCATGCGAGTGCTCCTGTTTGGCTTAGTTCAGGGTTGGGAGTCCCATCACGATGGAACATGTTTTCAAACGCGGCCGCTGGAGCCGTTTCGCGACCATCGATTGCGTGAATCTCGCCCTTTGCAGTACGAATCAGCATCAAGCACCCACCACCAAGCCCCGAGTTATGACCGTCAACAACGCCCAAGCAAAGAGCCGCCGCGATGGCAGCATCAATCGCATTACCACCTTGCTCGTAGATTCTAAATGCGGCTTGGGATGCAATCGGGTGTACTGTGGCAGCTACGTTGGAACCGGTTGCTATCGGCTGTCGCGAAGAGGGACGACCGCTTTCAGTCTGACGATTCGCCGTGCGAGGATTGGTCTCTTGTGCTGAGAGCAATCGCTGAGAACCTGACGCACCGGCCATCGCAATGGCTGCGATGGATGCTTGAAACCGACGTCGACTTAGGGGGGTTGGTTTAGCAGCTTCTTGATAGTGGTTCATAAATGTCAGTCGAGATCGATTGCAATCAAGAGGCTCTAGGAACAGTTTCTACTTAACAGCGCGGCAGCGATGTTCTCGTTTACACCTGACGAAAACCAACATTGAGACAACAAGCAATACTGCTGCAGGCTCAGGGACTGCCGTCGGTTTTAGATCCCATCCAATGGCATCGAAGGCAAGCAGATCGAACTGGGAGAACGTTACAAGTCGGCCGTTGCTTAGAGTCGGATTCATTATTCCTAAGTTACCCCCCTCCAGCCAATGGCTAGCCTGTCCTCCGTCACCATTAAACCGACCGGTAGAGAAGTCTCCAACATTTGTTACCCCACCGTCGGTAGACAAGTAAGGACTGCCGCCAATAGCGTTGTCTAGGACGCCAGGCCCCAACGCAAGGGAATCCGCGCTATATCGAAAGAGGTCTAAACTCGTAACGACCGCGTAATCTTGTAAGTCGCCTAAACCGAGGGCGGCCCCATTTAAATCCAGTGCCGCACCAGGTCCAGCCCCGGATACAAAGTCCACGGAGTCCACACCGGAAATGAATCCAAGTGCGTGTCCGATTTCATGAGCTGCCACTCCAATAAAATCGTATGCTGAAAACAGAATCCCATCGCTTCTATCAAAATCGAACGAAAAGTTACTGCTAAAGCTAATCGACGCGTCTGTTCCAGTACTATTGGCAGGCATAAGCCCGATAGCCTTTGCATTAGCGTTCGTCAGTTCCAAGTAGTTGTTATTACTTGTCCCATCATTGTCAAAATACACAGACAAATCTCGATTGTTTGTCCGCATGCTGAATGGGCCTGCAGGGAGGTTCGCGGTGGCTTGAGTATCGTTCGCCGTTGATGCATCACCAATCAAGTTGGATCGAAAGCTCGAATACAAATATGCGTCGGTTGCTGAGCCTGCTTGCCCAAGTACACCCAAAGCGAGGGGAACGTAGTCAATCGCAATGTTTATCGTGACGCTATCGCTAAAGCGGTCGGACCACAGCGCGGCAGCACTTAAAAACCCATTACGAACATTGGTATAGAGCCCGATATCACTTGATTGCAAAGCAATCAACCCAGGCCCATCAGTTAAGTTAAAAGTCAAGTCGGCTCGAGTACCACCGCCAAATGTCGCAATCGCAATTGCTGTAGCGATAATAAAAGAGAGCTTCGTTGGTCGCATCAGGTCACCGTGGAGAGAAATCATGGGAACACTAATCAGTCAGCGTCTGAATCAACGCACGCCGTGATTGTAATCGAAATCGGCTAGGCATTTTGCTGTCGACAAGCTGAAAAAACGTTTTCTCAACACAAATGAAAGCCAAGCGTTTTCCTATTCTTTTGTCCAGATTTGACCTTCGGGTAGCGGAATTCGTAAGAATTCCGAAGCTGGCGTAAATAGCGGCCAGCGCTGCGGCATTCAGAAGTTTTGCGACATCTGCTACCAGCACATAACGTAGTTTCTAAGTCAGGGAACGCACTAGTCCATCTTGGTCAGATCCAGCTTACGAAGTTGCGGACTCTTGAAAGCTATCGCCGTGACTACCATGAGAGTAACCATACCGCCCATCCACACACTTCGAGTCAGCCCGAGATAGTGCGCAGCGACCCCGCTCTCTAGCTCACCAATCTCGTTAGACGCCCCGATAAAAATCGAAGCCACCGATGCAACACGCCCCCGCATATGGTCGGGTGAGTACAACCGCATGATGCTCTTTCGAATGACGACGCTAATCCCATCCAGCAAACCACTCAAGAACAAAGCAAAACACGACAACACAAGGCTGGTCGATAAGGCGAAGACGATCATGCAAATACCAAAACCAAACACCGAGCAAAGCAATGTTGGACCAGCATATCTCTTTGGCGGATAGCAAGTACAAACGATCGACGAGAGTAACGCACCGACCATTGGCGAAGCCGCGAGATAGCTTAAGCCGATCGGATCTGTGTGTAACACGTTAGCGGCAAAAAGCGGAAGCATCGCAATCGCTCCCCCGAACAGCACCGCAAAGAGATCCAATGCCATCGAACTCCACATTACTGGTGTTGAAAAGACGAATCGAATTCCTTCGCTAATACTTTCCAAGATCGGCTCGTGTTTTTTCGGCAATTCTCGTTTGGGAGGAATAATCCAAAGCAAACAAAACGCGGCAAAGGCAAAGCAGACAAGTGTGACGGCGAAAGCACTTGGAACCCCCATGCGAACAATCATAAACCCCGCCAAGATAGGCGCACTCACCGCACATGCTTGCCAAACACCTGTCGCGAGAGTCGCCGCTTGAACCGTCGCGCTAGGAGATACTAAAGTTGCTTCTAATGTAGGAAGCGTCGGTGCAGCGAATCCACGTGCAAGCCCGAGAAGAAACATTGCAGGATAAATCCACCATAGCAAGTTTGCCCCCGCAAAGAGCGATGCCCATAAAAGGATCGAAGCACACGCGGCTTGCACGGAAAGGGTCGCCAAAAGAAGATATTTTCGATTGAGCAGATCTGCAGCGTGCCCACCGACGAGAGCGAGACTCAAGGCCGGGATCGCTTGCGCCAACCCCAAGTAACCGAGATAAAGCGGTTCGGTTGGGTAGAGTTTGGCCACTTGGTAGCCCGTTAAAAAAACAATCGACTGACTGGCTAAAGTCGCAAAAGCGATCACAGCAAGAAGTAGCCGAAATCCCCGATAATCGAGTGCTCGATTCGAGACATGATATACTTCGGTCATCGTTGGGTGTCGCTCTCAAGCAAATTCATAACGACTCGATGATACGCGTACTTTTAGATTTTGAAAACAGCTTTTCACGACTATACGACTCAACTAACCAATGAAAAGCCCATCGCGACAACGATCTACCAACGAGGCGGACCTTTTTGCTGACGCAGAGCAAAATAATTTTCAGCTTAGCAAACCCTTGGCCGCGAGGATGCGTCCGCGATCGCTGGAACATTTTGTCGGCCAGCAACACTTTCTTGGACCAGGCAAACTCCTTCGCAGACTAATCGACTCCAAGCGCCTGAGCTCCATTCTGCTCTACGGGCCGCCAGGAACTGGCAAGACGACACTTGCATCGTTGCTCGCTCATGAAACCGGCGGCCAATTTCGAACGCTTAGCGCTGTAACTAGCGGTGTCAAGGAATTGCGGGAAACTCTCGACTGGGCTCGTGATGAAGTCGCCGTCACGGGTAAGCGTCCGATCCTGTTCATCGACGAAATTCATCGCTTTAATCGCTCGCAACAAGACGCTCTTCTGCCCGATGTCGAAAGCGGCGTGGTCACCTTCGTCGGAGCCACCACCAGCAACCCGTTTTTCAGCGTTAACGGCGCACTACTTAGTCGATCTCAGATCTTTCAATTCCAGCCGATCGAGCCAGATGATATTCGTCGACTAGTCATGCGAGCGATCACGGACAGACGTGATGGGCTCGGATACCTTGAAATTGTTGTCGAAGAAGATGCAATGGAGTATCTTTCAAAGATTGTCGAAGGAGATGCAAGAAAGGCTCTTAGCGCAATCGAGATCGCTGTACTCTCCTCGCAATCCAAACCAATCCGCGTCACGCTTGAACTGATTCGCGAATCGATTCAAGCGAAAACCATTCAATTTGATGCATCGGGCGATCAGCATTATGATCTAGCCAGTGCGTTGATTAAAAGCATTCGCGGTTCCGATTGCGACGCATCGCTTTATTGGTTAGCACGGGCCATTGAAAGTGGCGAGGACATTCGGTTCATTTGTCGAAGGCTGGTCATTCTTGCAAGCGAAGATATTGGAAACGCAGATCCACACTCGCTCCCCTTGGCGATCGCAGCCATGCAAGCATGCGAGTTCATCGGACTCCCTGAATGCCAACTGACACTTTCGCAAGCAGTCATCTATTTGTCGCTTGCTCCGAAAAGCAACGCCGCAACAACTGCGATTGCAAAAGCCCGCGCCGACGTTCGAGAAGGTTCCTTGATACCAGTACCGATACACCTTCGCGATGGTCACTATGCCGGCTCTGAAAGACTTGGCCATGGCATCGGTTATCAGTACTCACACGAGACTGAGAATGGAATCGCCGCACAAGAGTATCTGGGTGTTGATCGCGTGTATTACGACCCGACCGATCGTGGTATGGAATCAGAATTTAGCATGCGACTTGCAATGATCCGACAACAACTAAAAGGCGGTTGACCGTCTTGAGCAAGTAGGTCAGGCCACGTAGGTCAGCCTCTCCGCAGGCTGACACACACAAAACAAAATGCATCCAAGTCTACGGAGAGACTTGTCTACGCGACCACGTAGGTCAGCCTCTCCGCAGGCTGACA
>JAIYDQ010000374.1 GCA_027487375.1 Planctomycetaceae bacterium
AAGAGGTACTCAATCGTCTTCGCAATAGAGAAGTCCGACCTACAAGCGAAGTTATCAATACTCTTTTACGAGCGTCTGACTGCATCAAAGGGTTATTAGATACGATCACCACGTCAAACGAACAGGATGTGTCGTCTCATATTCATGCCTTGGAACGCCTCTTGATGAACCCAACCAACCTATTTCATGATCGCGCTACTGAGGCGAATAACAGCAAGGAGCGTGGAGTCGAAATCAGCGAATCTTCAGGAACAGACAAGCAACCCTCGCCTGTGTCTAATGCTCCACAGCCAACAACGATTGTGGCAAAAGGAATTAGCTCGGAAACTCTCCGCGAGTACTTGATCGAAAGCCATGATAGCTTGCAACAGATCGAGGAATCGCTGAACCTGATTGAGCATAACCCGCAGGACAAAACTGTACTGAACGCGATCTTCCGAATGGTTCATACTCTCAAGGGTTCCGCGGGATTCATCGGGTTTAACCAGATTGAATCGATAACGCATGCTGTAGAAAACCTATTGAGCGACATCAGTCGGGGCGAATCTCAGTTCGACCGGGAAGTCAGCAATTTGCTATTTGGAGCAATCGATCTTATTCGAAAGCATTTGGAATCGATCGAGAGACTTCAGTGCGAGTCTGACGTAAGTTCGGAAGCTTTGATGTCGAAGGTGAAGTCCCTTCAACGAACAATTGATGACAAAAAGAGCTCGGATATCCCTGAAGCAGGTCCTAGGCAACACGAAGTCTCGCGCCCGCCAGTTCGTGCTAGTGCTGCGGAACTTTTTGTTCCATCGATTCCAGATGAGTCGCCTTCGAGTGTTGACAGTGCACATGTCGCACCGCCAGTAAAGTCGGGACCAGCTACGACTGAATCCAATAGTGCTAATGCAGCGTCGGACAGTACTATTCGCGTTGATGTTGCACTGCTAGACAAATTGATGACTCGAGTTGGCGAGCTTGTACTGTCTCGAAATCGAATCATGCAATGTTCTAACGCACTTCAAGATTGCGAACTGCAGAGTGCGACTAACCATCTAAATCTGATAACCACTGAATTGCAGGAGGGAGTCATGAAGACTCGGATGCAACCGATTGGTACGGTTTGGAATAAGTTCCCGCGATTGGTGCGCGATCTTGCATCCATGTGCGGCAAGTCTGTGCGAATCACGATGGAGGGAAAAGAGACAGAGCTCGACAAGACAATTATAGAAGCGATCAAAGACCCTCTTACACATTTGGTTCGCAACAACGTCGATCACGGTATTGAGACGCCAGAAGATCGAATCGCAAAGGGAAAACCTGCCGAAGGCTGTCTGTCGCTACGAGCATATCACGAAGGAGGCCAAGTCAACATCGAAATCTCCGATGACGGCGGTGGACTAAATTTTGGTCGGATTAAAGCCAAGGCTGTTGAGAAGGGGCTTATTAGTCCTGACCAAGCGGCTCGATTAAATGATCACGAGACCGCGCAATTGATCTTCTTGCCAGGCTTCTCGACTGCAGAAAAAGTCTCAAACGTTTCTGGTCGAGGCGTCGGCATGGATGTTGTGAAAACTAACATTGAACAGATTGGCGGAACGGTTGATCTGCAATCGAAATCCGGCAACGGCACCACTGTCAAAATCAAAATTCCGTTGACTTTGGCAATCATTCCAGCACTTATTGTCGCTAACCATGGTAATCGATTTGCTATACCGCAGGTCAATCTCTTGGAACTTGTTCGACTCAACGTCACCGAATCGTCACCAAAGATCGAGTGGATTCAAGGGTCGCCGGTTTATCGATTGCGGGGCCGGCTGCTACCTCTGGTTTATCTTCATAAGGTACTGAAAGTAAAGCAACCTTCCCAAGCACCAACTGATTGCATCAGTATTGTGGTCCTCCGTGTTGACGATCACCAGTTCGGCTTGGTTGTTGATCAAATTCTGGATACCGAAGAAATTGTGGTCAAACCTATGGCGACACAATTGAAGGGTGTCAATGTTTACTCCGGGGCAACCATTATGGGAGACGGCAAAGTCGCTCTGATTCTTGATGTCCTTGGTCTATCTGTTAGTTCACGAGTACTATCGAAAGATCGTAGTCGCACACATTTCGATGCTGCGAGCCGCCCTCTTGAATCCTTGGGTTTGAACCAAACATTGTTAGTCTTGGGTACAGGCGGAGATCGCCGTCTCGCAATACCAATTTCCCAAGTGGCACGTCTTGAGAAGATTCCTGCTTCTACTATCGAGTACACCAAAAACCAAGAAGTCGTTCAATATCGAGGAAAAATACTGCCGTTGATTCGTCTCGCGAATGTGTTGGGGATTACTGACGACACGGTACCGATAGACGATTTGCTAAACGTAATTGTTTACATCGAGAACGGCCGTAACTACGGGCTTGTGGTAAGTCGTGTCGTTGACATCGTGAAAACGACTGACGAAGTATCTGAAGAAAGTCAGTGCGAAGGATTACTCGGATCAATGATCCTTCAAGGCTTTGTAACAGATCTCGTGGACCTGCCATCGATCATAGGGCGAACAAGAACGAAGACTAAAAACACTGTTTGCTCTCAAGAAATAGGAGTTTCTCTATGAACGCAGTAAACCAAGTTTGTACGTTCTACCTCGACAACCAAATGTATGGAGTGGACGTGCAGTCAGTTCAAGAAGTTATTCGTTATCAGGAGATGACCGAGGTTCCTTTAGCGCCTGATGCTGTTATGGGTTTGATTAATCTGCGAGGCCAAATCGTTACTGCGATTGACCTTCGAAAAAGGCTTGAACTTCCCGAGCGACCAGATTCCGAGCAACCAATGAATGTGGTGGTTAAAGGAGATGATGGGGCAATCAGTTTGCTTGTAGACCAAATCGGCGATGTGCAACAGATTGACATGAATAACTTTGAACCTCCACCGGAAACGCTCGAAGGGGCATCCAGATGGATGATCGAAGGCACCTACAAGCTAAAAGATAGACTTATTCTCATTCTCAATACGGAG
This sequence comes from Planctomycetaceae bacterium, assembly GCA_027487375.1. Classification (GTDB taxonomy): domain Bacteria; phylum Planctomycetota; class Planctomycetia; order Pirellulales; family Pirellulaceae; genus JAIYDQ01. The sequence continues at coordinate 2,990 of JAIYDQ010000374.1, forward strand.
CACGCGATGAACGTCACCAATAACACTGATTAACGAATCATCCAGGCTTTCCTCCACACGCATTTGCTAACGCCGTCTCTATTCTGTCACGAAAAAATCTTTCTAGGCCAATAAACCATGTCAACAACAACCCGACCAGTAAAAAACGTTCCACAAGCCTCTAACAAAGCTGCAGTTGCTCCCAAGAAGCGTTCCACGAGTAAAGCAAACGACATAGAAATGCTTCTTATTCAAGAAGAAGTCGATACGCTCAAGGCTGAGAAAGAAGCCTTACTCGCACAAATTCACGAGCTGAACGTGCGCGTCGACATTATGAACGAGACAAGCATCGTTTCCGAATCTGACCTGAGGGGAGATATCCTTTCGGTCAACGAGAAGTTCGTCCAGATCTCGAAGTACAGTCGCGACGAATTGATCGGTGCTCCTCACAGCACAACCCGGCACCCAGACATGCCTAAGGAAACTTTTAAAGAATTATGGTCGACAATCGGACGAGGTAAAACGTTCCGGGGCGTCATCAAAAATCAGGCGAAGGATGGAACTCCCTATTACGTTGATGCCGTAATTGCTCCGGTGATGGGGCCAAATGGTAAGCCGATCAAGTACATAGGTGTTCGATATGACATTACTGCTAATGAGATTGAACGTCATAACGCGAAAGGAATTTTGAATGCCATCGATAGTGCATACGCTTACATCGAATTTGACACCAAAGGGAACATTCAGACTGCAAATGAAAACTTTCTGAAGACCATGGGCTATCGAATCGATGAGATTACGAATAAACATCATCGCATATTCGTGGAGTCGAGCTTTGCGAATAGCAATGCCTACACTCAGTTTTGGAGCGACTTGAATGCGGGAATGAATAAGTGTGACGTGTTCAAACGCATCACCAAGGATGGAAAGGAAGTCTGGATTCAAGCGGTCTATACGCCTGTCAAGGACGAAGTCGGGCGAGTTACCAAGGTTGTAAAAATCGCGACCGACGTTACAGCAGAGCGATTGCGAGTTGCAGATTTCGAAGGACAGATAGCTGCCGTAAGCAAGTCGCAAACGGTGGTTGAATACAGCTTAGACGGGACAATACTAAGTGCGAACGACAACTTCTTGCGTACGCTTGGCTACAGCTTTGATGAGATCAAAGGACGCTCCCAGAGCATGTTTGTAACCGATTCGGAGCGTCAAAGCCCGGCTTATCGCGAGTTCTGGGCCAAGCTGAACCGCGGTGAATTCGAATCCGCTGAGTACAAGCGGATCGGAAAAGGTGGAAAGGAAGTGTATATGCAAGCATCATACAATCCGATCTTCGATCTCAATGGGAAGCCCTTTAAAGTCGTCGAATACGCGACAGATCTCACGGCTGAAGTGAGTGCTCGCAACGAGATGCGGAAGAAGGTGGACTACATTCTTGACCTGGCATCTAAGGGAGATCTCACTCAAGATATTGTCGCGACCGGCGATGACGCGATCAGCCAAATCTGCCGCGGACTAGGCAGTTTCTTTGCTGACTTGCGAAAGACAATCGCTTCGATGGCCGAGAACGCTTCCACTTTATCAAGCGCTTCAGAAGAACTTTCCTCCGTTAGTACCGAGATGAGCTCCAATGCAGAAGAAACTTCGTCGCAAGCAACGATGGTTTCCGCTGCTTCGGAACAAGTCAGCCAAAACGTTCGGACAGTGGCCACTGGCGTGGAAGAGCTGAATTCGGCAATTCGCGAAATCTCGATGAATGCAACACAAGCGGCTAAGGTTTCACAGCAGGCGGTTGCGATTGCAGTAGATACGAACGTTACCATTGCAAAGCTTGGTGAAAGCAGTTGCGACATTGGAAAGGTCGTAAAGGTCATCACGTCGATTGCTGATCAAACGAATCTCCTCGCATTAAATGCAACCATCGAAGCAGCGCGAGCTGGCGAGGCAGGCAAGGGGTTCGCGGTTGTCGCGAACGAGGTAAAGGAACTCGCAAAGGAAACGGCCAAAGCAACCGAGGATATCAGTCAGAAGATCGAGACGATCCAAATGGATACTCGTGGCGCAATTCAAGCCATTCGACAAATTAGCGATGTGATCAATCAGATCAACGATATCTCGAACACCATCGCGAGTGCAGTCGAAGAGCAGACAGCAACGACTACCGAAATGGGTCGCAATATTGCGGAGGCGGCTACTGGAACGAACGAAATCGCACTCAATGTATCAAGCGTCGCCAACGCGGCGAACAGCACATCACAGGGTGCCAACAACACGCAGCAAGCGGCATCAGAACTTGCTCGCATGGCGACAGAGCTCCAGAGACTTGTGTCTCGATTCACTTACTAAACACCAATCGGTAATGCATCAAACACCATGATAGGTGGTTAATCTAAAAAGCGGGGAACCGTTCCGACGGTTCCCCGCTTTTTGCGGATGTTGTTGGCGTTGTTTGATTACAAGATTCAAGCTTGCTGGTGACATGTTTTCGATCAAGTTGATGGTTGCGATAAGTGTCATCTAATCGGTTTGTGGACTGGCGTTCCTAATCGATGCAGTGCGAAACCAAGTTTGGATACAGCAGCGAGAGCGGTCAGTTGCCGCCAAGCGATACTGTGACAGGCGGCTAGCAGCAGCTTTCAGGAAATCGACGTAGGACCAGTGAACTCGCTACCTTTCGTCATTTCGCGAGTCATTTTGCTGCCGAATTTCCCTGGAAAAGACTTCGCACGGCGCGCCATGTCGTTTACTCTTCGTGCGACATAAACTTATTCGCTTAGCGACATGCGCTTTAGTAATAAATTTAGGATTCCGCTTACACGAGTGCCCGCACATAGAATCTGTTTTTTGAGTACACTTGGAGAGGTTCTGCCCACCTAACACCTTTCCGTTTACTGGATCATTATGCTCAAATTATCGAATCTTGCATGCCTTTCGCTTGTTACAGCCTCCGTCCTTTATTTGAGCGCGGTCGCCCATGCTGAAGATGTACAGAAGCCGCTCAACACGCTTACTTCTGAAGAAGTCGCAGCTGGATGGAAGCCACTTTTCGATGGAAAGTCGACAGAAGGTTGGAGAAACTACAAGAAGGATTCGGTCAACGCGGGTTGGAAAATTGTGGATGGTGCGTTGGTTCGTAGCGAAAAAGGTGCTGGTGATTTAATCACGAAGGACCAATACGGCTCATTCGAACTTCGAATTGACTTCAAGATTAGTCCTGAAGGAAATAGCGGAATCATTTATCATGTCAACGAAGAGAACAACGCACCTTGGCAATCGGGTCCGGAAATTCAGATTCAGGACAACGTGGCAGGACATGATCCGCAAAAGTGCGGATGGCTTTACCAACTCTACCCAGCTACGGTCGATGCCACCAAGCCAGCCGGCGAGTGGAATACATTACAGATCTTGATCACCCCGGAAAAATGTGTCCACACCATGAATGGTGTGAAGTATTGCGAGTATGTCAAAGGTAGTAAGGACTGGGACGAGAAAGTTGCGGCAAGCAAGTTCTCGAAGTTCAAAGGTTTTGGGAAGCCAACCTCAGGCTTCATTTGCCTTCAAGATCATAACGACATAGTCTCGTATCGAAACATCTACATTCGCGAGCTTGATAAGTAAGACGATCTATTCTAAAGGCAAACGAAACGCGGCGGCTTCTCGATCATTACGAACAACGAGAACGTCGCCGGCCAGGGCAATGTTATTCCAAGTCTTACTCGAAAGAGCTTCGAATTTACTGAGCTCTTGATGCGACTCGGGAGTCGCTTTCACCAGAACAACTTCCCCCGACTCTGCTAAGATCAGCAGTTTATCTTGGATAAGAAGCATCTTTCCGTGTCCGTATCGGCCACGCTTCCATTTCCGTTCTCCGCTGTTTAAATCGATGCAAGCAAGAATTCCGTTGTCGAATCCGTACGCGTGATTTGCGTGGACGACAAAGTTTGAGAGCTTCGATTTGAGTTGCTTTGATTCCCAGATTACTTCGGAAGTCCATTGATTATTGAATCGCTTAATCTTCAGTAGCGCGGTTCCTTTGTCGTAACCAGATGAAATGAGCATTTTCTGCCAAGCGGTTCCATCTGAATCGGTGCCCGTCGCGTCATCCATATCTTCTTCGCCAAGTACTATCGGCTGTGCAACATTAACTCTCGAGTCCCCCTGAGTCACCCAAGGTTGCAGCCATAAGCTTTGGCCTTGCTCGCTGTAGCTTTGCAGGCCAGCGCCATTAAAGCTGAGGACCTGATTGATTCCGCATAGACTTACTGCGACAGGTGATGAATATGAAGCCGGGTCGTCTCCACAACGCCAGACTTCACTTCCGTTTTTCGCGTCGAACGCGATCGCAGAACCGCCTTTGCCGGCACCTGGAGTTACGATGACCATCCCGTTATGTACAAGCGGTGAACCGGACATTCCGAAAAGAAGATTTTGGACTGCTGGGTCTTCGAATACCGATTGCTTCCAAATAAGCTTACCTGAGGTGAAATCGATGCAAGTTAGAACACCTGTTGCACCAAAGGAATAGACTTTCCCGTCATGGATGCTAGGTGTCGTTCGAGGTCCATCACCATGTTCATGATTAAACCGAAGCTCCTCACCATGACTCCAAAGTTCTGCTCCGGTTCGCACGTCATAGCAGACTACGCATTCTCGGTTATCTCGCTGTTCCAGATTGACCGCAGCATTTCCTACAATTGCAAAACTCGACCATCCAAGGCCAACTGGATGACGCCATAACAGTTTCGGAGGTTGTTCGTCCCAGTTCGCTCGAAGCCCGTAACGATCGATCTTCGCCGTACGTCCTTTGCCGAGAAGTTCTGGGAAATCGTCGTCTGTGCTTTGAAAAAGATCTTCGGCGATTACACCTAAGTCTTTGGTTGTCCGAGATGTCAAATAGGTTTTGATTTGGTCTTCCGCTTTCGGAGTCCAAACCCAAGCATAGCGCGGAGTGCGATTTCCAAAGTAATCGTCAACTCGAACAAGATTTGCGAATCCCAAATAGGATGCAATCAACACTGCACCGATCATCGCCAATTGCCGCAGACTAGGACGGAAATAAAGAATTGCGATCAGACCAGTGACGATGACCGCAAGCTGAAGGGCCAAATAGAAGCACATTCCATCAAGCCCAATAAACAATAGCCGCGTTCGTTCCTCCTGTGCCCAGTTGTAGAGGCCGATTGTAAAGTTGGTCCCAAACCATAAGCCAAAAGCGATCAACGAAACCTTTAGAAGCGATCTCCGCCCCCTGCCGTGTTGGATCGGATTCTCGTTACACGCAGTATCGATGGGTTTATCGGAAGTTTGCTCAGGAAAAGTCATGACCGATTTCAATCGAAGGT
>JAIYDQ010000060.1 GCA_027487375.1 Planctomycetaceae bacterium
GCATTCGAAACAATCCGACTCGAATTAGTCCGACCGTTTGTTTCTGCGAGAATCATCGGTCGCAAAAGAGTATCGTATCCTTGAGCGTGACCACCATGACCATCAAAGGCAAGAATCATATGCCGCGCGGCGCGACCACTCGAGTGCATCGGAACTCCCAACCGCTCAGAAACTCGATCGAGAACAAATCGACTGGTATTCTCAATAATGGTTGACTCGAGAATTGCAAGCTGTCGATAAGTCCCTTCGATTGATACATCGCCAAACCATTGCCCAAAGGCAATCCGAATAATCTCACGATTTTTGAATCGAGCAACAATCCCGCGCAAATGCGATTCGTCAGTAACGTTTCGACACTCGCCTGACAAATCGTTCATCAAGGCTTCATACGCGACCGGTTGCCCTTTAGTGATTCGGATCAACTCCAGAGCCTCTGGATCAGATACCAAACGCTGCGTAATCACCGGACTGATCGACAACAACCTCAAAAGTAACGGCAGTGATTCCGGATCACGCTCAAACAATACAAGTAATGCTTGCGGTGACCGAGTTACTTGGAAGTAACTTGCAAGGCCGTCCAAGTGACGCGAAAACAACTTGTTCTGCTCTAGCGCATCTTGAAGTTGCTTCCAAAACAAACCGTGCAGGTCTGGAGAAACCGGAAGCGAGTCAAGCTGAATGATCGCGTTGCTAAGAGCCTGAACCGAACTGCTGGAAGCCCCTTGAGCTAGCTTCAGTACCTTTTTCGCGTCGTCAGAAAGATCCATCGTTTGCTTACCAACGTCTAGGGAATTCCAAGAAATTGCTTGCCCACAACGATCCAAATTGGAATCGTTATCAAACTGATTATCGACGTGCCAACGACGACACGCAACGCGGTTGGGAGATCCCCGTGATAGAGTTTTGCGATAATAATCGGAAACGATGCGGCAGGCATGGCCGCTTGCAGAAGCAAGACTTCATTCAAGTGATCAGGAAGACGAATGGTTTTTGCAATACTCAAAAACACTATCGGAAGAACCAACAAGCGAATTCCGAAGGCGAGCGAAAGCGTTGGAATCGCATCTTTCCATTGAACGTCCTTCCAATGATCCACGATGATTGCCCCGCTAAGCATCAATCCAACCGGAATCGCACACTGGCCAAGCGATGCCGCGGCTTTCATCAAAGCATTAGGCAACATCGGAGCAAGCCCTAGTTGTTGAATCGAAACAGCAATCAACATGGCCCAAAGTGGTGGGCTGTACAAAACTCGTTTCCAACCATTACGAATATCACCACTGATAATAAGTATCCCCAGGCTCCACATCGCGATGTCGACCCCGACGTTGTGAAGCAACAAAGGGACAACTGCTTCGGGAAAGAATTGTTCAGCCAAAGGTATTGGAATGTATCCATAGTTCGCGATACCTACCGTAAAGATAAATGTCTGCTGAACCATCAAATCTCGGACCCCAATCAATGGACCGATAGCGCGTACCATCAACATGGCGATGATGAACCCCAGCGATGTACATCCAAAACCGACTAACGGCGGAATGACCGTGTCCATCATGCTAGCTGAGGCTGCACTAGGATCAGCAAGCGTCGGCCCTGACGATGCAATCCGATCTAGAAACAATGCTGGAAGCAAGACGTTCGCAATCATCACTGCTAAGGAACGATCCGAAGCAGCCGATAACCAACCAAACCATCGCGCGATCGCGCCGATGGCCATAACCAAGAGGACGCCAGAAACATTAGACGCTATCGAGACAAATTCGCTCACTCAGGAACCGTATAAAAGCGGATGGTCGTTGTCTCTTGAAACTTTTCGCCAGGCATCAGCAGTGTGCTCGGGAAACCCTTTTGATTTGGGCTATCTGGGAAGTGCTGCGTCTCAAGGCAGAAGGCTTCGTGTTGCTTCAAAAACGCACCGGATTCAGTACCTTGAAGGAAGTTCCCTGTATACAGCTGAACGCCCGGCTGTGTCGTTTTCAGTTCGAAGGCTCGGCCACTCTTCGGATCAACGGCTTTCGCGCAATCTCGCAACTCACCCGCTTTTCCATTGACGACGTAGCAGTGGTCATAACCAGGAGAGCCTGGCACTTTTTCAATGCGTTCACCAATCGTGTGCGTTTTTCGAAAGTCAAAAACCGTTCCAGCAACCGACTCTAAGTGACCGATCGGGATCGAGGTGTCATCGACAGGGATGAACTGATCGCAATTAAGTGTCAACTCATGGTCTGTGATTTTCCCTGGCCCCGTGCCGGCTGACATTCCCGCGAGATTCAGATACATGTGATTGGTCAAATTGACATGCGTTGCTTTATCTGTTTCGGCTGAAATCTGAATAGTCAACTGATCATTATTGTCCCAAGTATAAATCGCCGTTGTCTTCAATGTCCCAGGGTAACCTTCTTGACCATCGGGACTCGTCAATTGAAACTTCAATCCAATGCTATCGGCATTGCGGACTTCTTCTGCTGTCCACATCAACTTGTCAAAACCAACCACTCCTCCGTGCAAGTGATTCGGGCCGTTATTGGTGGCTAAAGTGTAAACATTATCACCGATCGAAAACTTGCCCTTCGCAATTCGATTCGCATATCTTCCGACAGTCGCACCGAAATAGGGATGCCGATTCAGATATCCGTCTAGCTTTTGAAATCCGGCGGTAACATTCTTCAACTCACCACTTCGATCGGGCACGTTGATGGAAACGATGATCGCACCATAGTCAATCATCTGTATTGAATGCCCACGAGCATTCGTCAACGTGAATAAAGTTACTTTCTCACCCGTCGGTAAACTACCGAAATCCGATCGATCCAAAGTCATTGCTCCAACCTTCTTACTTTGTTCTGCAGCCATGCACTGGTTGCTGGCTTTTGTTTGAAATGAAAACGGAAATTCGGTTAGCCCCAAATTGCTCGTCATAGTCAGACCAAGCAACAGACCGAGACGTGTGCTCGATTGGATTCGATTGGCGATAGCTTTAAGAGAGGCTTGCATAAAGGCATCTTTGCAAAAAATGATGGAAGGAAAACCGAAAGAATCTGGATTGAGCCCACCCCAACCGCCTTAGCGTAATCGGTTCAACGAGTTGAGTGAAGGATAGGCCGTGAGATTCCCAGGATGATGTTTAAGAAATTCCTCCTAGAACAGCTTATTGCGGAATCAGATCCAGACAAACAAGCCGATTTTCTCCCCGCAAATAGAGCAAACCATGGGCGAGAGTCGGCGGAGCCCACACCGGCGATTGAAGCAACGGCTGCATCCGTGAGACTTGATTCTTCTCCACCCCGTCGATTGCGAGCCCGTCTATCATTTCACCCAAATCAATCTCCGTGACTACTTGATAGGCATTAGCGCTGGCGGTTACCAACTGGACCAGCCCATGCTCTCCCACCACAAGCAATTTGTCGTCAATCAGAAGACTGGTCGTTCGATCACGGTTGCGATGTACCCAATGCAGGTTTCCCGTCGCAAAGTCAATCGCGCGTAGATCGGCATCAGGTTCGTTGCGTCCGCTGCATCCAAAGAGGCTCCCCCGATACAGAATTGGAGTCGCCCAGTGCGCCCGCCAAGCCTGACGCTTGGCCAATCCTTGATCTTGCCAAACCGGCGACAGCGATTTCCCATCGAACTTCAGAAGAACGCTCCCAGGCCCGTATGTCTCGGAGATAAAGATCTGATCGCCAGACACAACGGGCCATGCTGCGTTGACACTTTCAAGCGTTTGCGCTCGCCAAGGAAAAAAAACTTGCCGGCTACCATCCTTGGGATCAAAAATCATCAATCCTTCACGCACAAAAGCTAGACACCAAGGCTCACCCTGCATCTGAGCAATCATCGGTGCCGAGTAACTAGCAAGGTAGTTTCCAACTCGATAAACCTCTTTACCCGTTCGCTTATTAAAAGCAACGATGGCACTATTGTCTGGCTTTACACTTGCGATTGATTCTGCTGGATCTGCGTTGAAGCCAGCGGGACTACCACCGATCATCGTAAGAACCAAGTCTCCATGAACGCATGGCGTAGAACCTACCCCGAAAAAATTCTGAGCGACATTGAACTCTTCGTTAGTGGATCGCTTCCAAACTTCCACCCCATCTTCGACGCGAATCGCAGCCAAAGTACCGCTAACACCAAAAACAAAAACCAAATCTTCATCCACGACAGGCGAACTTCTTGGTCCGTTGTTGTATCCATACATGTCAACGTATTCGACAGGCGCTGACCAAGTCCAAAGCGGGGCTCCCGTTTCTGCATGAAGGCATGTCAACCGCTCTTCTTTGCCAAAGCGATCCCACTGAAAACATCGTCCTTTCGCGACAACACAATTTCCATATCCAACACCGGTTGGTGCAACCCATTTCACCTTCAACTTTCCGCCGCTCCAATCAGTCAGCGGCCCCGTTTCTGCAGAAACCCCGTTCGCGTTAGGCCCCATCATTCGTGGCCAATCGTGACCAATCGAACGAGTCCACAGATTTTTCACGGCCGTCGCCGGAGAATCCTGTGAAAACGAACTGGACAGTAAGCCTGTTAACAATCCATAAAGGGCAATCGCTACTCTTGTGAATTTCATCAATTTGTGAATGCTGAGGTTTAGGAAAGCAGCAGATATCGTGAGACATCTGACGTCTGAAACGTTTACTACCCGTTACATTAGCGTCTAAACTCTGAATCGACTCGGCGTATACCGCTGATTTTGAATTTACCCACACTCGATGATTTGAATCGAGTAGGAGTACGAGTACCGCCAATGGCTGAGCACGAGTACGAACGGGCAGGGATAACGGATTAAAACTGCAGGCAAATTGTGGCGATGAAGCAGGTATAGCTGGATCCTCACGAATTCAGCGACTTAATAATCTAATCTGGATAAGACACTGTAGCTTTGAAGCAATCACCATGAAAGATATACGCGTCCACGAAAACCTGGTCATCCCAGCCACCGAACTCGAGGTCTCTTTTGCTCGCAGTGGTGGCCCTGGTGGACAAAACGTGAATAAAGTCAACTCCAAGGTAACATTGAAATGGGCATTGCATCAAACCGAGTTACTGCCAATGACTGTCTTGGATCGCTTGCGTGTGTTAGCAAAATCGCGGTTGCTGGATGATGGTAGCTTGCAAGTCACTAGCCAAGTTCATCGCGACCAATTATCGAATCTGCGCGACTGTGTCCAAAAGATTCAGCATTTGGTCTTAGCTGCATTGAATCCACCCAAGTCTCGAAAGCCAACTCGTCCATCAGCCGGTTCCAACCGACGTCGACTAGAAGAAAAAGCAAAACGAAGCCAAACGAAATCCAATCGCAACAGCGGCGGTTGGGACGGGTAAGTTTCCTGCGTATGCAGGCATCCACGTAGAAGCGTCTCTCCGAGCCGCAGACATTTCGCGTCTCGGAGAGACGCTCCTACTTCAGTCTTACGAATGATGCTGTAGGATATGAACCTGTTCTTCAGGCTATTTGGTGAGTGCCGTTCTCGCGCGGGCGACGGCCGACTTGGCCCATGATTTATCGGCGTAAAGTTCAATGACCGACTGGAAAAATGCCTTTTGCATGTCGTCCGACAAGTTCTTGGTAGCCCAATCGATTCGTTCGTTGAGCGCCTCTGTTGCGGGATGTGTTTTCTGCTCGATCCCTTTTTGAATTTCTTCCAACGCATTCTCAGCCATGGAAACAAGCTGTTGTTGTCGCTCGGTCAGGGTTGTTGGATCACTGTAGATGGTTAGCAGAGCACGAAGCTTCTTCGCTGCAACATCTGTGTCTTCTTCGCGAGCTTTCATGGCATCCAAAAAGGCTTGTTCAAGAGGATCTAGATCTGACTGCGTAGAGCTGATGCGAGCACGTCGTTCCAATCGTCGAAGTGCTTTTTGCTGCTGTATATCTTGCCTGAATGAATCGAATTCTGATTGTCGAGAGTCGTTCGGGTAGAGCTCACTAAACTGCTCCAGCATGGGCTCTACGTCAAACAAATCGTCAGGGTTCGTCGACTCAATTGCTTGTGATAATTGCTTATAAAGCTCGTCAGCAGACTGAGGGCGAGTAAAAATGTAGATCGCGCTCAAGCTTCCGACCAACAAGAAAATCAACGCGCCGACCGACAGATAATGGCCCCAAGGATTGGGAAGATCTTCGACATGTTCGGAAAGAGTCGCTCGACGTCGTTCGTTTTCTTCGACAACCGTGAATCGTGTTACGCCCGGTGCAGCCGGTTCGTCGTACATCGAAACTCCTGTAAGGTGTGATACAGGATCTAACTGCGATGCTGCTTTGGTACTTGCATTCGCAATATCTGTGCGAATAGGCTCACGCTCTCGAGACCGATTCGGGACGAAGTCTGCGGGAACAACTTGGGTTTGATCGGTTCCAAAGTTCGAAGGTCGCGGCGGAGATGCCTTAGAGGGCGATGAAGGTTTCGCTGCCGCGTTTGTGGCGTCTGTACCACCAATCGCATCATCGAATAAGTCCAGCGAATTGAATTCTCGCGATTGGGCAGCGTCGTTCATCGCACTGGGTGGTAAGTCGATTTTAGTTTGCTGCTCGCGATGCTTTAGTCCAATCTTGAGTGACTGCAGACGATTGCTAACCACAAGGGCTGTTGGCGGGCGGGCCGATGGATCTTTTGCGAGCAGCTCGGCAACCAGCTCCGATAGTTCCTTGGGAGTTGCTGAATCGACTACATCGAGCGGTGTGGGAATCGTATAGCGCACGTTATACAAAACTTCTGGAAGCGTCTTTGCTGCTTGTGGCGAGCGACCTGTAAGTGCGCAGTACAACAAAGCCCCCAAGGCATAGAGATCGCTTCGATTCGTTACAACCTTTCCTTCAGCTTGCTCAGGCGGCATGAAGTCGGCCGTTCCCAGCACGGACCCTGCGGCGGTTGCGTCAGAGCTACCGAAGAGCTTTGCGATTCCGAAGTCAGTCAGCTTTACTTGCCCCGACTCATTCAACATCACGTTTGCGGGCTTCAAGTCGCGATGAATGATTCCCATATCATGTGCGTGTTTTAGAGCAGCACAGATTTCGATGCCAATTTCAATGGCTCGTTCCCAGGTGAGAGGCCCGTTCTGTTTTAAGTGATCAGCAAGGTTAACCCCTAGAACATACTCCATCGAATAAAAAAGATGACCTTGCTCCTCACCATATCCGATCAATTGGACAATATTGGGCTGTTTAAGTCTCTTGACAGTCTCCACCTCAGAAGCAAATCTCCTTCGAAATCGTTCTTGATCGGCAAGGACAGTCGAGATGATCTTAATGGCAACAACATCACCCGATTTGCTGTGAGTTCCACGGTACACGGTACCCATTCCGCCTCGACCAAGAATCGATTCGACTTTGTAGGGGCCGAGATATTCAAATTTCACGAGAGCACAGCCTTTGATAAGTTGACGATCATCAAACTACTTCGATCATACTCGGCTGACGCCTTATTACCGAGCTTTGAATCGCTTCAGCAATCGAAATAGCTTTCGCAGCGAGTCTTCCATCCAAGATCTTACTTGCTCGATTGTCCCGAATACACTCAGCCATCTCGTCGATCTCGGCGGCAAAAGCGGCAATGTCATCAGACGCCTCAAGATCTGGATGGATGACTTGGCCGTCATGAGTGAGGACTCGCAACGGGATTGTTTCCGCACCATCTGAGTAAGCCGCAAACTCGAATTGAAGCATGGCTTTCTCTAGGTGCAGCTCGAACCCATGCGTGAAAGGTCGACCGGGTGCTTCGACAACGCCGCTGGTGGAGCTAACTGCAATTTCCGGATCATTGAATCGATAGACAACTTGCGCGTACTTCGCGACTTCCCCGGAACGAGTTCCCACGGCAGTCACTTCGGTGGGACTTCCAAAAAGCATCTCGATCCAATGAGTGTCATGAACATGCAAATCGATCATCGGACCACCAACTCGCAATGGATCATAGAAGTCAGGGATCCACGTTGGATTCGAGATAACGCGTTTGAAGTAACCACCAATTGGCCGACCGTAAGTTTGATTCTGAACCAATTGAGTCGCATAAGCAAACGGTCCCATGAACGGCAAGACGTGGGCAACCATCACTTGGCGATCGGCCGCTTTCGCTGCATCCAACATCTTCTGACAATCGGAACTTTTTAACGCGAAAGGCTTTTCACAGAAGACATGCTTCCCATTTTCTAAGGCTAACATTGTCGCGTCTAAGTGCATGAACGGAGGCAAGCAAATATCGATCACATCGATATCCGGATCGCAGACCATCTTTTCGAGTGAATCCCAGGTCCGAAGCCCATCCATATCGATCTGCTCGCCAGGGGGCCCGAAGTTTCCCTGAATGCCAGTCCAGTCACCGGACAACTTTTTCGGATCACGAGATGTAAATCCTACTAGCCGAGCAGCCTGACTGCGCTGATAGGCTAAGTAGTGGATCCAACCCATAAATCCGATTCCAACCAATCCAACGCGTACCATCTTTAGATTCTTTCCATTCGCTTCGTTTTGATGCTCGCTCGATCTCAGCCAAACAATCCCAGCTCATTTTAGTCGACAACGATAGCCGCGATAGGAGACGCTCAATCGTTAGCGTGACAAATTAGCGTGATGTGATGAGAGCTATGAAACTCAAATCACCCAAGGCAAGTCAGTTTTTCATGCTGGGCAATGAGCCGTGAGCGCTAGCTCCGGATTTTCCGATAGCAACCCGGAGCTAACGCTCACGGCTCAGTCCGTATTTTGAATAATTGACTAGCCCTGCGACTCACCCCAGCCCGCAATCGCTTGCCAGGCGGTCTTGAATAATTGAGCACCACTCAATTTGCTCTTCACGTTCCTTTTCATAACCTTTGAATCGGAAAACTGAGTTGTGTTTGGTCGGGGCGGCCACAGAGCGGGACGACATTGTCGGACTATTCCATTCGATCGGTAAAGCGTCTGAGGTTTTCAATGTGCTAGCGAAAACTGTCGATAGGTACTTTCGTCGAAGAGATCTGTGGTGGAAGGGAGTCTGCACTGGATCGACGGGTGACGTTGTCGCCTTCGCAAAGTATCTACCCTTCTGCTCCATGGTAATCAATCGATGTCCTACGCTGGTCCTTACTACGAAGATACTGATATTGGCCAAGATGAAGACCTGAAGACGCTCCGCCGTCGCACAACCGCGCCGGTGTCGAGCGGAGTCGCTCAAAGTCCCTTGGAAACCTATCTCCGCGAAATCAACGAAACCAAGTTGTTGACCGCGCAAGACGAGCAGAATCTTGCTCATCGTATCGCCAAAGGTGACGCGGAAGCACGCGATCACATGGTACGAGCCAACCTGCGATTGGTGGTGAACATCGCTCGTGGCTACGTTAGCAAGGGACTTGGGCTCCAGGACTTGATCGAGGAAGGCAACCTGGGTTTGTTGCGAGCCGTCGAAGGTTTCGATCCAACGATGGGAACCCGCTTCAGTACCTACGCTAGTTACTGGATCAAGCAGTCTATCAAGCGAGCGTTGATCAATTCATCGAAGACGATTCGTATTCCCGCCTACATGGTTGAACTGCTCAGCAAATGGCGACGAGCCACCGCGCGACTGACCGACGAACTCGGACGGATGCCTACACAGGAAGAGATCGCTCGGATTCTAGGGCTTCCCAAGAAGAAGCTCCCGATCATTAAAAAGGCGATTCAAGTGTACAACGCCAATCCTCAGAGCGACCAAACCGAAGCAGGTTGGTCGTTGGGTGAAACGGTGATGGATGATCGGGTAAAGAGTCCCGACGAAACGATGCTCGACAATGATGTTCTCACGACTGCGCTAGAGTTGTTGGGAACACTCGACTCGCGGGAAGCAACTGTCTTGCGCATGCGATTCGGATTGGGAGACACTACGCCGCACACGCTCAAAGAAATTGGGATTGAGTTGGGGCTGACTCGGGAACGTGTTCGACAGATTGAGACCGAAGCACTTGCAAAACTTGCACACGGCCTCAAAGATCCGAAAGAGCGACTTGGAATCGTCTAAAGATCTTCACAATTTTTGAATTTCCTGCGATGCATGGTCCTCGTGGAGCCAATGTTTGACGTAAGCTTTTTGAACGCTAACCTCTCAACGTTGGAAAACCGTTCATACAGCCCATGCAACCCGCAAAGTCACTACGAAAGCTACGATCGGCAACGACCGCTTATCTCGAAGATGGCGGTGCGTTGATCCACAACATCGACACGTTGCTACGTGACGTAAGGTACGCGTTGCAAGAGTTGGAATCTCGCGAACAGGCTGTCGTTCTCAAAGAGCAGTTGCTCTTACAGCGAGAGACCAAACTCGAAGCGTTAAGCGACCGAGTAGATGCCGCTTTACAACAACTTCTTGCGGGCGGTTCGAGTACGGCGACCAGTTCGCCCGTCGATGATCATCTGCCAAGAGAGCATGGAGCGGAACGTTCCTCCGGCATGCTAGCTGAAACTTCAGAGAAGAGTGATTCTGAACCGCACGCCTTGCGCAACACAGCAATCGTCAAACCTCTATCGCGATTAAGTCGAGCTTCTTCCAAACGGCAAAAATTTCATCGCAGACCACCGCGACCTTAGGCAAGCGGTTAACGTTGCTGTTTGCATATGAAAGAAGCAACATCTAATCGACTCTTCATCAAACCTTCACGACCCTCGACGTGAATGTTTTCCTCTCTGACAGTAGCGATTGTTTTGGTACGATGTAGATACGGTCGGACAGCCTATCGCATCGAACTCCATCGCCTGAAAGGGCAACCATGTCATCTTCTGAAGATCAATCTACGCCTGAGTTGAGTGCAGCAAACGGTTCATCCGTTACGAACACAAGTCAAGCAATTCGTTGGTGGCCAGCGCTTTTGCTGATTGTGCTCATGTTCGCAATTCGTCACATGCCAGGTTTAGTCGAATCACCGACTTTGCCTATGTTCATCGCGGCGTTCATGGGACCGGCGATCCTCAGCGGAATCATTTTGCTGTGGTGGCTATTTGCAAGTCGTGCAACTTGGAAGGAAAAGCTGATTGGATTCCTATCGGTAGTCTTCATTGCAGTTGGTACAGTTGTGGTGCTGGACAAATCGATGCGCGAAATGAACTTGATGTTCTATATCATTCCAACAGGAGTCGGATTATTCGCTGCAGCAATGATCCTCTTTGCAAATCAACCCGCGCGGCGACTTCCAATTGCTGTTTTTGCAGCACTCGTCGGGTTCGGTTCATGGAATGTACTTCGGTCAGAAGGGGTGACAGGAAAATTCGATCCAACTTTTGCTTGGCGCTGGACAATGTCTGCCGAAGAAAAGTTCAACGCAAAAATCAAGCAAGAGTCCAACGATTCGACTTCGACAGGGTCTGCAAGTTCTGTAGCTTTAGCCGACTCCATTAAGCTGACTCCGATTGGTTTGAGCTCGTCACCGTGGCCCGCGTTTCGAGGCGGAAGTCGCGATGGCAAATATCCCGGGATGACAATCAATGAAGACTGGGAAAAATCACCGCCCAAGCTGCTTTGGAAAATCAGTGTGGGCCCAGGCTGGGGTTCGTTCTCGTCGGCAAGCAATCTGTTGTTTACGCAAGAGCAGCGCGGTGACAAAGAAGCTGTCGTATGCCTAAGTGCTGAAACAGGTGAGCGAGTATGGATCTATGAGTATGCAAGTCGTTTTGAAGAATCGGTGGCCGGCGCGGGCCCTCGAGGAACTCCTACGATTGCTGACGAGGGATTGTTTTCATTGGGAGCCAACGGAATCTTGTCGTGCTTGGTCGCCAACACGGGAGAAAAAATTTGGGAACGAGACCTTCAAGCCGACGCAAATCGCAAGCCGCCAACATGGGGTTTTTCTTCTTCGCCTTTGGTGGTTGATGGAATCGTCATCGTGCATGCCGGTGGTAGCGGTGACAAAGGTCTCCTGGCTTACGATGCCAAGACGGGGGAACCACGCTGGTCGACCGCTTCAGGTGATCACAGTTATAGTTCGCCTCAGTTCGCAACCTTCGATGGCGTCTCGGGAGTGCTGATGGAAACTAATTCCGGGTTGCAGTTTGTCAACATTCAAGACGGAAGCACGATTTGGCAATTTGATTCAGTAACGCCGAATTACAGAACGTTACAACCGTTGGTGATTGGCAATTCGGTCTTGCTCGCAACCGCCTTAGGTAGCGGGACGCAAAGCATTTTGGTGGGTCGCGAAGGAGACAAATGGAATGTCAAGGAAGAGTGGGCCTCGCGCGATATGAAACCAGA
>JAIYDQ010000444.1 GCA_027487375.1 Planctomycetaceae bacterium
AGAACAATCGCTTTCAAAGTCCGCTCGCCTGACGCATATTTCTATCCGAAGAGCGGGTGGCGTCTTCCTTTTTTCGGCGGCTACAAGTTTGAGACGTCTCCCGGCGTGACGAACATGGACGGCTATATCTTCTACTACTACTTCGCCACCGGAGTCACACCGGCTATGGAGATGAAGATGGTTGGTAAAGGTTCCCAATATCCGTGGTCGGTCCAAGACAAAAATGGTAATCCTTTTGATGGTGGCAGTACTTACAGAATGCACCTGCCGCCCAACGTCCCGGTGAAAGATTTCTGGTCAGTCATCGTCTATGACAACCAGACGCGCTCCATGATTCAGACCAATCAGAAAGCTCCCAGTGTTACCAGCCAGGACAAAGAGCTAAAGAAGAATGCCGACGGTTCCGTGGACGTCTATTTTGGCCCCAAAGCACCCGAGGGATATGAGAACAATTGGGTGCAGACGCTTCCAGGCAAAGGATGGTTCATGATTCTTCGTCTCTACGGCCCGCTAGAACCATGGTTCGACAAGACGTGGCGGCCTGGCGAGATTGAACTGGTGAAGTGATATCCCTAACGTGCGACGAGTAGCTAAGTCCGAAACGCTAATCACGCTTCGAAGAAAGCCTACGTCATTATGTACATGTCGTGGACGTCTTCGAATCGCACAATCGCACGCATCACATGCGGGCATAAATTGATTGGATTTGATGGGTATATAGTGACCGATGTTATCATGATGTTTCTCTTTGCTTGGTGTGCCGAATACCGGTAAAATGAAGTCGTGTATCGAATTCTTTCTTTGCTCCGCCACAAATGCACACGAAATCTGAAAGTAGGCACATTCGTAGACTTGCGGACATCGCGTGGGAGCGACAGCTACGTGACGCACTGAATGTCGTCGGTGGCGTAATTTCCGAAATGGCGTCCGGTAAGCTATCGCCATTTGATGCGAATATGGCAGTCCATCAATTCCACAACGGCATTGCTCGTGAGCTTTTTTTTACTTATTCAAGGGGCAATCCATGGGATGCGGTTTGTCGTGCACTCTATGAAGGTGTTCTGACGGAAGATGATCTTGTGAATGTAAGTGACAAAGTGCGCACAGAGATGAAACAGTACGCGGATTGCTTTCAGGAGTATGAAGGTATTCGGAGTCCACCAACAACGGATTCTGGTGACTAGCTCTCATAAGCGACGGAGCCTGCAGTTGGGGAGGTTTCCGAGATCAACACATCTCGCGAAGACCAGCTAACTCGTTGTTTTCGTCGAGAAACGCGTTGACTTCGACGCAAAGCGAATTTCTTAACGACTGGATATCTCTTTTCAGAAATTGAAATCAAAACACAGACGGATGCTTTACTATTGGTTTTGGACTTGGCCGCTATTGGGGACGATGGTGCTGTCGTTTCACTTTTACGACCAACAAATCTTCCGAAGCTGCGCGAATGCACTTTTTATTCCTGGACTAATTGGTGCGGGTTCAGCAGGATGGACAATCATAAGAACTAAGGATTCAAGCTATTCGCTACAATTCTTTGCGTCTTCGATAGTTCTTGCGATTGGTATGATGCAGTATTGGTATTTAAATCATTGACAACGAATCCAGAGAGGAATTTCATTGTAGCCAAGTGGCGGATCGGCGACTGGATATTGGGATGCTTTACTTGTCACCAGCCAACTGGTGCTTACTGAAATCAGATTACGCGCTCGCACCAGATCGCTTAGGTTGGCTCGGTTAGTGCTTTTGGAGATAGCAATGGAAACAACTTGCAAATTCGCTTAGAGCATAGTCGGCGAGGTCGCTATTCAAGGGTTTTTCGCGGCTACTCTCCTAGTCTCTTCAAAATCGGTATTGAAATGGTGAAGCGGTTTGCCTGGATGTGATTGCTCTGTCATAATATGCGAAGAGCAGTTTTTAAGGTTGGCCAATAGTTGCTTTTTCATTTTCCTGATCGAATTACCTACACGTGGCACATAGTATTCAGAATCGATTTGCTTGTTTAATCGCAATCGGTTGCTTATGCGTTGCCTTGGTCGCAAACGCGAAGGCATTGGAACGGTCGGATGTTGGCGAAGATAAGGCTGCTCGTCAAGCTGTACTACAGGCCGATGATGTCGTCTTGGAGAATAAGCCTGTGGGGAACAACGGGCATTGGCTCCAAGTTCGTTTCCCGCTTACAGAAGCAGATGATCGGAATCTAAGATCGCGAGTTCAGGCAATCAGTGAGCAGTCTGTTGTAGACAAGCGACCCATCGTGGTGATTGAATTCGTTGGACGGGATGCAAGTAACGGTGATTTGGCCGAAGGGGATATTGCACTAGATCCGATTGGTCGCGGTACTGAATTTGAGCGAGCGCTTGCGTTGGCGAGGTTTCTTGTTGGGCCAGTGGCTCTTCGTTGTAGAACGGTCGCGTACCTTTCTCGAGACGTAGAAGGTCACGCGGTGCTTGTGGCCTTAGCCTGCGAAGAAATCGCAATGAGCTCGAAAGCGAACCTGGGACGAGTTGCAATCGATGAAGGTGCAATAGATGGAGTCGTGATCGATGCCTATCAAGCCATTTCGAAGCGTCGTCAGAACGTGCCTGCTGACGCCGTGACTTCGATGTTGGATCGTGATGTGGGTTTGTTTCGTGTGGAATCGATTGGTGGAAAAATTGAGTTTGTTTCTCAGGCTCGTCTTGAGGAAAAACGGCTTGCAGGGGATGTTCTCAGTGAGGATCAGCTTTCGATCGCGGGGCAACTTGGAAACTTTTCGGCGCAACAGATGCGAAAGTGGTTATGGATTCGCCAGGTTGTCAAGGACGACCAGGAACTGAAAGATTCTTTTGGAGTCAACGATTGGGTTGTTGGAGGGGAATCACTAATCTCCGGTCCACGCAAGGCGGGAGTCGTTGAGATACACGGAGTAGTGACTGAGTCGACAGTCGGTCGTTGGATGCGCGCGATTGATGAAGTGATTCGAGATGCGAACGTTAATCTTCTGTTCTTAGACATCGAATCGCCTGGAGGCAATCTATCGCAGAGTCTTCGGTTGGCTGATTACATTGCCGGTTTGGACGATACTAAAGTTGAAACGATTGCGTGGATAAATGGAGAAGCACTCGGTGATAGTGTTCTCATTGGAATGGCCTGCGATCGGCTTTATGTTAAACCAGGCTCGAAGGTGGGAGGCCCCGGAGAAGCATCTATCTCCAATGTTGACATTGAGTCGCTTGCCGGTACTTGGCAAGAACTTGCAAAGCGAGTTCAGCGAACGCCAGGCGAGCTCTACTCGCTGCTTTGTCCGACGCTTCCTATTCATGAGTTCCAATCCGAAAATGGTCAAAAGGAAGTTGGTACCGAGTCGATCTTTTTCGCGAATAATGCTCATCCGAATTGGAAGATATTGGAAAAGGTAAAAGTGGACCTGGGAATGTCTGCAGAGGAATTGGTGCAGCGCCGATGGGCCAAAGGATTAGAAGGAAGTCTTAAAGATCTCGCGACAACTTGGGGACTGAACGAACTTCCGGAGCCAAAGCGTGTGAGTCGGATCGAGCAGTTCGTTCAGCGGATCGCGGGAATGGAATGGCTTGCGAGCCTACTGCTAATCGCCTCGTTTACGCTTATCACAAACGAGTTCACCTCACCTGGAATTGGGCTTCCTGGCTTCTTGGCTTTGATTTGCTTTTCGCTTTTCGTTTGGATGAGGGTGCTAGGTGGAACCGTCGAGTGGTTGGAGATCATTCTTATCGGTGCGGGGATTCTATGTGTTGCAATTGAAATTTTTGTTCTGCCTGGGTTTGGCGTATTCGGATTCGGAGGGCTCCTTCTACTTCTTTCTGGGATAATCTTGGCCAGCCAAACCTTTGTGATTCCGACAAACGAATATCAGTGGCGTTCGACAGCTTGGCATACTTCACAGGTGGCTATTGCTTGCCTATCGGTCTTTGCGATGATTTACTGGATGAAGGATCATCTTGAGCAACTTCCGTTCTTTCGCTGGTTGAAGCTGGAGCCTCCCGTCGCAGAGGTGTTTGACGAGACCGAGTCCAATAAATTGGCGTCTCTTATCGGTGAAATGGGGGTCACGACGACCATGTGTACTCCCTACGGAAAGGCAAGGATTGCAGGCGGGTATTTTGACGTTCACAGTCAAGACGGCTTGATTGGATCTGAGACTACTGTAAAAGTCATAGGCGTCTCTGGTAAATCAATGGAAGTTGTCAAGGTCGAACCCCCAGTAGTTGACTAAGCTTATGAAACCTGAGCCGATGGCGCTAGCCACGGGTTTCTACGCTGCCACAATTTGCCAAATTGCACCCGAGGCGGTTCAGGAAAAAATGCCCATCGCATCAGGCCGATGGTCACCGCCCATTAATTGATACGCGATTTAGCGAAAATTTCAAGGAAAGTCTCTCTCTGCATGCGTTTGGTAACACTCTCTAAAGTCGGATTCACCTATCGTAAGCCTTCGCTTCTGGAAGACATTGACCTCGCAATTGACAGCGGCCAGCGGATAGGTCTGCTCGGTCGCAATGGTGCTGGTAAGTCAACTCTTATGAAAATCATCGCGGGGGAGATACAACCCGACCATGGCGAACTCCGTCGTGGCCCCAAGCTGAAGGTTGCTCGTCTTATTCAAGAGGTACCCGCTTCATCGGGATTATCGATTTACGAGATGGTTTCAAATGGTTTGAGAACTTCGCAGTCGGAAGATGCGTTCCATGACGTCGAGCATTGGAAGGAAGAAGCCGCAATTCACAAAACGCTTTCAAGGATGGAGCTAGATGGTGAAGCGTCTTTTGATTCGTTATCGGCAGGAATGAAGAGGCGTGTGCTACTTGCGCAAGCGATTGTCGGTGAGCCTGATCTTTTGCTTTTGGACGAGCCGACTAACCATTTGGATATTGAATCCATTCTTTGGTTAGAAGGTTTCTTGAAGAGCTTCTCTGGGTCGCTTCTGTTTGTGACTCACGATCGGTATTTTTTGCAAGCTTTGGCGACTCGCATTCTTGAAGTGGATCGTGGGAGGATATTCGATTGGGAGTGCGATTACCCAACTTTCTTGAAGCGGAAGGAAGATTCGCTTAACGCGCAAGAAAAACAAGAGGCTTTGTTCGATAAGCGGCTTGCGGCGGAAGAAGTTTGGATTCGACAAGGTGTTAAGGCACGTCGAACGCGGAATGAAGGTCGTGTGCGAGCGTTAGAGGCGATGAGACTCGATCGCGCCGCTCGTCGCAAGCAGCAGGGAAATGCTCGCATCAACGTGGTCGAAGCGGAAAGGTCCGGGCAGCTTGTAATGGATATCGAAGATGTTTCCTTCAGTTATGGAGATAGGAAAATCATCGATAACTTTTCTGCCACGATCATGCGAGGCGATAAGATCGGTATCGTTGGCCCCAATGGCGCTGGTAAGAGTACCCTTCTCAAGCTGTTGCTCGGTAGGATCACGCCTGATTCGGGCAAAATGAAAATGGGGACAAAGGTTGAACTCCTGTATTTTGATCAGCTTCGAGAACAAATCGATGGAGAGAAGTCGGTTGCCTTTAATGTCGCGGATGGTGAAGAGAAATTGCTGATCGACGGGAAGCAGAAGCACATCTTCAGCTATCTGCAGGATTTTCTATTCACGCCTGATCGTTCTCGAGATCTTGCGAAGTTTCTTTCCGGTGGCGAGCGGAACCGGCTTCTTCTAGCGAGACTATTTCGACATTCTTCCAACCTACTCGTGCTGGATGAACCAACAAACGATTTGGATGCTGAGACGCTTGAGTTGTTGGAAGAATTGGTAGCTGCTTACAAGGGAACGCTCCTGCTGGTTAGTCACGATCGGGCGTTCTTAAACAATGTTGTCACGACGATATTCGCCGTTGATGGATCCGGAGAAGTAAAAGAGTACGGCGGAGGTTATGACGATTATCAACGTGCGAAAGCAGCAGAAGACAAAAAGTCAGATGGCAAAGAAGCAGTACTTTCGAACTCTCCTGGCAATACGGGTAGTTCGTCGACTAGCAACGCTACCATCGCTAAGCCTGCGGTAAAGTTAAGCTTCAAAGAAAAGAAGGAGCTGGATGATATGCCTCAAAAAATTCAGCTTCTTGAAACCGAGCAATCCTCCCTTCATGAGGCGATGGCGGATCCTGATTTTTTCAAGCAGCCTGTGCCGAAACGGAACGAGGCGACATCGCGACTCTCGGCGATCGAGCAACAGCTTGCAAAGATTTACAGCCGTTGGGAAGAACTAGAAGCAAAGCAGAGCGGCGGCTAACGTAGTAGGGCTCGATTGGGGCTTTGTTTCCAAACACCTAGTCGCGTCTCCACAGACGGGAAATACCTGCGTCTCGGAGAGACGCAGCTACGTGAAAGTCATTTTTGAAACAGAGCATAGTGCTTTGTCCCAGTTAGAAACTGCAGTTTTAATGGTAGCAGATGTCGTTAGATATCTGAATGTCGCAGATTTTGCTATTGTTTTCATCGGCGTCGCAATTCTTACGAATTCCGCTACCCCGATTTTTAAGTTAGACAAGGCTTTTGGCTGCAGGTACCAAATTGTTTCCAACCGCTTGCCTTGGTGCACAAATCTTCCGTTTGATTTTCAAGCGAAATTACTGAACATAGTCTGATAGATATAGCGTATACTCATTGGAATCTTCTCCAACCGGCGTGCGATGCGGACTCTCCCTCGTTCCACATGTTATAGACTTCCCTGTGTTAATTCGTTGAGTAACTGTATGCGATCTTTAGTTAGCTTTTTAAACCGATCAGCACGATCTTTGGATGTCTGGGGCTTTCAATTCACGACGGCTTCGATATTCGTGGTTGCCATGTTGGGAGGAATGAATCCAATTCAATCTGTTTCGGCAGAGTCGCCGAGTCCAACGAAGCTTTCAGAATCGGATCGAGCTTTGAAGGTCTTGGCCTTAGAAAAAGCAATTCAGCCTCTGGTCAATGACTATAAAGGTGACGTTGCTGTTGCTCTTTATCATTTCGAAGGCGATACGCATTGGGCGATTCGCGGCGACGTAACGATGCCGACGGCAAGTCTGATTAAGCTCCCTGTTATGATTGAAGCTTATCGTCAAGTTGACGCGGGTAAGCTCAAGCTCGATCAACGAATCGAGATGAAAAAGGATGATATGGTTCAAGGTTCTGGGATCTTGACGACGCATTTTTCACCGGGCACGAATATCTCGCTACGCGATGCGATCCGGCTAATGATTGTTTATTCCGACAACACAGCAACCAATTTGGTGGCTGATGCGATTGGATTACCGTCAACAACCAAGACTATGACGGAGCTTGGATTTCCCGAGACACAGCTAAATGGAAAGGTCTATCGACGCGACCTATCGATTGCTCCCGAGCGTAGCAAAAAATATGGACTGGGAAGTACTACTGCTAATGATATGGTGACGCTTTTAACGCGACTGAAGCGAGGCGAACTTGCCAAGCCTGAGTCGAACGATGCAATGCTGGATCATTTGGTCAATTGCGATGACAAATCATGCTTCCCGCTTTTAATGCCGAAAGATGTTAAGGTTGGGCATAAGACTGGAGCGGTCACGCGAGTTCGTACCGACGCGGGGTTGCTCATGGGTAAGGGTTGCACGGTTGCGCTTTGTGTACTCATAGATAACAATGCCGACACGCGATGGACGGATGATAACGTTGGAAATCGTTTATGTGCAGAGATTGCCAAAACTGTTTATGAGACGCTTGCTCCAAAGGAATTTGAGAGCCCTACCGATTCATCAGATCCAAGCGAAATGAAGATCGGGGCCACGGGAGAGCTTGTCGAAGCACTCCAAAGAACGCTGAACGCTCGCAGTAATCCAACCGTGAATGTTTCCGTCGATGGCGATTTTGGACCGGGCACAGAAGCAGCTGTCAAAGCGTTCCAGAGTCAGAAGCAAATCGAACCTACGGGTATCGTTAACGCCGACACTTGGGCAGCTTTGGGAGCACTGATCGAGAAAGACGAACCAGCTCCGTCGCCTGCTACCGTCAACGATGAGAAGCTTCCTATTGCTGTGGCAGACGATCCGTTTGGTCCGCCTCAAGTTACGTGTGCCGCTTGGACAATCGTTGATGCAGCAACGGGAGAGGAGATCGCGAGCAAGAATGCAGAGCAGAAATTGCATATCGCAAGCACCACCAAGATTATGACTGCATATGTTGCACTTCAGTATGCAGAGAGCCAGCCCGAAGTCTTGAAGGAAATGCTGACCTTTTCGAAGCGAGCGGACAACACGAGTGGATCAACCTCGGCTGTTCGAGCGGGCGAACAACTTCCAGTGGGTGAGCTGCTTTATGGGTTGATGCTTCCCTCAGGTAATGATGCGTCGGTTGCTATCGCCGAGTTCTTCGGCCGAAAGTTTAGTGGTGACGATCAAATCGATGATGTTGTTGCGTATGATCGATTCATTGAGCGAATGAACATCGTGGCTGCAGATCTTGGAATGAATCAAACCCATTTCACCAATACGCATGGCTTGACCGATGAGACTCATCTATCTACGGTCGCCGACATGGCAAAACTTACTAAAGCCGCCTTAGGCATCCCGCTGTTTCGAGAGCTGGTGTCCTGTAGGCAGCACGGTTGCGAGGTGATGGTACCCGGTGGGTACAAACGGAACGTGCTATGGCAAAACACGAATCGATTACTCGGTATCGAGGGCTACACGGGAATTAAAACAGGTACGACGGATGCGGCAGGAGCATGCTTGGTCTCAAGCAGTAAACGTGATGGACGGGAGTTGATTGTCGTAACGCTCAAATCCTCAAGTAGCGACGCTCGCTACGTTGACGCCCGCAATCTGCATGCTTTCGGGTGGCGTACGCTGAGCGAAAAAAAGTAGTCGACCTTGGAGGAAATGTTGAGCGGAAACAATAATTCCTAGGCTAATCTAGTTGGATCAAGCCAGGTTGAGCACGATAATCGATCGCAACCGTGTTAGAGTACAGCGTTGGAGTACAGCCTTTAGGCGCCGAGCACCTTAGGTTTTCCAAAAGCGGCAAAAGCCCGAACTCCAGCGCACACGTGGCGCGGTCCAACTTGATCCTTCCGAGCAAGAAATGGTTTAGACTTGAAAACTGTTATGCACTCAAGCATTACGCGATCTCCGACTATCTAACGAAGGTTCCTCACGATGAAAATGAAATTTATTGTTGCCAGTGTGTTCCTTAGTGCATCGAGTGCTTACGCTTTGGAGTTGCCACCTGTTCCCAAAGATCCGATAGCGATCAAGCAAGAATTGCTTTTTGCAGATGATTTTGAGGGTAAGGTGCCGGATAAAGTGTGGCATCGCGTTGTTCCAGCGTTCTCAATTGAAAACGGAACACTCAAAGGGACTCAAACTCGTGATGTAACCATTCCTGCCAAGGATGGTAAGCCAGAAGTGAAGGCTCATGCTGCTGTTCACGGGCTTGAGATACCAACATCCAATAGCATTGTCGAAGCGAAAATTCGATTCGGTGGGGCAACAATGATTGATATCGAGTTTGATGATCGTGCTTACAAAGGGGCTCACTACGGCCATCTTTGCAGAGCTCAATTCCGTTTGAACGGCGTTACGATCATTGATGAATGCGAGGGCAATATGCGAAATGATATTCGCGAGATGAGGAACGACCCGTCAAAGAAGGCTGAAGTTGCAAAGCTTCTCGTTGGACGTCAAGTCACCTATCCAGTGAAGCTGCAAGCCGATCAATGGTATACAGTCGTAGTTGAAACCGTCGGGGATGCGATGCGTGTTACCCTAGATGGTGAACCTGTGGCTTATCTCAAATCGCCGGGCATCGCTCATTCGCCAAAATCGAAAATTGAATTGGGGGTTGCAGGCAAAGACGGATACTTCGACGACGTCAAAGTATGGGTTGCCGAACCAACGCAACCGTAGTGTTTCGTGCAGTCAAAAGAACGAAACCTATTTGGACAGCGCCACTTTGACCCTGACAAACAATCTCAACTTTGCTGGAGTGCAGCCTTTAGGCGCTGAGCACCATGGATGCTCCAAAAGCGGCTAAAGCCTGGACTCCAACACGGTTGTGATTGATTATCGTGCGCAATCTGGGGCTGTTCAACTAATAGATCATTTAAACAGCCAGTTTTGCATTCGACTGCGTCTTGAGGACGCAGTCGAATCAATTCCTTATTCACAGCGTTAAGCGGCGTTTGGCAGGAAGCTTTCAAGTCGTGATGCTCGAACTGGGCTTTGGAGTTTCGCGACAGCTTTCGCTTCGATTTGTCGAACTCTTTCGCGAGTCACCTTGAAAATGCGTCCTACTTCTTCCAGCGTGTAAGAGTATCCATCGGTTAGGCCATATCGAAGTCGAATAATTTCGCGTTCGCGGAATGTTAGACTCTTCAGCAGCACATCGATTCGATCGCGTAACAATCCGTTGCACGCATTTGCGAGTGGGCTGTCGTTTTGATTGTCTTCGATGAATTCCCCGAATGCGTTATCTTCGCCTTCGCCTACTGGTCGGTCCAAGGAAATTGGATGACGACCGATATCCATGACTCGACGGACCTCTTCAACTTCCATCTCAGCAGCGATGGCGATTTCATCAGTGCTTGGATCGCGACGAAGTTCTTGGGTCAATTGCTTTTCAATGTTTCGGAGCTTGCTCAGCACGTCAATCATGTGAACTGGGATACGAATGGTTCGTGCTTGATCTGCGATCGCCCGAGTGATCGCCTGACGAATCCACCAAGTTGCGTAGGTTGAGAATTTGAAGCCACGT
Source organism: Planctomycetaceae bacterium (assembly GCA_027487375.1). Taxonomy (GTDB): domain Bacteria; phylum Planctomycetota; class Planctomycetia; order Pirellulales; family Pirellulaceae; genus JAIYDQ01. The sequence continues at coordinate 10,729 of JAIYDQ010000444.1, forward strand.
CGGTATTCATACTTGTCAACAGCTCGCATCAATCCCGTGTTACCTTCTTGAATCAAGTCCAGGAAGCTCATGCCTCGATTTCGATACTTCTTAGCGATCGACACGACCAATCGGAGATTGCCGCTGGATAGCTGACGTTTAACGGCTTCAAATTCACGGTAAGCGTTTTGGAATGTTTGGACTCGACGACGGAGTGAAGACGGGCTTTCTTGCATCGTAAGAATCAGGTGACGATACTCGGCCTTCATTCTTCGAAGCTCTAATGGGCTTGTTCCTGATTCGGAAAGGCTGTCGATACGGCTTTTTAGCCAGTCAATTCGTTGCGATTTGTCTGCAAGAAGCTTCATCATGGGAACTACTCGTCTAGATCGCAGCGACAGTTCCTCGACTAACGTCAGGCACTTCATGCGTCGGCGTTGGTAGCTGCACATCGCTTCTTTTTTGTCTTGTTTGCTTGTCTTCTTGTTCACGATCGCGCGGAAGTCACGTCGGTTCTCATTGATGAGGAAGTCAAGGGTTGCCAGGTTGTGTGGCATACGGCCTGAGACTTGATCCTTCGTGAGTCGTTCTGTGAGCGAGACTTTGATGGTACGATCGAAAGGTAGTGCGCCTTGGTGAACCTTGCGAAGGACTTCAACCGTGTTACGGAGTGCAAAGTCATTGCCCAAGACGGCGCGTCGCCATTGCTTGCGGGTCAGCTCGATTTTCTTCGCAAGAGAAATTTCTTGATCACGATTAAGGAGTGGAATCTCTGACATTTGGCTTAAGTAAAGCCGAATTGGATCGTTGGTGATTTTAGGGGTTGATGCAGTTGGTGCTTCGACCGTGACTTCAAGATCGGTGTTCGGTTCGGCATCAAAACTATTGGCGTCGAATTCGTCGTCAAGCCCGAACTCGTTTTCGTTTTGCTGTGGGGCGTATAGCTTCATGCCTTCTGCTGGCTTGTCCACGACGCTCACGCCGAGTCGTTCAAGAGTGACAATGACCGCATCCAAATGTTCGGCATTGTTGGCTTCGTCAGGCAAGTATGAGTTGACTTGATCGTAGGTAACGAACCCTTGATGACGGGCCATTTGAATGAACTGGGTCTGATTGAAGTTTCGATATTCCACGGCTAAGTCCCTTTATTGATTCGTGAATGTCAGAATCTCTTCCGCACAAATGCTTGTGCGACACGTCTTCCATGACGAATGCGGAAATAAAAAACAGGTTGATGTCTAGATTCGAAGAACCATTCTTCGAATCCAAGTAAATAAGCAATTCAGGTTTCAAACGCAGATCCTCTGCATTTGAGTGACTTCGAGTACTAGATTGGGGGAATCAATCGTTGTTTGTCGCGAGCTTGAGCGATCACTTGTTGTAGCAAGTTTAGCTCATCATCTGCGGCAAGTCGTTTCGATTCCAACTCTCGTACCCGGAGTTGATCTTGCATAGCTTGGTCTTGCGTTGCCAGTCGCTCGCACAATGCGTGCAATCTGTCATTTGCTTCGACCTTCAAAAACTGCGCCTTCTCCGTTGCCTCCGTTTCTAAACAAACCAGAATATTCTTAAGTTCAGGGTCTTCGGTCGCTGACATGACCGAATCAAAATCGAGTGCGTAACCGGCCAACTCTAGATCGGTGTACAGTTTCCACAAACGTCGCGCTGGCTCGGATCCTAGGATCGTCGACGGGAACCGTTCGATCGCAAAAGGTACCGAATCTGGCGCGAGGATCATGATTTCAAATAGCTCCCGATCCATCGGTGACATATCGCCATATCGCATAGGCGATGATGCGAATGTTGGTGTTAAATCATATGCCCCAGATGACGTTGAATCGTCTTCGGAGTGGCTGTTGAGTTGGTCGTTGATGGATGCGTTGTATTGCGACTTGTTGTGCGATACTTGTTGATTGGTGATCTGGGAGGAGTTCTCATTGCGAGTTTTGAGTCGCATAGCGACTCCGCTTCGAAGCGCTGCAAGGCGTGCCTTTAAGGCGGGCGTTTCGACACCAAACTCGCGGCTTAATCGCATCAAGATTTGATCTTGTCGAACTCGGGCCGATTCATCCGTTAGAAGCTGTTGTCGAGTTGCCTTGGAGAGGAGTTCGAGCATCTGTTCGAGGGCGACATTTGCGCGGTACGTATCGGTTAGCGGATCGAATCCTTTACAGACTGAACGTAGTTTATGCTCCAGCGCGTCTACAGTTCGATCCAAGATAGACTGCATCGCTTCTGCACCATGCTTGAGAAGAAAATCACATGGATCCAACTCGTCAGGTAGTGTTGCAACGCGAAGGTCAAGTTGTGCTGCAATAAACAACTCGAGGATTTCGTTGGTGCGTTTCTGGCCAGCTTCGTCGCCGTCCAGCAGTAGAACAACTGAGTCGCAGTAACGACGAAGAAGCTTGATATGCCCTTCGCCAAGAGCCGTTCCACAAACCGCAACCGTGTTCTTGATGCCAAATTGGTTCGACATGATGACATCGGTGTAGCCTTCGACGACAACCGCGGTTCGTGACTTCTGAATCGTTTCGCGAGCGATGTCTAGACCGTAAAGCTCATTGCTCTTGTGATAGAGCCTTGTTTCGCTGCAGTTCACATACTTGGCTTGATTTGAATCGGCACCAGGCATGACGCGGCCGCCGATAGAGATCGGTCGACCTTGTGGATCTCGAATTGGAAAAAGGACTCGACCTCGGAAGCGATCATAGAACGAGCCCCGCTCGGACTTCGCCGTCAGTCCAACTGACGTTAAGACATCGGTGGTGAAGGACTTGCTGGCTGCTTTGTCGATCAACCAACTCCAGCCCTGCGGTGCAAAGCCAATTTGGTAGCGTTGAATGCTCTCGTGTGTGAGTCCACGGTCTTGTAAATATTCTCTAGCGGCGGCCGCATCAGGGCTGCTACAAAGGCACTCATGATATTCTCGACAAGCCCACGCCATTGCATCGTAAAGGACCTTTTTTTGGTCCGCTGTGATGTCGTTGCGACGTTGCGATCCCGATTTTTTCGGAAGGGCAATTCCGGCTCGATCAGCAAGAAGTTGCAACGCCTCTCCGAATGTAACGCGTTCTTTTTCCATCAGGAAGCTAAACACGTCGCCCCCTTTAGCACATACCCAGCATCGCCATGTTTGACGGGCCGGATTGACGGTAAAGCTTGGGTTGCTGTCTTCGTGAAACGGGCAGAGACCGACGAATTGAGCCGCCCGTCGACGTAGCTGTAGATAGCTACCGACAAGGTCGACAATGTCGACAGCGGACCGAATTCGATCTTTGACTTCGTTGTCAACTAAGAAAGACACATTTGCTCCTTGCGTTGGTCTTTGCGTGTCATCCATAACACGGGCAAAGAGTATGAGATACGAACAAGGTAAACGTCAACCTCGTTTTGACGTTTTTTTAAAGTTTCATTCAAGTTAAACGTTGTCGCAGAAATCGCGGGAAATGCAAGCATTCTTTGGTGGTGATTTGAGATACGGCTAATGGAGTTTTGCTTATTGCAAGGATGATTTAATGGTTTGGTAGCCGCAATTCCTCGGAGTGCTTGTGCCGAGCGCGCTAGGTTGATTGCTAATGGTAATTGCGGAGGTAGAACAAAGGAAATCTTCTGCCACGGGTAAGTTGATTTCTCGGCATCAGTTAGAATATTGGGCGGAGTGCGTCGTCGATTTGACGTGGCTTTTGACGTGGCTTTTGAGGTGACGCCCACGTTCCATCGATCAGATAGGATTGAACTTGTTTTTTTGTTTTCCAATTTATGATCATCGAGCCTTTGAGTTGTCATCCGGATCGAGTCGTTGAGCTAGCGGGCTTGTTGAACGACGAGTGGTTCGATTTTGCTCCGTGGAGTGATCGAGAGCGGATTGAAAAAAGATTTCGTGAGGCGGCTTCGGAAGCTACATTTCCGAAAGCATTTCTCGCCTTAAAGGATGAAGCCGTCGTTGGGACTGCATCGGTCAAGTTACGTGCGTTACAGCATCATCCAGATCGATTGCATTGGTTGGATGAGGTTTTTGTTGTTCCTGATTATCGAGGACAAGGAATCGCAAAGGGGCTCATTGATGTTGCTGTCTCGTACGCCAAAAGTTTAATGGCGGAAGATCTTTTCCTTTACACACCCGACAAGCAGGCCTTGTATGAGCGATTGGGTTGGGGCGAGATTGATCAAGATGATGTGAATGGCGAAAGAGTCTCCATCATGGTAAGAAAACTCTGATTTGAATAATCTAGTTCGACAGCGCCACTTTGAACCTGACAATCAATCGCAACACGGCTTTAGTACAGCCTTTGGGCGCTGAGCACTTTGGATGCTCCCAAAGCGGCTAAAGCCTGGACTCCAGCATGCTTGCGTTTTAGTCGTTTTGCGACTGAAAGGCCGCGATAGCTTGGTTGATTCGATCGAACTTATCGTCGTTTATTCCAGCGTGCATGGCTGATGCGGATTCTCGGATTTGGTCTGGCCGCTTGGCTCCACAGAGAACGGTTGTGATGCCAGGTTGGGAGAGAGTCCATGCGATGACAATGGTCGCGATGGGAATGTCTAACTCTCGACTGATGTCCCGAAGCGTGTCGAGGAAGTCTTGAGCTCGCTGCCAGTTTTCTCCTTGAAAAATCGAGTACGTTAAGCGTCGATCTTGCGGAGCAAATTGATGATCGCGAGCCATCTTTCCAGCGAGCAATCCCTTCATCAATGGCCAGTAGCAAGCGATTCCACATGCTTGGTCTTTGCAAATGCCTAACAGCGACCGAACGGTCTCCTGCTGAAGCATGTTGAATGGAGGTTGAATCACAATCGGGCGAATGACGCGACTGAATCGCGTTGCTTGCTCCGTGTTGACATTGCTGACCCCGACATGTCTTACGATTCCCTGTTCAACGAGTGATGCGAGTGCTTCTGCGCTCGCTTCGATTGGTGTAACTGCATCTGGCGAATGCAAGTAGAGCAACTCAAGAATATCGCGGTTCAGTCTTTTACGAATCTCGTCTACTTCGAAACGCAGTCGATTTGGGGAGGCATCGAGTATGCGCTGCTGGCTTGAATCGTAATGCATCCCGACTTTGGTAGCGATAACAACTTCCTCAGTTCGACTTGCTAGTGCGACGCGAAGAATGCGATCACTTCGGCCATCGTATCCGTAGCTGAAAGCAGTATCGAAGTGGTTGATACCTGCATCTAGTGCGGCGTGAATCGTAGCGATACTTTGCTGGTCATCTACATCGAGCGTGCTGATGCCGGCCATTGGCCAACAGCCAAGTGCAACGGGGCTGACGAAAAGGTCCGAGTGTCCCAGTTGTCTAAGGCAAGGGTGCTTGGGAGTTAGTGTTTTAGAAGCAGGTGTTGTGATTGGGGGCACGGTTTTAGTTCGAGCTCCACGGATTCTGCCAGTCGCCCCATTGATCAAGATATTTCTTGTAAGCCGGATGGTGATCGGCTTCGGACTCCAGCATCGCTTTGGTTTGCGCAACGAGCTCTATTTCTCGTTCTAACGTTATCGTCCCCATCAAAACGTTGCACCGAAGAAAAACAAAATAGGTATCCAGTACATCGCAGCGGCAATATTCGTTGATCTCTGCGACTTTTCCTTGTTGATAGAGATCTTGAACCATGTCACCGTGCACATCCATCTTGCCAGGTTTGTTCAAAAGGTGTGCTGCAAGATTGAGTCCACCCCTAAACCAGGTACTTCCAAAATTTGTCAGTACCTCATGGAGGTCGATATGAGATTGAAGGTTATACCGATTGCGGTTTTGGACGTAGGACTTTTCGAGAATGTTAAACCAGGAAGGGACACTGATGCCGTAACGATACGCGGCTAGTTCTAGGAGAGGAACATCAAAGCCTCGTCCATTGAAAGTAACCAGCGTTGGCTGTTGATACTTTTCCCAACCTAGCCAAAAGTGCTTGGTGATTACACTTGGGCGATGTTGAGGTTGATCGAGCGAAACAATTTCAGCCAAGCTGTAATCCTCGCGGAGTTTTGCGACAACAACAGCTACGGGGATATGGTATGTGTATGGAATGAAGTCTCGACCTGTTTCCGTCTGTAGCTCGTGTCTAAATTTCGTTATCGCTTGTTCGGGAGTTAGGTTTTGTCCCGGATAGCGTGTCTTCGCAATCGCGACTCCATCGGAAACGCTTTCACAATCAAATAAGAAGTAATGAATTTCTTTTTTTGTAGCCATGGTTGGAGTCGGATTGTAGCCGATTTCATCCGTCGATGCACTTGATCCCCGTAGGTTGTGGTCAGCACTTTCTAATAGAGTCCGTTTTGTATTTTTTGGCTTCCGTTAAGCTACTGCTTGCACGATTAGAGTACAATTTTGGACTTGAGTTCTTGCCACTAGCATGCTGGTTTTTCACAACCGGTGGCTGCTCGTTAAATTCTCCTTTCCCCATAGGTTTTCCTCATGTCGCTACCGAATGACAACTTGAACATTTCCCGCCGAGGTTTCGCGGCAAAGGCCACTGCTACGGCAGGCGTTGCTGCTGCTTTGGGATCTACTTTCTTAGGAGCCGGGAATGCTCGAAGCGACCAGTCCAACGCGTCGGCCGGCAATGCCTCGGTGGATGCAAAGAAGGGGAAGCTGAAGCAGGCTTTCTGTCGTTGGTGCTTCAAAAACTTCTCGTTGGAAGATCTATCTATCAAAGCTGCTTCCTTAGGGTTGGTTGGTATCGATCTACTTGACCCCAAGGATTTCCCGGTAATCAAGAAGCATGGCCTCGTTTGCACCATGGTCAACTCGGCTCCGTTGGCTGATGGATTGTGTGATACGAAGTTTCATGACACATGCATTGAAAAAATATCAGCGGCAATCGAAGCGACCTCTGCGGAAGGCTGGCGCAATGTGATTTGCTTTTCAGGCAATGCTCGTGGGATTGACCGTGAGACGGGGATGAATAACTGCGTTGCGGCCTTGAAGAAGCTGACGCCGCTTGCTGAAAAGAAAAAGGTCATCCTGAACATGGAACTGCTCAACAGTCGCGTAAACCATGCTGACTATATGTGCGATAACACGACGTGGGGGATCGAGCTTGTGAAACGCGTTGGATCGGATAACTTCAAGCTGTTATACGATATCTACCATATGCAAATCATGGAGGGTGATATCATCCGGAGTATTCAAAACAATCATCAATACTTTGGGCACTATCACACAGCAGGAAACCCGGGCCGACATGAATTGGATGGAAATCAAGAATTGAACTACGTCCCGATTGCGAAGGCCATTTCAGAAGTCCCATTCGATGGATACTTCGTTCACGAGTTTATCCCCGCGCGAGATCCTATGACTGGTCTGGAAGAAGCTGTTAAGCTTTGCATGGTTTACTAGGTGTTGTTCGGGCAAGTAGCTGCGTCTCTCCGAGTCGCAGTAATTTCGCGTCTCGGAGAGACGCTACTACGCGAAAACCGGTTACGTGGACCAAGCTCGTAACCGGAGATTTTGCTCGTTGCAGATGTCGTAAGGCATCGGATGAATTCCGCCTTTACTGATGCCCATAACAACAGCTGAATTCTCAAAAATTCAGCTACCAAAAATTGAGTATTGTGTTTGCGAAAATCTTTTCCTTCAACGATTGATCTGGCGAATGTTTCGAATTGGTTTGGGTGTGGATTCGCATCGAATAGCAGAGGGTGGGCCTATGAAGATTGGGGGAGTCGACATCCCCTGCGAGTTGCACCTTGTCGGTCATTCAGATGCTGATGTGCTCTTACACGCGATTACCGACGCGGTTCTTGGCGCAGCGGGCTTGGAGGATATAGGACAGTTGTTCCCTGATACTGCAGAGGAGAATCGCAATCGAGACTCAGGAGAGATGCTGAAACTAGCTTGGCAAGCTGTCCGCAAGGCTGGCTACGAGCTTGTCAATCTTGATTGTGTTTTGCGGTTAGAAAGGCCGAAGATTTCACCTCACAAAGCGGCGATTCGCCGGAAGGTTGCAGAGCTACTTTTGGTTGATGAATCTCAGATATCATTGAAAGGAAAGACCGGCGAATCGATCGGAGATATCGGTCAAGGGCGTCTAGCTGAGGCTCATTGCGTCGCGATGTTGTCGAAATTGCAGTAGCAAAATCGCAGCAGAGAATTCGGATAGGACAATTGCCAAAAAGTCTGGCACGGGAACTGCATTAATTGTTCAGAGACGGTTTTTGAACTGCGTTGTTGACCGTTGAAGCCTCAGGATTGTCTCTTTTGGCTTGGTCTAGAGAGTTCCAACAAAACTTTTAAATAGTTCGGAGTGAAAATTCAAATGTTCTTTGATCCGCTTCTGATGATGATGACCCTCCCTGCGGTTGCTCTCGCGTTTTATGCGCAGTGGCTTGTCAAAAGTAACTTTGAAAAAATGAGTCAGGTCGGCGCCAGGATGACAGGAGCTCAGGCCGCACGTCGAATCTTGGATTCGCAAGGGCTCCAAAGTGTACCTATTGAAATGGTTCACGGTCATTTGTCTGACCACTATGACCCATCGTCGAAGGTGGTTCGGTTGAGCGAAGGGGTGTATGGCACAAACTCTATGGCCGCCGTTGGAATTGCTGCGCACGAAGTTGGGCATGCAATTCAAGATGCAAACCGATATGCACCATTGGTCATTCGTAATATGGCAGTTCCAATTGCCAACATCGGCGGATCGATTGGATCTGTTTTGTTGATGGTTGGTTTAGGAATCGGGATCGCCGGTAGCGCGGCGGTGCTTGGCAAGGGTGTTTTCCTGCTGGGGCTGATCTTGTTCGGCGCGACAGTGGCGTTTCAGTTGGTAAACTTACCTGTTGAGTTTGACGCAAGTTCTCGAGCGAAAACGCTTCTTATCGAATCCGGAATTATTTCCGGTCCTGAGCTTCCATACGTGAGCAAGGTGTTGAATGCTGCTGCGTTGACTTATGTAGCAGCGACGCTCCAGACGCTTCTCACCTTAGTTTATTATGTGATTCAGTTTACCGCTGCAAATCGCTCGCAAGATTAGTTAGTCGTTAAGACCGTAATTGTTTTCATGAAGTGTTGTGCGTATAGCTAAAAAAATAAGCGTCTCGGATTGAGACGCTTATTTTGCTAAATTAGTTTTGCATTCAACGGTTGTTCTCGAGCATCTGCATCTCTCTCGAATCTACCGGCTTCCTAGTAGCGAACCGGAATACAGTCCGTTGGTCTCAGGGCGTGGTACAGCCATTGGCTTGGGTTCGATGTCGAAAGGAATCGAGTAGAGCTTAACCTTGGCAAGCTTTTCGCTTTCGGTACCGGTGTTAAGTTCTGGAATCTTTCGGTAGTTGACCACGTCTAGCAAAGTCTTTGCAACAGGAACCAATCCCATTGCTGAGTTCTTGAAGTCACGAGCTCCACCGAATTCACGGACGGTGTCTTGGATTGCAAGGTCATAAATGAAGGTTCCTTGTCCATCCGTTTTGCCAAGCGAATCGAAAGAACCGACCGTGACACTGCTTGAATTGCGATCGTGAAATTCGAAGGCATCGTAGCCTGCTTTGCGAAGAGTCACGGCGGCTAAGTGGGCATGCTCCGCGGCTTTAGTAAGACCTTCGCCGCTCTCGCCGAATTCTTTTTCAGGATTGTTGCGATCTAGGTATAAGCCATCTGCACCGCGGAACGTTGCAATTCGCACGGTGAATCGGCCTTTGCATTCAAGAAGAGAGTATTCCGCATTTTGATTCAGGCTCTTGACGAATTTGTCTACTTTCGGAGCTTGGAAATAGTCTTCAGGGAGAAGTGGGTTTTTCATTAGGAATGCTGCGGCCATAGGACCTGCTGGAGCGTCTGCGTCGGGCTTCTTGGTGATCCACTTCTTCAAGCTTAAGTCGGCCTGTCCCGTTAATGATTTGGGCTGAATCGTTTTCACTTTACGGAGTGTATCACGCGACTGTGGTTGGTCTAGCGAATCGAAGTCACCGACCAAGACGCCATAGCCTAGCACTTTTCGTTGGTCTTGATACTTCATCTTTTTCTGACCACCAGTTTCGCTGAATCCCGATCCTGGAACTGAATTGGTGTAATCGAATTTCTTTGGCAATACGTAAGCCTTCAGTCGATATTGCTTGCGAAGTTCTGTAGCTAATTCAATGGCGCGTTTCTCCGCATCTTCTTGTTCGAAGGAGGCGGCAAGTATCAACCACGGTCCATGTTCAGGAGCTAACTCCAATGATGTCTCCTGTGGTTTGATCGATTTGTCTGTCGACTTCAAGAAGCTTAGAAAGCCTGGTGGGTCTGCAAGCCCTTGGCAAGCAATTCCGAGCCAGAGCGATAAAACCATGACGGAGAAAACGAATCGGATTAGCATGATCGAGGGGTGCTCCGAGCAGTCAAGGAGTTGTAGTGTGCATCGAATTTTCTAGGTGCTCGTCGTGCCTCGATTGATCTGAATCGAAACTCACAAGCCCGTAGTGGAGGTAGTAGCAAAAACCGTGGTGCGATTGCTAGGTGACTTTGCTTTGGTTGTGTGGCCGGAAAAATGAAGGTGAACTTGGATTGCTCTTTCCTTTTTGCATGGAAAAACAGTAAGTATTCAACGCAATCGAGTTACGCATGCGCAACCACAGTTATGAAGCTACTTGGTTGGTAGAAAAATTACTCGAGCATTGAATTGCAAAGACAGCCCTGCGTTAGAGCAAAATCATCTAACCAACCTGACATGGACGTCATCGGCTATGAAACGTTTTTCCATTGCTGCATCAGCGATCTTATTAACTTCCGGTTTGGCGTTTTTCGCGATTGCCGTTGCGCACCGTGACTCACGAAATCAGATGGATTCCGGGATTGAATCGAGACCAGAGTACGCTGATCAAGCTGTTGCTCCAATCGAAATTCAGTTTCCTCCTAAGAACGAGTTAAGAGCAAGTCTCCACGAGATAGGCTCGTTACGCTCTCCGAGCACACCCGTGCGAGAGGTCGTCACCGAAACCGAAGGTGATTCACACGAATCGTTCGGTGAGCCACCGCGAATCGCTGATAGCGAAAAGTTCGTTGACAATCCGTTTCCATCTGAAATGAGTGGTGGAGAGAAACAAACCCCAAGCGAATCGGATCAACAGGATTTGGCTCACCTTGCTTCAATTCAATCGCTCTCGAATGCTCCGTCAGAAAACAATAACTTTGAGGGACAGATCGAGGGAGCAAGTGAGAATTCGAACGGGGCATCAGAAATCCAACTTGCAGGCAACTTTGAAGGAGGCATCCAACCTCTTCCTCCAGCGAAACTGCTTCCTCCGCCATCGGTCGTCACGCCACCTTCAGTAACTCCAGGTCCGGCTGGCAATTCGCTGACAGGCAATTCGCCTGCTGGCAACGGTCCAGTTAGCACCGGTCCTGTTGGCAACGGAGCTCCAGCACTAATGCCACCCAGTGCCTTTTCTTCTGCTCCTGCTGCTACAGAGAACCGAGTGATCGCGTCACCTGGATTTGCAGTGCCAACCAATGTTCCCGCAAAGCTAGGACCGCCAACAAGTGTTGTTCCCGATGCGTCGCCGTTTGCTAGCGCGTCCGGAAACAATTCCGCAGCAGCTGCCAGGACAGAGCGAGTCGATTCACCTTCTCCGATTTCAGCAGGAATTCCGAACACAGCTAGAGAAGCACCATCGCTATCGACAGGTAGTGATATCGCGGGAGGTGGTTTAAGCGGGCCTCGTTCAGGTGATACCGCCGCTGCAACGCAGTCACCCTTTGCAAAGCCAACTTCTTCATGGCCCAATAGCACGATTCAATCGGCACAACCTCTGGCTACCGAGCGACACTCCGCCCATCAACTCCCCCCGAACTTCCAGGCTGCGACCTCGCATTCATCTGCTTCCCAATCGCAACCTAACCAGATGATAAGTCCGCAACCGACGCAATCTCTGTCGACAAATAGCAGGACCATAAATCCATCGATGACATTCAAAGCGGAACCATCAACTGCATCGGAAGTGCTGTTAGCGAGTAGTGCTCCAGGAATTCGCCAGCTTGATGGTTCTCAGAACCCAAGCTTACAAATTCATAAGCGTGCTCCTGAGGAAGTCCAAGTTGGTCATCCTGCAACATTCACGATACTAATTCGTAACGTCGGAACCGCGACAGCCTATGACGTTGTGATAACTGATTCTGTACCGCGAGGAACGCGACTGTCGAAGACGAATCCACCCGCGCAATCCAGAAACGATGGGGGATTGATTTGGTCGCTTGGGGAGTTGTCCGCTGGTAGTGAGCAGGTGCTTACCGTGGAAGTCATTCCAGAAACTGAAGGAGAAATTGGGAGCGTTGCGAGTGTCACCTTTGCCGCCCAAGCTTCTGTGCGGACGGTCAGCACCCAACCGAAATTGGTTGTTAATCAATCTACATCCGGAAAAGTTCTGCTCGGGCAACCAGTAAAGATCCAGATATCAATTACCAATGAAGGTACAGGCGTCGCGCGTGGTGTTTCACTGGAGGAGGACGTTCCACCTGGGCTTCGGCATCCCATGGGTGCCACCTTGGGGGTGCCATTGGGAGATCTTGTACCTGGGCAGTCACGAACGACTCAGCTTGAGTTGATCGGTGTAGAGCCTGGTGTCGTGCAAAACCTTCTTCGGGCTGTTTCTTCTAACGCTTCCACTGCCGAATCGAGTGTTCCAATCGAAGTCGTCGCGCCTCAGTTAAGGCTTACTGCTGGTGGCCCTAAGTTGCGATACTTGGAACGTCCAGCAACGTATCAGGTGAGTATTACGAACTCGGGTACTTCGATGGCGCACAATGTTGAGATTTTCGCCTATTTGCCGCGTGGTATGCAGTTCAATTCCGCAATCAACGACGGCGAGTATTTGTCTGATCAGCATGCGGTGACTTGGGGGCTTGAGGAGCTAGCAGTCGGCGCGACAGCAACCACGGAAATGACCCTGCTTCCTGTTGAAGAAGGCGACTACGTTATTCGAATGCAAGGCAGGGGAGATGGAGTCAAATCCGAGCCATTTGAAAAGCCACTTCGGATAGAAGGACAGAGCGAACTCGCTTTCTCGATCGAAGACGACAACGATCCGATTGAGACCGACGAAGAAACAACCTATATCGTAAGGCTCACAAATAACGGGACCAGAATCGATCAAGACGTTAGCCTATTGGTTGAATTGCCGCCGGGGGCAAAAGTACTTCAAGTAAACGCGCCAGTTGCCTACAACGTGACTCGCGAAGGAATTGTGTTTGAACCAATTCCGCAAGTGAAAGCGAAGGATCAGCAGTCGTTCCGATTCAGTCTTCAGCTTACACAAGAAGGAACGCAAGTCGTCCGCGCTCAAGTTAAGAGCAAGCTTCGACCGCTCGCAATTGTCAAAGAAGAGAGTACGCAGGTCTACCGCGATAACTAGTAATACTTGATTATCTTACTGAATGTTATTTGAAACATTAGTTTTTGATACAATATGGTGGAGTCGTTTGCTTCACGGCAACGCCCTTTTGTTGTACTCTCAAACATAGGTAATCAAGTTCATGTCTTTCGAAACAAACCGAAGAGATTTTCTTCGTCGCACTTCCTTTGGCTCGATTCTAGCGGTATCCGCGTTGGGAGTTTCAAACTCATTTGGTGAGTATGGTCCAATCCAGCGTACAGCAGGATCTCATTTACGAGTTTCACTCAACGCTTATTCGTTCCTTGAATTGCTGAACGCAAATGCCAAGGACCCGAGTAATGGTATTAATCTGTTTCAAGTCTGCGACTTTTGCGCGAAACACGGATTTGATGCTGTTGATTTGACCGGTTATTTTTTTCCAGGTTATCCCAGTGCGCCCGATGACAGCTATATCGTCAAGTTGAAGCGATATGCTTTTGATCGTGGTTTGGACATCAGTGGAACAGGTGTGCGAAATGATTTTACCACTGCGGAAAAATCGGTTCGCGATGAAGGCGTTCAACGAATCAAAACATGGATAGAAGTTGCTGCGAAGTTGGGGGCACCTGCCATTCGAGCTTTTGCAGACTGCCAATCGCCATTTAAGAATTGGCAAGAAGCTTCTCGAAATGCATCTCGCACGGCCGTCGAAAGCTGGATGGCAGATTCGCTTCGTGAGTGTGCTGAATATGGTGAAAAATTTGGTGTCGTTGTGGCTGTTCAAAATCACGGCGACTTTATCAACACCGGCGATGAGCACTTGAGCCTTCTAAGAAAAGTGGACCATCCTTGGTGCGCCGCTCTTGTCGACACAGGCAAGTACTTGACCGCTGATCCGTATGCTGACATCGCTATCATGGCACCCTATGCAGTGAATTGGCAAATCAAAGAGACGGTAAATAGTTCACCGACCGGTGCTCCCACCGACATGAACCGATTGGTCAAGATCGTAAGGGCTTCCGGCTATCGTGGTTACCTTCCAATAGAGACGCTTGCGATGAAGCGCAAGAACTACGATCCATTTGTCGAAGTTCCAAAAGTGCTTGCTGAGCTACGAAAAGCTATCGCTACAACATCGGAGGACGCAACGGGTCCAGGTTGATTTTGGATCGCCGTACGTGTTCATTGCGTCCGGTTAGCTAACGAGTCGTCGAGATAGCAGAATGCGATCGCCCAGCTCGAGTTGTCGAGACTGGGCGATTCTTTTTTTGCAAATAGCTTTCCGCTTCATAAGCAACCTTTGTGATCAGGCTCCTAAGCGCTGATCTTCGCCAAAAATGGCGCTGCTAAATCCGCGGCGGCGGTGGAGGTGGTGGAGGTGGTGGAGGTGGTGGAGGCGGTGGAGGCGGTGGAGGCGGAGGAGGTGGTGGAGGTGATGGAGGCGGTGGAGGTGATGGAGGAGGCGGTGGAGGTGATGGGGGGGGCGGTGGAGGTGGTGGTGGCGGATTGGGATCCGGCGGCGGTGGAGGAGGCGGTGGAGGCGGTGGATTAGGGTTCGGAGGCGGTGGTGGTGGAAGCTCGGCTGCCTTCAGTTGTGCTAATGGGTTGCGTTCAGTGAGTAGTGTGACTTGGCTTATCAATTGCCGATTTGCGAAGAAGAAAGGAGGCAACCACGAATTTTCACTGATGGGAACAGTTGTCGTTACTGTTACTCTATCAGTTGCGTCATTGATTGTTGCCGGAGTAATCTTCACATCAAATTGCCTGACGGTTGCAGCTTTGAGAAGTCTGTCTGCTACCATCTTGCCTTCCGCAGCGGTGGAACCGGGAGTGATGATTGCTCTCGCCGTTTCGTAAGCACTTGAGTCGGCAACTTGCCGCAACATCATCACTCGCGAGAACTCGATTACGCTGAAGATCAACAAGAAAAGCAAGCCAGCGATCGAAGCAAATTCGACCATGGCGGCACCGGTACGTTTCATCGGAATCATGTTTGAGGGGGCTTTAGACTGTTGTGGATGTGGGCAATTCGATGTTGTAGGCTATTGAGTTAATAGCACTGGCAAGTCACCGACGATGTCTTGAAATGCATCCTGAAGTGTGGTCGCATCTGTGGCGTGATAGTGCTTGCCATTGGTGATCTTTGCGACGTCGATCATTGCTGCTTGGTCAGCTTCTTGGGAAAACGTGATCGTGTAAATGATGACGTCTGAATCTGCTGCATCATGGGCTGCCGATATTGGATCAGGGCCCCAGTTGTGAATTCCGTCAGTGAGAACGATCAGGACAGGAACAGCCTGAGAACGACGCTTAGGTGAGTGTTTGAGGTTGGTTATTCCAGAATAGATTCCGTCGCCAATATTGGTTCCACCCGAGTTAAATGGATTTGAGTAGAAGTTAAGTGCTGAGGTGATGTTGCTGTAGTTATCGTCGAGATTCACATCGATGGTTGAAAATTCAGAATATGTTGCAAGACCGACAAGGACATCCTGCGGTCCTGCTGCGAGGCTGGCGAGGAATGCATTTGTTGCGTTTATCGCATCGGTCCATCTTGCCTTGGGCGGCACTGGATCACCAAAAACCCAATCTACCGGAGCATTTTTGGGGGGGATGGTTGGACTCGCGATCTCATCCACAGCAAACGCCATCGATCCAGATCGATCCACGACCAGGACGACATCGACGTCCGATTGAGTTGATACTGCTTGCTGGGCAACCGCGAAGTCAGGGTTGTTTACTCCGATACGAATCGGGAGTTGGACCGAACCACTAGCGGCGGAAAGGAAATCTATCTTGACCGAGTTGATCTCGATGTTGGATTCGGTGAACACAAACTTGGAGCCGGATGATGCTCGTTTCGAGGTACCGAAAATAATGTCTTGGTCTCTTAGGCTTAGAATCTTGCCGACAACTGGATTTCGATTTGCGGCGGTTTTCGCTGCGTTCTGTGCTGCGACTTTATCTTTCGTATATCCATATGTTCGGCATGCTGCTCGCGAAGCAGCATCAGAAGCGATTTGTAGGTCAGTTCTCGCAAGCTCCATGTAACTTAAGTTGATTGCGAAACCTGAGATAATAAGCAACACAGGAATGAGAATCGCCATAAGCATGATGACAACGCCTTGTCTCTCCGTGTGGCGACTATCTCTCGGCTTTGCGATTAGTGTTTGCAGATTCATCGGGAATAGGTTCTGGTCGAGCATATAATTGGTTCTGTTTTAGTCACGTAGAGACTTGACCGCCGTTGCGGATTCAAGGCTTCAAGACGAGATTTAGCGATCGCACATCATCGATGTCTCACCGAATGTGTTAAGGGTTCCGCAGAACCAGCCTTGCATGGGAAGGTTGGGACCACCCGGGGCTGCAACGCGCACCGTGACAAATTCTCCACGACCCAATGATTCAGGGCTTGGGCTTATCGTTACTGAGTAACCCTTGATACCTCGTTGATCCAAAAGCATTTTCGCTTGCGATTCAGCAAGCGTTGTTGTGCTTCCGACCATCACGGCTACGCGAGTCGCTTCATAAGAAGCAACCTTAAGAGTTTGCTTGAGATAGAGAAACGAACAAATGTCAATTGTCGCAAAGATCACAAGGACAACGATTGGCGCAATGACGGCGAATTCGACAATTGCCGTTCCTGCTCTCTCTGAAGCACGCTTTTTTAGATCAACACGAAGTTTTTGGGCAAACATAGCTAGTTCCGGATTTGTGAGCCGAACATCTATCGATAGCTTTTGTGCTACTCGTAGAGGCTCTCCAGGAAACTAGGTTTTTTCTTCGTGCCACGCAGTTCGATTCGGCAAATGACTTAACTTTGAGCTAAAGCCACGTCGTTATAATCGCTACTTCTTCCCAATATCTGCTCCCGCGAGAAAGTAAGTATTGTGTAGAACTTAAAGAGCATTGGGACCATTATCAGAACCAACAATGTGCTCCCAATCAGTCCAAACGCTAAACTCGTTGCCATCGGAATAAGTGCTTGTGCTTGCAGAGATTTTTCCAGCAGCATTGGAAGAAGGCCGGCTACTGTTGTAACGCTTGTCAAAAACACCGCTCGAAGTCTTCTGGAGCCGGCATTGAGCAACGCTTGGTTAACCGGCATACCGTCTCGAATACAGTGGTTGATAAAGTCGACAAGCACGATTGAATCGTTCACGACGACCCCAGCAAGAGTAACCATACCGAACATGCTGAACAGCGTAAGAGGCAACCCCATAAGGGCATGGCCATAGATCGCTCCGACAATACTAAATGGAATGATTGCAAGGATGATAAAGGGCTGCAAGTAAGAGCGGAACTCGAACACAAGCAGAAGGTACATAGTCATCAAGGCCACGATGAATCCGATTAGCAAACTAAAAAACGACTCGGCTGTCTCTTGCTGTTGGCCTTCCCAGCGGAACCGCAGCGATGGATACTTCGCCATTAACTCGGGAACGACATTGTTTTGAAGATGTTGAGCGACTAGTGCTGCGTTGGCTTGCGTCGAATCTACATCTGCGCTAACAGTGATTGACCGGAGTTGATCAAGTCGGTTGATTTCAGAGTATCCGCGAGTCACTTCGATATCCGCGAGTTCGCTGAGCGGTCTCTCTTTACCATCCGCACCTCGCACACGAAGTTCTTGCATGTCTGCAAGAGACCGACGTTGTTCGATTGGATAGCGAACCATCAACTTGACTTCATGACGGCCTCGTTGGAGTCGCATGACTTCGGCTCCGTAGTAAGAATTGCGAACCGTTTCTGCAAGATCCTCATTGGTCAGCCCAAGTGATACGGCTTCGTCTTTGATACTGAATTGATATTCGATTTTTCCGGGAGTGGAATCGTCGCGAATATCAGAAACGCCTGCGAAACTGGATAATGCTTTTTTCGAGGCTTCCACTGCTTCTTCTAAAGCTTTCACGTCTTGCGATGGTGCAAGGATTTTGAATTCAAGTGCTTTGCCACCGGGGCCCATATTTGCGGTTTCGTAAGATACACGCTCCGCGCCGGGGAAGTTACCTGCTTTCTCTCGCCATCTTTTGATGGTATCAGAGCTCGTGACATTTCGACGAGTTGCTTCGTGGATCTCTACTTGAACTTGAGCTACGTGTGATCCGCTAATTCGATCGCCTGCGGCAGGATCTCCGTTGACTGCCGAGCCAACTTGAAGAAAGGTCAAAATGACAGGGCCACGTGGGGCGTTCGGATCGATCGGGTCGGGAGTAAGGTTAGTCCCTTTTGCGTTTTCTTGTTCAGCAATCTCTTCGCTGACGTCTCGAACGGCCTGTTCCATTCGCCTTGCAGCTTCACTTGTAATAGCTACGGGAGTTCCATCTGGGTAAACGATCTGGGCAATCAATGTCTTTCCATCCAATTGCGGGAAGAATTCGAAAGCAACCCAGCCTGACCGAATCATTCCAAGTGCTAGGCAAACCAAAAGGACTCCCACGGAGATTGGTAGCAATGGAAAGCTGAGCGACAACTTTAGGGCGTTGAGAAAAAATACTTCGCCGAACCAGTCGAGTGCTGCGTTGCAGCGTTTCGAAACGTGATCTAGTAGCATTTCAATCGGTCGTATGAGGCTTGAGAGTCGATACTTGATTTTCTCCCAGAACGACTTGGGGGGGCCATCGTGGGAAACCAAGTGACCAGGCAATACGAATGTTGACTCGGCCAGAGAGATCAATAGCATGGCAATGATCGCCGCAGGCATTACTGCGATGAACTTCCCCATCACTCCTGAAACATAAAACAGTGGTACGAACGCCACAATCGTCGTTGCTACGCTTGAGAAGACGCTAGGTAGAACCTCCAATGCACCATCAATCGCTGCTTGTTCGTGCGATTTACCCATCATTCGGTGCTCGTAGATGTTTTCACCGATTACGATTGCATCATCGACAACGATTCCCACCGCCATCAAAAAGGCGAACATGGTAAGCATGTTGAGAGTCTCGCCAGCATAAAACAGATAGATACCAGCTCCCATTAAACTGATGGGAATTCCAAGAGCGACCCAGAAAGCCAACCGCAAATTCAGGAAT
>JAIYDQ010000317.1 GCA_027487375.1 Planctomycetaceae bacterium
CTAAGAATCGATTTAGTTGAACGCTTTAGCGCAAAAAGCAAATCGCGTTGTCTACGGTGAAGGCTGGTGGAACAACCTTTGATTAGGAGCCACGTCGTTGCGGGCGTTCCCCTGGCGGCCGCATCTTGGGTTTGTTGACTAACAAACGATGCCCACCGGGGCCGAGTAGATTGTCGAGTCGCGAACGGAGTTCAGGGTGAATATCAACGCGATGCTTACCGCTCTTGACGTGAACAACCTCGCTGTCGCTTAGTCTTAGAGCGACTAATACATCGCGAGGACCTGGATAGCCACGCAAGATATCGTGCAAGTCCGAGAAGGTTTCATCTCGATGTTTCTCGCTATCCATAAAGACTTGGAGACCGCTTGTGTACTTGGAGTCTGCTTCAGCGATCGGCGTAATCTCATTGACCACGAGATTGACTTCTTCATTCTCGTCGCCTCGTTTATCAACTGTGCAGCGGATTAGCACAACCGCATCGGCTTGGATCTTATCACCATGCTGTGCAAAGCCATCTGGCCACATGATGCAACGAACAGCCCCATCGACATCTTCTAAATCAAAGTTGGCGTACTTAGTCGGAGCACCCGGTTTGCCATTCTTGGTGTAGGCTAGCTTTATCGAGCCAATCATTCCACCAACAAGAACTTCTTCGCGGTTTTTACAGTCCTTCAAAGCAACCGTTGTGTGCGAGCAAATCGCTCTGAGGGTCGCTTCATATTCAGAGAGTGGGTGAGCAGAGAGGTAGTAGCCGAGTACCTCTTTCTCGAACAGCAGCAACTCCTTCTCATTCATTTCTGGAATGTTCGGAAGCCCCATCGTCGGATCGGCAATGGCCTCTGGCGTATCATCATCGAAATCATCAAAGAGACTTTTTTGACCCGACTTTCGATCCTTAAGTTTTGCTTGTCCACTTTGAATTGCTTTCTCCATAACGGCCAGCAGTTGCGATCGTTTGGCACCAAAACAATCCATCGCTCCGCTTTTGATCAATGTTTCAATCGTGGATTTGTTGCATTCTTTCGAGTCAACACGATCGCAAAAGTCAAAGATGTCTCGGAACGGTCCGGCCTTCTGTCGCTCGGCAACAATCGCCGCTGCAGCCGACGCGCCGCAGCCTTTAATAGCAGTCAATCCAAAGCTTATCTTTCCATCGATAGCACCGAATTGAGGTCCACTGGTTTGGATGCTTGGCCGCAAGACCTCAACCCCCATGCGTTGACAGTCTTCCAAGTGTTCAACCAACGAGTCCTTGCGTTTAAAATTCCTACCATCGATATCACCGGTCAGCAATGCGGCCATGAACTCGACTGAGTAATGTGTTTTCAAGTAGGCCGTTTGATAAGCGATCAACGCGTAGGCTGTTGAGTGGCTCTTATTGAAGCCGTAGCCAGCGAATTTCAGGATCATGTTCCAGAAGTCTTGAGCTTCACTCTTGGAGAGTCCTTTCTCCGCAGAGCCTGCAAGAAATTTCTCTTCATTGGCAGCGATCAACTCTTCCTTTTTCTTGCTGATCGCCTTGATGCACGTGTAGGCTTTTGCAAGCTCGATGCCACCAAGTCGATTCAAGATCCGCATGACTTGTTCTTGATAGACCATCACACCATTGGTCTCACCAAGAATTTCTTCCAAGACAGGATGAATATAGTGAGCCGCTTTCCGTTTGTGCTTCACCGCAACGTAATCATCGACCATTCCGCCTTCAAGCGGTCCTGGTCGATACAAGGCGTTGGTCGCAATGATATCGCTGAAGCAGTCGGGCTTCATCCGCTGTAGAAGATCGCGAATACCGCCACTTTCCAACTGGAAGACACCTTTGGTTTCGCCACGTTGGAGCAATGCGTAAGTCTTTGGGCAATCAAGTGGAAACTTCAACGGGTCAATCAGCTTGCCGGTTGTCTGCTTAATGATCTCCACGGCTTTGGATAGGATGGTTAAGTTCTTCAAGCCCAGGAAGTCCATCTTCAACAAGCCAGCCGACTCAACATCCCCCATCGACCATTGCGTGATGACATCGTCCTTACCAGTAACCTTCGAAAGTGGTACATACTCAGTAAGTGGCAATGGCGCGATAACTACAGCCGCGGCATGTGTCCCGATGTTTCGAGCAGTTCCCTCAAGCTTCTGTGCAAAATCCAGCAGCTCTCTAATTTCGTGGTCGTTATCGTAGAATGCTTTCAAGTCAGCGCTTTGAACGAGGGCGTCCGCCACGGTGATTTTGGGATCCTCGGGAATCATCGCAGTGACTTGCCCAACACGACTCAGCGGGATCCCAAGCGCTCGCCCGACATCCTTGATCGCTGCTTTTGCCTTCATGGTCCCGAAGGTGCCAATCTGTGCTACGTTTGCTTCACCGTATTTGTCTTTAACGTAACGAATGATTTCGCCGCGGCGTTCTTGGTCGAAGTCAATGTCGATATCGGGAGCTTCCAGGCGACTCTCATCCAAGAAGCGTTCGAACAGTAAGTCATACTTGATTGGACAGACGTGCGACATGTAAGTAGCGAAGCAGACCAATGCCCCAACGCCACTTCCCCGAGCCGTTGCAAGGACGCCGATTTCACGTGAATGACGCACAAAATCCCAAACGATCAAGAAGTAATTCGAGAAGCCAAGCTTCGCAATCACACCAAGCTCGCGATCCAAGCGATCTTGAACGACTTGCGAAAGCTCGCCGTTGGGCAGCATTTCTTCATTCCCGGCATATCGTTCCTTGAGCCCCATAACACAAAGATCGCGCAAGTAATCGTCAGGACTTCGAGAGTCAGGAATCGCAAACGATGGGAAGTTCCGCTTACCGAGTTCCAAGTCGATATGAACCGTGTCGGCAATCTGCTGTGATCTCGCTACCGCATCTTCCATCCCAGGGAAATGCGAATACATCTCTTCTTGCGACCGTAAATAGAATTGGTCGCCTTCCATCTTCATCCGGTTTTTATCGGTAACAAAACGTCCGGTACTGATACACAGCAGGACGTCCTGGCTTCGCGCATCTTCTTTGTCAACATAGTGAGCGTCACTTGTCGCGACGACTGGAACACCGATTCGATTGGCGACATCGACTGCTCCTAAGAGTTGCTGTCGCTGAATCTCAACCCCATTATTCATGACTTCAATAAAGAAGCGTTCTTTAAATGTCTTTTGAAACCACTGCGCGACACCGACCGCGTTCTGCATCCCCTCTTCAGGACAAGTGCCATTGAGTATTGCTCGCGAAAACTCGCTTGAAACGCAACCGCTTAAGCAGATGATCCCTTCATTGAACTCGGCAAGGATTTCTTTATCGATTCGAGGTTTAAAATAGAAGCCTTCGAGAGAAGCCTTCGATGCCAGTTTCACTAAGTTTTTAAAGCCGGTTCGATTTTGTGCTAACAGCGTCAAGTGGTATGCGGCTTCTTTAGACGAAGAGGCATCGCGCTCATATCGGCTGCCCGGAGCAACGTAAGCCTCATATCCAACAATCGGGTTGATTCCGACTTCTTTCGCCTTACGGTAGAATTCGAGAGCGCCGTGGAGGTTCCCGTGGTCGGTGATGGCTAGAGCATTCATCCCGTGTGACTTCGCTCGCTTGACCAATTTGCCGATTGGGCTGGCACCATCCAGAAGGCTGTAATGGCTGTGGCAATGCAAGTGTACAAATGGTCGTTGATTCACGTTTGATACCTCCATGAGCGTGGGATGAGAGATCCCACCGAGTCTATCAAACGGAGAGGTTGTTTAGCAACCAGCTAAACAGATATTTGCTTCGACCAAAAAAATCTTACAGCGAAAGAACAAGTATTTTCCAGTGAAAAAGGACGATCCTTTCACTGCATAAATTTGTTCTTAGGAAACACCTCTTGCGAGTATTACTTGCCTTGCATAGCAGGGAACATTTCCGTCACCATTTGAATGGCAGCAGGTCCAACGAGCACAACGAACACACCGGGGAAAATAAACACTACCAGTGGAATAATGAGCTTCACTGCAGTCTTCGCCGCTTTCTCTTCCGCAATTTGTTGTCGACGGACACGCATCGAATCGCTCTGCACACGCAAGGCCTGGGCAACGCTTGATCCGAACTTGTCCGCTTGAATCAGCAAAGATGCTAGAGAGCGAAGATCATCCACACCGGTGCGATTACCAAGATCTTGAAGGACCTCGTTCCGTGCGCGTCCCATTTGAAGATGAAGATTGCTCAGCGCAAGCTCCTCGGAAAGAACTCGATAAGCACTGCGCATCTCTTCCGCTACCTTTCGGAAAGCCTGGTCCAAACCTAAGCCTGCCTCGACGCAAACAACTAGCAAATCAAGTGCATCAGGAAGCCCAAGAAACAAGGCTTTCTTACGTTTGCTCACAAGATAATTCAGCACGATTTCTGGAGCGTAAAACCCAATTCCACCACCCAGCACTGCTTTCAGCAAGACTCCATTATCAAAACCGCCCATGAAAATGCTGATACCGCCCGTCAGAACTAGAACGGTCAATGCGACAATCACTTTAATGGACAAGAAGGTCATCCATGCGGATTCATTTCGAAAGCCGGCTTCTACTAATCTTGAATTAAGCTTCGATGCTTCCTGTTGTGTCTGAGGTGTCAAAGGTTTGGAAAGTGTCGGTGCGACATCCTCGATAACCTTCGAGAGCTTTGCCATGCTCGTTTGGTTGCCCTGCTTTTGTTTTTGACGACTCCTGGAATCGCTAAGCATGTCGAGACGCTGTTCCACATCTTCCGACTTCCCACCAGTCAGGTCGATAACCATCCAGGCGATGCAAGCGACGGCAAGGAACGCTGCGATTGGTAGTAAAGTCGCGTAGCTGAGTGCGGCGATAAACATACGAGCTCCTTAAACCTTGATATCCACAATTTTACGAATGACGAATGCGCCGATGAGTTGCATGACAATCGTTCCGCCCAATAACCATCGACCCAGGTCATCCTTAAAGAGCGACATGATGTATTCGCGATTCAAGAAGTACATAACAACGAATAGCCCCGGAGGAAGCGACATCAATACAACCCCTGAAAGACGACCTTCTCCAGTGAGTGCTTGAATCGTTCCTGCCAACTTGAATCGCTCGCGAATAAGGCGACTAATCTTGTCCAAGATTTCAGCTAAATCGCCACCCGTTTGCCGTTGTAAAATGATCGCAGTCGCCAGAAACCGAAGGTCCATGTTCGGAATGCGAACAGTCATCGCGTTCAACGACTCCTGAAGCGATATACCAAAATTCTGTTCCTCAAAACATCGACCGAATTCACGACGAATCGGGTCCGGCATCTCCGTTGCGACCAGTCCGAAACCAGCACCAAGCGAATGTCCTGCGCGAAGCGAACGGCTTAGTAGCTCGAGCGCCTCCGGCAACTGCTGATTGAACTTTGTCATTCGCTGGCCGCGTTTGTAGTTGAGGTAGAAGTAGGGTGCGACCAGGCAAACCAAACCAGCAATCGGTGCGAAAATAACAGGAGCCCCTGAAAGCATGATGGCGGTAAATGCGAGAGCGCCCGCTCCAACAGATGCCCCAACTAGTTTTGTTGGTGTGATCGCGACGTCCGCTTGGTCCAGCATTCTCTGCAACCCAAGTGCGTTCTCGAGCAGGTTCTCTAGGGGCGTGCCGTTGTCGCCTAGAGGCTGACTAAGTAGCGTTGCTTCAACCGCCTTGCCCTTGCCGTTGCGAGACGAGGCTGAAGTGAGCATATCCAAGCGGCTCTCAGCTAAAAAATCGTCGTCCTTTTGAAGCACGACCGATGCAAAGCTTACCAAGGCAGCTACTAACACTCCGACCGAAACGCCAATAACCAAAATGAGAATATTCATAGCGTTGTTACCTTATTACGCTTTCATCATGATTCGTTGACGAAACGCACTTGCGGGCAGTCGGATACCGGCTGATTCAAGCCGAGACATAAATCCAGGACGGACTCCCGTGCATTCGAAATAGCCGTGAGCTTTTCCTGTTTCGTCCACCCCTTCTTGGACATAGCGATAGATGTCCTGCATAACAACGGTATCCTGCTCCATGCCGACAATCTCAGTAATGTGAGTAACTCGACGCGGGCCACCCTGCAATCGACTTGCTTGCACAATCACATCCACCGCACCGGCAACCTGTTGGCGAATCGCCTTTACGGGCAAATCAAAACCAGACATCATGACGAGTGTCTCTAAACGTGCGATCCCGTCTCGAGGCGTATTCGCGTGAATGGTTGTCATCGAACCATCGTGACCTGTATTCATCGCTTGCAACATGTCTAGCGTTTCCCCGCCACGACACTCACCGATGATGATCCGTTCGGGTCGCATTCGAAGGGCGTTCTTTACCAAATCGGTCGCAGTGATTCTTCCCGTGCCTTCGATGTTTGCAGGACGAGTCTCAAGCCGTACGACGTGTTCTTGCTGCAACTGTAATTCGGCAGCATCCTCAATCGTTACGATACGCTGATCGTTCTGGATAAAGCTGCTTAACGTATTGAGCAGAGTAGTTTTTCCAGAGCCCGTACCTCCGCAAATGATCATGTTCAAGCGGGCTTTAATGCAACCCTCCATGAGCATTACCATCTCAGGGGTGAATGCTTTGAACCCAAGCAAGTCTTCTAGCTTCAATGGATTTGATCCGAATCGACGAATCGAAACCGCAGCTCCGTCCAACGCGAGCGGCGGGATAATCGCGTTAACCCGTGAACCATCCTCAAGCCGCGCATCAACCATGGGGCAAGTTTCGTCCACCCGGCGACCAACGCGAGATACAATCCGATCGATGATTTGCATCAAGTGAGCGTTATCACGAAACTCAACGTCGGTCTTCGTTAGCTTACCGCGGCGTTCCACGAAGATGTGCTTCGGACCATTGATGAGAATATCACTAATCGTCGGGTCTTTTAACAAGAACTCGAGCGGTCCGAGACCGAAGGTTTCGTCGAGCACTTCACTGACGATTCTCTCACGCTCGGATCGGTTCAGTAGCGTGTTTTCCGCGTCGCAAAGATGTTCGACAACCAAGCGGATCTCGCGTTTGAGCGCGTCACCCTTCATGTCGCCGACGCGGCTCAAATCCAACTTGTCTACCAATCGCGAATGGATACGGCGTTTGATGACGTCAAACTCGTCCATTTTGGTTTGTTCAGCGGTTCGTGCGATTGGATTGGCTGCACTCATAAATGACACCATGGCTCTCAAAGAGCTTCTATCGGAATGGCCTTCAGGGAAACACACTCTTGTGAGAAACCGTTCTTCGTCTTTCAGGGTTTTCGAACCCTGCGCGAAACGGATCAATCGGATCAGTCAGAATCCAATTAACGTAGAAGGTCAGCGATCTGGCTCGGATGATCGACAATCACCGCAGCACCGCTTCGCTTCAGTTCCTCTACGGAACGGAATCCCCACGATACTCCAATCGCATAACAACCCGCTGAAACCGCAGTTTCCATGTCGGTGTTGGTATCACCGACATAAGCGATATCTCCCGTAGAGATGTTCAAATCGGATGCAATCATGTGTACACCCGCTGGATCAGGTTTCCTCGGAATACCTACCCTTTGGCCATCGACATGCGAAAAACTAAAGCGCGATAAGAAGTGGTGAGCGCAAAGCTTCGTAAACTCATCCGGCTTATTCGATAGAATCGATACCGATAACGGTTGGCTCGCTAGCCAAAAAAGTAGATCCTCAATCCCGTCGTAGGGTTTGGAGCGTTTATTCCACTCCTGGGCGTAACACTCTTGGAAACGTTCCATTGCCGTGGCCAACAGCGAGGAGTCCGCAATTGCGTCAGGCATCGCCCGCTGAAACAAGACGGCCACACCGTCTCCTACCAACGTCCGGAACGAATCCAGCGAATACTGCTCACGTCCAAGAGAGTCTAGAACCCGATTCGCTGCCGCTGAGATGTCGGCAAGCGTATCAAGCAACGTGCCGTCTAAATCAAAAATGACCGCTTTAAAACGCCGGTTCACGTTGTTGGAACGCTCGGCGTAGCAGGAGCCGAAGCCGGCGCTGGGGGCAAAGAAGCCTCCAGTGTATCCTTGATTTCGATTGTGGAATGATAACCTTGCGCATCCATCAAAGTGAAACCAAGGAAGAGTGCAACAAAGATGATGGAGCTCAAGAATACAATCGCATTGAGTGGCTTATCCCAAAGCAAGTGCATAAAGAAGAGAATGACCAGTCCCGCTTTGAATGTCGCGATCCCCATCGTTACCCAAATTTCCGCAGCGCCGATATCCAGGGTGGATTGCCAAACGGTCAATATCGTGAGCGCCAACAATGCAAAGAACACAGACAGTAACATCGAAATAGATGCTGGGTGGGCAAATTCACCGTCTCCATGGCCGTGGCCATCGCCATGTGAATCAATGTGGGCAGAAGCATCAGCAGATGTATGAGCCATAATTCTCTCTTAAAACCAAACCTAGGAGTTCACCGACCGAGACACACCACCTGATCGCCCAGAGGAGCCTCACCAACGAGGCGTCGTTCAAACTGGGCCCAAGGCTTCGAAGTGTCTATCGAATCAAATACAACAATGGGAAAAGGAAGATCCAAATAAAGTCGACCAAGTGCCAATAGAGCCCAACGTTGTCGACTGGGCCGAAATACTTCGAATGAAACTCGTGACGAGCAGCTTTAACGATCAGCCAAGTAATAACGGCCATCCCGCCCAAAATGTGCACAGCGTGGATGCCAGTCATCATGTAGTAAATTCCGAAGAATATTCCCGCTCTACCTCGTTGATTGATATCTGGCTCGTCGATACCGACTCGCTTCGGATCTACCAACACTTCTTGAGGGAATGCCTGCCCAGGAATCGAGGTAGCAACTAAGTGACTCGCGGTCATTGAATCCGAACCATGATCGTGGCTTCCTGCATCGGCGTGATGCTCACTGTGTGATGCACCATGACCAGATCCATGAGCGTCGCCATGCGATTCGCCCGATTCGAGGAATACACCGAGCTGAACACCAGCGAAAAAACATAGAGCTGCAACCAATAACGGGCCGGCAATTTGAAGCTGAAAACCGTTTCTGCCAACCAACGCGAACAAATACCAAGCTGTAAAAACAACTGCAAGAATCGCCGCAGGAATACAAAGAATCTGAAGCCAATTGCCGTGGTGAG
>JAIYDQ010000492.1 GCA_027487375.1 Planctomycetaceae bacterium
AGCCGTGCGTCGTGGGGTCGGCCGAGCTACATTGTAGAACAGCTGTCCCCAGCTGTTCCCCGAGGCGTCTACGCCGAGCCCGCAGAAAGCGTCGCGAAAAAATTCAAGCTTTGGTTTAGGTCAATTGTGACTTTGGCGGGCCCATTAAATCAACTTTGGTGGAAACTCACTGAGTGCGCTAATCAGTTGGGACAACTGATCTACACTGTGCGAAAGCCGTGGAGCATTCATCCGCGCTCATTCGCGTAATTCGCGGGCAGAAAATCGGCGACAAACTTTGCTGGGCTTCATCGATTGTCCGTTGATATCTATGAAAATGCCGCCAATCTCGACTTTTGATTGACTTTTGCCTCTAATCTGGTTAACATTCATCCGGATGAACGGATGGATTAGAGAGAAAGTTTGATAACCCCATCGCAAAAAACATGACAAGCCCGCCACCTATTGTTCTCTGGATGCAGAGCCTCTCGGATCAAACCCGGGGCCGGCTTTTGCGTTTGGTGGGGCGATCCGAGTTGACGGTGGTCGAGCTATGTTCAGTGCTTCAGCTTCCTCAAAGTACTGTCAGCCGGCATTTGAAAGTGCTTGTCGACGACGGCTGGTTGGTATCGCGAAAAGATGGGACTAGCAACCTATACAAGATGGCTGGAGACAAGCTGGAAGCAGGCCGCCGCCGACTGTGGAACCTCGTTCGCGACCAAGCGATTAGTGAATCGATGATCGCTGAAGATGATTCGCGATTGGAACAAGTCATCGCGGATCGCCGCTCGAAGAGCCAAGCGTTTTTTTCGAGTGCTGCTGGTCAGTGGGATCGCATGAAAATCGAGCTTTTTGGAAGACGCGTTGATGCATCGACGATGGCCGCCATGTTGCCGCCTAGCCAGATAGTCGGAGATCTAGGTTGCGGAACCGGAGCGATCTCACAATTGATGGCTCCTTGGGTTGATCGAGTCATTGGAGTTGACTCGTCAGCGGCCATGTTACAATCGGCGAAACGCAGATTAAAAGAACGAGACAATGTGGACTTGAGACGAGGTGAACTGACAGCCATGCCAATAGGTGATGGCGAGCTCACGACTGCTCTCATGGTTTTGGTGCTCCCTTATACCGAGTCGCCTCTAGCTGTCTTCAAGGAAGCCGCTCGAGCAACTCGACAAGGTGGCAGATTGATTGTTGTAGACGTCCGATCCCATGATCGGCAAGAATATCGCGAGGAGCTTGGCCATACGTGGCTAGGATTCGAACGAAGTCAGATGACTGGTTGGTTAGTCGAAGCAGGTTGGAAGGTTGACAAGTATGTTGATTTGCCACCCGATCCGGAAGCTAAAGGACCAGGACTATTCGCACTGAACGCAGTGAGATAGATGAAAAGTCATGCAGCGAATCGTGATGCAGATTCATGACTCGAAGCAGACAGTGAAGATTGAAGAATGTAAGTTGTTAACTGTTTTTAGTAGCATTCGATTCCAGCTTTTGGGGACGGCGGCTACTACCCTTTCCTGTTACGGAGTTTGATTGTTATGAGTACTGTTGCCCCGCAAGCACCGGCTGCGAAGCCAACTAAAGTTGATTCGGACCGATTACCATTCAAGGTCAAGGCGTTTGACCTACTAGCCGAAGGTCGAGCATCGGACGCTTACGAGATCGCTGCCCTTGGCCGAAAAGAAATCACCCTCGCCGAAGACGAAATGCCTGGCTTGATGATTCTTCGTCAGCGATATGGCAAGACCAAGCCTTTGGCAGGCGCGCGAATCATGGGTTCGCTTCACATGACAGTTCAAACTGCCGTGTTGATCGAAACCTTGGTAGACCTAGGTGCTGACGTTCGTTGGGTAAGCTGCAATATTTTCTCGACTCAAGACAGCGCTGCAGCAGCAGTTGTTGTTGGTCGTGGCGGCACCATGGATTCGCCAAAGGGCGTTCCAGTATTCGCTTGGAAAGGCGAAACACTCGAAGAGTATTGGTGGTGCACCGAGCAAGCGATGACTTGGCCAGATGGCGAAGGCGCTGACTTGATCGTTGACGACGGTGGCGATGCTACCTTGCTTGTTCACAAAGGCTTCGAGTTCGAGAAGGCCGGCAAGGTTCCTGCTTTCAATCCAGAAACCGACCCAGAAGAGTGGGGCGTGATCTTGAACTTGCTCAAGAGCGAACTCGCAAAGGCTCCTGGCAAGTACACCAAGATGGCTGCTAAGCTCCAAGGAGTTTCGGAAGAAACCACCACCGGTGTGCACCGTCTCTATGAAATGCAAAAGAAGGGCCAACTACTCTTCCCAGCGATCAACGTTAACGACAGCGTAACCAAGACCAAGTTCGATAACGTCTACGGTTGCCGTCACTCGCTCGTCGACGGGCTCAACCGAGCGACCGACGTCATGATCGGTGGCAAAGTAGCATTGGTTTGCGGTTTCGGTGAAGTCGGTAAGGGTTCGTGTCAGTCGCTCCGCGGCCAAGGTGCTCGCGTGATCGTCACTGAAATCGATCCGATCTGTGCTTTGCAAGCAGCGATGGAAGGCTACGAAGTCAAGCCAATCGAAGACGTCATCGGCGAAGTAGACATCTTCGTTACCGCAACCGGTAACAAAGACGTGCTCACCGTTGAACACATGAAGTCGATGAAGGACAAAGCGATTGTCTGCAACATCGGACACTTCGACAACGAAATCGACATGGCAGGTCTTGAGAAGCTTCAAAAGGCTGGCAAAGTAGAACGAATGAACGTCAAGCCACAGTTTGACCAATGGACGTTTGCTGATACGAAGAAGAGCGTTCTCGTTTTGGCAGAAGGCCGATTGATGAACCTCGGTTGTGCGACTGGTCACCCATCGTTCGTGATGAGCACCTCCTTCACCAACCAAGTTCTTGCACAATTGGAACTATGGGCCGAGCGAAGCACTGACAAGTACAAGAACGAAGTATACGTCTTGCCAAAGCACCTCGACGAAGAAGTCGCTCGTTTGCACTTGGACAAGCTCGGCGTGAAGCTTACCAAGCTCACTCCAGCACAAGCCGAGTACCTCGCAGTGGATCAAGCTGGTCCTTACAAGCCAGATCACTACCGATACTAAGGTACGGCTAAGCCTTTAGACGAAAAATGAGCATTCAGCTCATAAATTCCATAAAAGCGTCTTGCATCGAAGCAAGACGCTTTTTTCGTAGCTATGTCGCTAGGTAGACTTGAAAATCTTATATCCGTCTGAGGAACGACTCACCTAATTCGGAATGTAGCGATTATGCGGGCCGTTGGCAGGGAATCGGCGGTTTATTCGAGTCGTTTTTCTTCTTCCGGCTCAAGAGTGTGACCAATGGTTTGAAGCCCTATGTCTTAATCCCTTTTTGGCGAACACTTCAAAAATGTCACTAGAACGAACTCCGGCCAATCGACCAAACACCGAACGCAAAGCGCTTGCAATCAATCTCGACCCTCGTCGCTATGGATCTTTTGCTGAGATTGGGGCCGGCCAAGAAGTTGTCAGATGGTTCTTTCGAGTCGGCGGCGCAGCGGGGACAATCGCAAAAAGCATTTCTGCTTACGATATGACGGTCAGCGATGCCATCTATGGGCAATGCGAGCGGTACGTCTGCAGACAAAGGCTTGAAGACATGCTCGAGCGAGAGCATACATTGAACCTCGAACGATTGAGCCAAACTCGCGGCGACACGACTGCGTTTTTTAGTTTTGCAGATACCGTGTCAGCTCGCAATTTCAAGGGAACAAATGAGTGTCATGGATGGATGGGGGTACGATTTCAATCCCATCCAGGAGATGAAGACAGCCAAATCATCATCCACGTTCGAATGCTAGACACCGAGAACGCGCTGCAGCAAGAAGCGATCGGAATCATTGGGGTAAACCTGCTCTATGGCGCCTTCAATCTCAATCATGAACCGGATCAGTTGGTCGAATCGTTGCTTGATAATCTTTCAACTCGACGCATCGAGATTGATATGATTGAATTCTCGGGGATCGCATTTCGGCATGTTGATAATCGCGTGATGAGTCTTCGATTGGTGCAACTGGGGCTTAGCAAGGCAGCAATGTTTGCGGCTTCGGGCGAAGTCCTTCAACCATCCGAAGTCCTTTACAAGAAGCCAATTCTTGTGGAACGAGGCAGCTTCCGACCCGTCACCAATGTCAACCTGGATATGCTTCGCGCGGCTCACGAAAAATTCTGCAACGAACCCGATGTCGAAGCCGATGAAGTGGTCACGCTAGCCGAAATCACTATGAAAAATCTGCAAGCGAACGGCGATATCGACTTGCAAGACTTCCTCGCACGCGTCGATCTAATGGCGGCATGCGGCATGACCGTATTGATCTCGGACTACTTCGAGTACTACCGCTTGGCGGCGTATCTGTCGAGATACTCGAAGAAGAAGATTGGAATCACGATGGGGGCGGGTAGCTTGCACGATCTATTCGATGACAAGTACTACACGCAACTTGACGGTGGGATCCTCGAATCGTTTGGAAGACTTTTTAAGAACGATCTCAAACTCTACATCTATCCGCTGCTTGATCGTGAAACAGGCATGATCACCATGGTCGACAATTTAGAAGTTGCACCTGAAATTCGAAAGCTATATGAATACCTTGTCGACAAAGGTTGCATTGAACAGCTAGATAACTTCAACCCGATGAACCTCCAGACGTTTTCGCGAGAAGTCCTCCAGCAGATTCAATCAGGAGACACACGCTGGATGGATCATGTTCCAAAAGAAGTAGCAGAAGTCATTCAACGACGAGGCTTTTTTGGGTGCCCCAAAGCCCCTTCGAAAAAGGCAGCCCCTCAGATCAACACAAGATCGTTCGAAGCGATCAAGGTCCACGTTCCAACCGTTGCGTAAGTGCCTCGCACCGGGATTTGACCAGGAAAAAGAGTCTCATGTGAACGACAACGATGTTTCGTAGCGGAATCTCGTGCCGTTGATCTTTCTGTGCAATTTAGCTGAGCTTGAAGCCTATAACTAACCAACTGCAGCTTGAATGTCGAGCATCGCCATTGCGATACCTACTAACACGAAGACAGTTCAAGCCGCATAAGAAGTTCGTGGGCTGCTTTCAAACTTTCATCGGCTTCCAGGTCTTTTGCAAATTTATCCTTGAATAGGAAGGCTACTTTGTCTTTCGTCGACAAAATGTATTCGACGACCCAATCAATCTTGATCTGATTGTCTAGACAAAAGTCTAAAAGTCGCGCTCGGTTCTTTTCATCGTATCGGTAATCCGCGGTTGAGAGGAATCGGCGGATGGATTCAGAAACGTGGATATCGATATGGTTGGTTTGTAAATCCGAGCTTTGCTGCCCCAGTCGTTCCCAACAATCGTCTTCGGTGTTCGAGGCATAAATGCTAATCGCGTGTGACAATCCGCTTTTAATAAAGCCAAGAAGTCGCGGGCTGCTTTTTGCAAGCCCATCAAAGACACTCATCAAGTAAGAGATGTCTTTTGAAGCCCGAACCAGCCAAGTCGCGGCCCTATTTACAAAAAGAGAATCGATTCGGTTCCACATCGACGGAACAAGATTCAGAAGCTCGTTCCAATCGGGTCGTTCTAAAATGGCCTTCTGATACTCTAAAATGATTTGTTTAAGATAATCTATCTGCGTAAGGTGCTCTTCAAAACTAGATCGCAAGCCGCTGTCCAACTCGAGGTTCGATAGGATCTCATCGCATCGAATTTGAACTTCAGGATCTGTCGACCACATGAGGAAGTTTATCGCCGTGATGGTAACCCCGTCCCAAATGTGGCGATGCTCAAAATATCGTTCACTGAACAATTGATAGTCAACAAGAATCTGCTGATGATTCTGGGTTTGACAAGCTGCTTCCCATCGAATGCGCAAAAGTTCCGGAAGGTTATAAATCGAGTTCCCTTTCCGAAAGCATTTGTTGAGATCGATCGCGAAGAACAAGTCTGGATGTGCGATAAGCTCCGTTCTTGCAAGATTCATCGCTGTTGGTAAATCTAAGAACCGGTGAAGGTTTTCTAGCAAGAATCTTGCTGGTTCCTCGTTATCTGGATTTGGATACTTTGTCTTTATAAGCCAGTACTCGATAAACCGAACTTTTGTCTTTTGGTCTTCGGGCCATACGGATTCATGGATCGCATCTAAGGCACTTGGAATCCCCTCGTTTTTCGCAAGCTCCCATACTCTCTTAGTCGGATCTTCATAGGCATGGTTTAAGAATGACTGGTCGTCTGGTCTCAGTACTTGCTCGGCGGGTTTCTCACGTGTTTCGTTAACCGGCAATCTTGTTGACTGGATTTCTCTCTCCCAAGCGAACGAACTCGTGTCGGTGTTTACACGATCAAAAGCTTCTCTTAAAAGCCGAAACTGCTCGGGAAAATGCTCGGGTTTGAATTGCTTGATGAGACGTGTGTAAGCTCGCTTTACTTCCTTGAGATCGGACCCAACGGGAACATTGAAAAGTTTATATGGATCCGAGGGCCACAGGTTGTAGTCCTCTGGGAGATCGCTATCGCTCATTCTCACGATCCTCGGACTGGTCTAGTAACGGTAATCCTAAAAAATTTTTTTCCGTTTTTCTTTTTTCGTCATGAGCTCGGGCGATCTGGTCTCCTTCAATTGCTCGCCATCGAACAAGGAATCGAAGTCGCATCTCGAGTACTTTTCTCTTCATTGGATCCATCGGAGGATTTGTCGCGTTTGGGCCTCCATTGGAAGCCGACCCATTGTTGGAAGAATCGAGTGACTTTCGCAGGGCTTCCTCAAGTGTATCGAGGCCTTCCAAACCTTCCGCAATCGCCAGTGCTTCCCATTTTTTTCTGTAGTTGGCTGCCGTGGAAAGTAACCCCTCAGGAGCGGGTATCATCTTCAGTTCGTTGACATGCTTTTCAGGTTGCAACAACATGTCTTCTGCAAGAAGTTGAAGGTTTGGTGGTACCTTCAATGCTGGTTCCTGTTTTTTAAGCTCGACTACACCTAAAACTTTTGATGTTGGTTGGTATTGCGATACCGTGGCCGGCTCACGAACAATGTTGATCACTACATTCAGGAACACACTTATAAAGTAGATTGCTGCGATACCCTTAAAGACACGACTCTTGTTCAAGCTAGCTCGCATTCGTGCAAAATTTGCGCGTCGCAGCGTCGTCTTCTCAAGCGATCGAAATTGCTTTTGGTCAGCGCGATACTTGGAGATACGAAGAAAAACTTCGGGAGCGATTTGATTGATTTGCGGACAATCGTTTTGAATGTGAGTTGCAGCCTGTTCCCACCTGACGGGCTCCTTGGCTACGATCGACATGATGTGATCTAGTCCAACTTTTCGATTCGCCGGCTTCTCGATCAGGACCTTTGCCACGGCTTGCATCAGGAATATGACATCTGGTTTGAGCGAGCTCTTTGCAACAGAATCTAGCTCCAACAATGGACGAAATTGCTCTAAGCGATTGAGGGCGGTTGGATGGTATTGAAGCGACTTCTGCAACTCAGCAAATCGTGTTCTTCGTCGATCTGGGGATAAATCCAGGAAGCTTCGAACAAAGGTGCGTAATTGTTCCGATAGAACTTCGATCGGTTCCCAATCGGAAGCTTTCGTAGCAGCATGCCAATTCGAATCGTCTCCCCGAGTGACTTGATAGGCAAGCCATTTCTTGTGGCCTGTCGTTTCAACAAAGTCTTCAAGCTGGCTTAGCCAAAGCCGATCTGTCTCCTCAAGGTTTCGATCTGAGTCGAGAGGAAAATACGCTTCTGCCCAGAGACGTGGCGAATCGATTGGCGTTTGTGGATCTACCGCGCTCATGGAGTTGAAATGAAGTTGGCTATTGCAATCATGCAAGAATTGGAAAGGCGACCGATTGAAAGCGGCAACCCGCGATGCACTGCTACCACGGATTGTAACTATCTATTTCCGAGTCGCCATCGTTTTCAAGGATGTCAAGTGTTCTGTCGAGTAATTCACGGAACTCGGCAATCGCATGTTTCTCTTGAAGCTCCATTGCCCCTTCGAATCCTTCGATGAGTTGTCCGAGTTGATTTCGAGCGTGCGGGGGGAGCTCCTTGTACAGTCGCTCGGCACGCTTCATGACGGCATCGTTTGCTGCCTCATCACGGGGGTGAATTTTGAGGCTTTGCATCTGTGCAATCGCGTTACGAATCTGAGTAGCGGAAAGAGATTTTGAATACTGCGTGATAACGTGCGAGATTTTCTTACCCGTCTTCACGATGGTTGCTTCAATTTCCAATACGCCATTTAAGTCATAAGTAAAACGGATATCAATTTCCTGACCTGATGGTCCCAAGGGGATATCGGTTACTTCAAAACGACCGATCTGCAGATTGTCCTTGACCATACGGCTTTCGCCTTGGTAGACCTGAATCTCAATGGCTCGTTGATTGGGTCGCATGGTGGCAACTCTGTCCACACGCGAAACGGGAATTGTTGTGTTGCGATTGATTATCGGCATGAAATAACCGGACATGGCCTGGTCGCCAATTGTTTTGTTGATCGATATGCCGAGTGTAAAGGGACAAACATCGGTCACAACCAAATCATTTACGATCGCGTCTCCGGAGAATAGACTTGCTTGGACAGCCGCTCCAAGGGCAACGACTTCGTCTGGATTGAGATGTGATTGTGGTTTCTTCGCAAAAATCTTTTGAATACGATCGACGACAGATCGCATGCGGGTTGCCCCACCAACCAGCAAAATCTGGTCTATGTCGTCGCGTGTAAGTCTGGCATCACCCAAAGCCCGGCGGATGGGAGAATCAATACGCTGAAGTATTCTGTCTGTCCAAGCATCAAAATCATCGACGGTAACGGAAATTGAATCGTTATTCTCGC
>JAIYDQ010000150.1 GCA_027487375.1 Planctomycetaceae bacterium
GAAGTCAGAGGCGAGATTACGCTCACACCTGGCGCCAGAACTCTGGTACAGACGCTACAGAAGTTAGGTCACAGCGTTGCGGTAGTTTCAGGTGGCTTTACCTCTGTCATCGAACCTCTGATACGCGAACTAGGAATAACTCATTACCGAGCTAACACTCTCGAAGTGAAGGATGGGGCTTTGACGGGAAGTGTCTTGGGAACAATCATCGACCGAGCGGGTAAGGCAACCGCTCTTCGTGACTTTGCCAAGATTGAAGGAGTAAATCTTGAGCAGACAATCGCCATCGGTGACGGAGCCAATGACCTACCGATGCTCGCTAGAGCTGGACTCGGAATCGCGTTTCATGCCAAACCAGTAGTGAGACAATCGGCAGAACATCAAGTCTCCACCATGGGACTAGACGCCGTACTCTAT
This sequence comes from Planctomycetaceae bacterium, assembly GCA_027487375.1. Classification (GTDB taxonomy): domain Bacteria; phylum Planctomycetota; class Planctomycetia; order Pirellulales; family Pirellulaceae; genus JAIYDQ01. Next base: position 418 of record JAIYDQ010000150.1, read on the forward strand.
CTCCTAGGCGTCCGCGACCGCGATCTTGTTTAAGTTTTCTGCATTCACAGACAAGCAAATAAGCTCAAAACAAAGCGATTCTTTACGTGTGTGAAATACAGAATTAGGACACGGAAGTCACGGACAACACGGAAAGTATAAAATTGCTTGCGGATTCGAAGTCCCCGCAACACAACCCTATTCCGTGTCTATTCTGTCGAGCCATTCCATCGAACCTTTCAGTTCGTTGTCATAAACACGCCTTTTCATTGCTGCTTTTGGTCCGAAGTTTAGTAGCAAGCCAACCTCGATGCGAGTCGCCTTCAGGTAGTTCAACAGTTGAGCTTCATGTTCACTAGCAATTTGCTTTGCTGCCTTGAGTTCCACAATCACAAGATTATTTACTACGATGTCGGCAAAGTATGTTCCAACGGATTCTTGTTCGTAAAAGACTTCGATTTCTTGTTGCTGCATCGCAACTAATCCTGATTTACGAAGCTCAATCGCTAAAGAGTTTTCATACACCTTTTCGTTGAACCCATAACCCATTTTTCGATGCACTTTATAGAATGCGTTGAGAATCAAATCGGTTATCTCGGAATGTTTGCCTTGAAAATTTTCGGAAGACATGATTTTGACTTTCTCTGGTGAAGGTTGATAAACCGGAACGTGATTCAAGTTTATCTTGAATAAAAGCCCATCACCACTCCTCACAATGCACCAATAGCTTCTTGATTGGTAGAAGAGGATTAGTACACGGACCGAACGGACGAGAGCAAACTCAATCGAATCCAATATATCAAAAGCAACTCCGTGTCTTCCGCGTCTTCCGTGTCCCATTCCCCGCGCCTGCTAACTCGCATCATGAACTACTCAACAAATCAAAATCATAAAGATGTTAGGACACGGACCGCACAGACGACACGGAAGAGAACAAATAAAGCAAAGCCCAACACAACAAAAGCAACTCCGTGTCTTCCGCGTCTTCCGTGTCCCATTAGATACGTTTCGAGTTCATTCTCGCGCAACACAATATAGGTGGCTGTTGGATCTTAGAAATAGTTGTCCAGCGTCTATGGCTGGGGTTGCGTTGAATTCAGTTGTGTCTGAATCGAATGTGTTCTGTGCAACAACATCGAGCTTATCTGACGGATTGATAACAAGCACTCCACTGGTTCGCGTTTGCGCATAGATTTTTCCATTGATCGCAACAGGCGAAGCGTAAACGGGGCGGCCTCGAGTATCGATACCCGGTGTTCGTGATTTATGAATAAGCTCGCCACTTTCGGCATTGATACAGTAGTACATACCGCGATCATCGATCCAATACAAACGACGATCCAACAATACTGGAGATGCAACATACGACGAGTTTCTTCCTGTCCAAAGAATGTTTGACTTGGAAACATCCCCCTTGCCACCTGCTTGCATTGCAAGGCTACCAGAAGAACGATATCCGCCGAAGGCATAGATCGTCTTGCCATCGATGACTACACTCGGCGATAGATTATCTGTAAGAGAAGTTTCAGCAAACCAAGCCAGCTTTCCAGTCAATGGATTCATACCCCAGACTTCACCTGGTACTGCGATCACCAAATCATCGCGAGTGTCACTTACTTTGACAATTGCGGGAGTTCCATAAGTCGATTCAAGTGTCGATGCTTCTGCTTTCCAAGCAACCTTTCCGGTGGCTTTCTCAAGTGCAACGATCGCTTGCGATTCTTCTGAAGCATTCACAATGAGAAGGTCGCCGTAAAGGATTAAACTTGCCGCCGATCCCCATCCACGATTTCCTGACTCCGTCCCCACCGAAACGTTCCAGAGTGGATTCCCGTTCAAATCAAAAGCATGCACGCCGGACTTTCCAAGAAACGCAAAGACTGACTTGCCATCTGTAGCTGGCGTGTTGGTTGCATAACCGTGTTCAGGAACGCCCATTCCTTGATAAGGGTCTTCACGTTGCTCGTTATTTACTGAGCGAGTCCAAACTATCGCCCCGGTGCTTCGATCAATACAACTAAGATGACGTTTGAGTTGCTTGATATCGCCCGACTGGCCTTCCTCTCCATAGCCCGAATACGAAGTTACAAATGCATGAGCCTTCGTAAGGATCGGGCTAGAGGCTCCTGCCCCCGGTAGTTTTGTTTTCCATCGCAAGTTCTTCGTATCACTCCACTCGGTTGGAATGGTTGTATCAAGACTCACCCCGGTGCCGTTGGGACCTCGAAAGCGATTCCAAGTCGCCTCTTCAACAGAAGGGCTATCGGTTTTGACAAGCTCGACCTTATTTGATACCGGCATCATCGATTCGCTTGATGTCTCAACATCCGCGGGCGTGTTAGGATTAACTGTGACGCTGTCGATTGCAGGCC
>JAIYDQ010000274.1 GCA_027487375.1 Planctomycetaceae bacterium
CACGTCGTTGATTTTTGTGTTCGTGGTCGCGAGGTGCGTTACTTCGCTTACGATCTTTTCATTGGCTCGAAGTTTATAACTGAGCGAGTAGGTCTTGGTGTTTTCAGGTGTTTCTGACTGGATCTCGGATTTCGCAGAGACGGTTTCAGTGATGGTCTTTTTTGCAGGAGTCGGAACTTCTGTCTTTTGCGACGCTTCTCGAACCAGCAGTGACTTCGTGGTTGTTGTTTGTGCGTTGACTAAATTAAATGTCGCAAAAGCAAATCCAAATGTAAGAACCGACTGGAAACAAATCTGGGAAAGTCTCATGGTTTGACCGGTAAGCTAACAAAATGGGAATGTTTTTAATTTGAACAACCCTAGTGATAGCAATATTGTGGTATCAAAATCTAGACGAATTTTATGCGAAAAACGGCATAGATTAGTTAGACAGCGCCAGTTTAGGCACGATAGTCTATCGCAACTGTGTTGGAGTGCAGCCTTTAGGCGCCCAGCACCCTAGATTTGCCCAAAGCGGCTAGAGCCTGAAATCCAACGCAAACCTAACGCTGTCCAATTAGAATTCGCTAGCAAGGGGAAAACCAGATGCAGGCAACAAGAATACTCGCAACAGAATGCGATTCTTACATAATTGAGAAATAGTTTTCGACAGCGAAATCCAAGTACTCAAAACGGAGTTCCAATGGAACGGAGTTGTAGTAACAGTAGGACCGAACTTGCAGGAGCAAATCTCGAGGATGGCAGTTTCTGTAGGGGCGGTCAAAAGGCTTGTAGTGCTTGGCGATCAGATAATCGATCATTTCGGCCCGATAGGGGACCTTCAAGGCTTTGCACATGATCTCGAAAAGCTTTCGGAAGGCATCTTCCGTCGGATTTTGCACCTCAATTTTGTACGGGATTCGCCTTAGAAACGCGTCATCCACAAGATTTTTGGGTTCGAGATTGGTGCTGAAGATGACTAATTGGTCGAATGGCACCTGAATCTTTTTTCCACTCGGAAGCGAAAGATAGTCATGGCGTTTTTCCAAGGGAACAATCCATCGGTTGAGCAATTCATCGACCGTCATGCGCTGTCTACCAAAGTCATCGATCAGTAGCACACCGCAGTTGCTTTTCACTTGGAGTGGAGAATCACAAATGTTGGAAACAGGATTGTGAGCAACCTCCAGCATGGGCATCGTTAACTCACCACCGGCAACGATGGTAGGTCTTCGGATTCGAATCCATCGCGGATCGACAGGACTGTGATCGATTAACCCCTGCGATGGTTCAGGTTCCGATTCTTCATGCATCATTGGATCAAAGATGCGAATGATTTCGCCTTCAACCAAAATGCATCTTGGAATCCAAATGAACTGTCCGAATGTTCTTGTTACTCGTTCCGCGATGCTGGTCTTCCCGTTACCAGGATAACCGTAGAGAAACATCCCGCGACCGCTATTAATCGCGGGACCGAGACGAGCAAGCAGCGCGGGGGAAACCAGCAAATCTGAAAATGCTTTTCGGAGTGCTTCACGACTTGGGTGTTGATGTTCTACCGACTGCAGTTTTACTCCAGCGATGTAGTCGGACAATCGTACAGGAGCAGACCCGAAATAGGTTGTCTTTTGCATGTATCGCTTCGCGCGATCTCGACCAGCATCTGTCATGACATATACATAATCGTTCACACTGGATGCACCAGCGTATGCGACCATTTGTTGTGCTTTTAAACGCGTGAGAATAGGTTCGACCAATCGAAACGAAAGTTTTAATTGGTCCGCAACTTGTCGACCTGAGGCCTCACCACGATTAAAGAGAAACCGGACAGCTAACTCTTCGACTAGCGTTTCCGATAGCCCTGCTTCGTAGAGTGATGCGGGCTCGATTGGTAACATCGGCTCGTCAAGCGAACCTGTGACTTTCAGGTATGCCGGTGAACCGGGTGGTACCGCTATCGAGTGCTCTTGAGGCTGCGATTTCGGAGCGGCTTCTCCGACTCTCCCAGCCAAGCCGGACTCCAAACTACTTGGAGAGGATGCTCGGTAATGATTCTCAGGACTAATCGAGCCCATTGAGGTGGAGTCGCTTGGCTTACCTTTGCCCTCAGAACCATTCGTAAGTCGTTGAATGCGTTCCAAGACCTCTTCCAGGCCGGCTTCACGACCTGGCGATTTAGAAGATGACGAAGAAGGATTGGTTGAGAACACGCGTGCTCGACTCCGGGGCGAACTGAAAGGCAAACGATGGACTTCGAATCGTAGGCCAAATACGGCTGCCTAACCTGGCTTATTGCCCCTAGAGTCCTAAGGAATCGTCACACTTTGCCAATACAAACGTTACCGTCGACATAATCGTTCTAGCAGGAGATACAAGACGGGCGTTGTATAGAGTGTTACCAACTGGCTGACCAAAAGCCCTCCAACGATAGTCACTCCCAGCGGCTGACGAAGCTCGGCACCGTTCCCCCAACCGACCGCCATCGGCATTGCGCCCAAAAGTGCTGCAACCGTTGTCATTACGATCGGACGAAATCTCAATACGCTGGCTTCGATGATCGCCTCTCGCGGTGGCATCTGATGTGTCCGTTGAACTGACAGAGCGAAGTCAATCATCATGATCGCATTCTTCTTCACAATTCCAATAAGTAATAGAATCCCAATCAAGCCAACAATATTGAACTCCATCCCACAAACCAATAAGGCGAGAATCGCCCCAACACCTGCTGCGGGTAAAGTCGAAAGAATGGTAAGTGGATGGATATAGCTCTCGTAAAGAATCCCAAGGACAATGTAAACCGAAACAATAGCAGCCAATATGAGAAACGGCTGCGTTGCCAGTGAATCCTGGAAGGCTTGTGCAGTCCCAGAGAACTTTCCGAATATTTCGTCAGGCAAATCAAGTTGGTCCAGTTTCTCTTCAATCAATGGCACAACACTGCTCAGTGAAACACCTGGGAGCAAGTTAAACGAAATGGTTGATGAAGGAAAAAGCCCCGAATGCGCAACAGCTAATGAGGTGTTTCGATTCTCGATTTCGTAAAGGTCCGATAGGGGAATACTTTGATTGGATGAAGATCGGACATAAATATTGTCGAGCGATTCGGGGCTCTTTGCGAACTCCGGTGCCAACTGCATAACCACGCGATGCTGATTCAGCGGTAAGTATATTGTCGAAATAAACCGTTGACCAAACGCATCGTAGAGCGTGTTATCGATCTCCTGAAAATCGACCCCTAATCGTGACGCAAGCTGTCGGTCGACAAGCAGTCGCGTTTGAATACCGCGATCCTGCTGATCAGAATTCACATCTACAATCCCCGGGATCTTCCGCATCTCGACAAGCATTTTTGCCGACCATTCATTCAGTTCGCGAAGGTTGGAACCTCTCATTGTGTATTGATACTGTGAACTCGATGAACGACCGCCCAGCCGTAGATCTTGAATTCCTTGCAAGAATAAGTTCGCCCCGGTTACACCTGCTAGGCGACTACGCAAGTTTGAGATGACTTGTTCAACACTAAGCTTTCTCTTTCCAAGCGGATGAAGCGTCACAAACATTCTTGCTACGTTTGCTCCCCCACCGCCACCACCTGTTGAAGCCATAACGTGATCGACATCGGGATCTTCGCTAATCTTGTTCGCGAACTCACGCACGAATGCCGACATCGCTTTAAACGAAGTCCCTTGATCCGCCACAAGACTACCGACCAATCGACCATTATCCTGTTGAGGAAAAAAGCCTTTTGGTACTATCACAAATAGGTAGACGTTCAAAACAATCGTCGCTAAAAAGACCAACAATGTCCAAGTGGGATGATCAAGAACGAACGTAAGAGATCGACGGTAAAAGGAAAGTACGAAACCCTGTTTACCATGATGGCTCGTTAAATGCTCCGAATGGTGAACGTTTAAATCTTTCCATCGAGACTCCCTCCGAAGCAAGATCGCACACAACATAGGTGTCGTAGTTAACGAGACAACAAGCGAGATAATGATGGCTGAAGAAAGCACAACCGCAAATTCTTGAAAGAGTCTCCCCACGACTCCTCCCATCAATAAAATCGGGATAAACACAGCGATCAGCGATACGCTGATTGAAAGCACTGTAAAACCGATTTCTTTCGCTCCAACACAGGCGGCTTCAAAGCCTGAATATCCCTTTTCAAGATATCGATTAATGTTTTCAGTGACCACGATCGCATCATCTACGACAAATCCTGTTGCGATCGTAAGTGCCATTAACGATAGATTATTAATCGAATAATTCGCAAGATACATCAACGTAAAGGTCCCAACCAAAGAAACAGGGACCGATACCGAAGTGACCAACGTAAAACGCCAATCGCGTAGAAACGCATACACGACCATCATCACCAAAACGACCGATAACCAAAGCGTGAACTGCACATCTTCTATGGCTGCTCGAATCGTCGTTGTTCGGTCAAAACCGATCGCCATTTCGATTGCTGCTGGTATTTGAGCGCGAAGCGTTGGGAGAATACTGCGAATTCGATCGACAGTATCTAGGATGTTTGCATTCGGTTGCCGATAAATCAAGACAGAGATCGAAGGGACTCCATCGAAGATGCCGAACTGTCGCGTGTCCTCAACCGAATCTGTAACACTCGCGATGTCACGTAGTCGAACAGCAGCACCATTTCGATATGCAACAATCAGCGGCATATACTCCGATGCGACTTCCATCTGATCGTTGACATTGACGAATGAGGCCTGATGGTCATCCACAATCGATCCGGTGGGGCGGTTCACGTTCGCATTTGCGATCGCGAGTCGAACGTCCTCCAGAGACAACCCGATCTGATTCATCACAGTAGGATTTATCTCGACTCGAACGGCAGGTCCCGAACCACCACCCAAGTTGACCTGTCCAACTCCCGGTACTTGGGAAATCATCTGCTGCAGTTGCGTAGTGGCGATATCGTACATTTGATCTTTTGGGATCGTATCGGATATCAAACTGAGCATCATAATTGGAGAATCAGCCGCGTTGACCATGCGATATGACGGGTTGTTCGGCAGGTTTGCTGGCAACTGGCTCCGTGCAGCATTGATTGCAGCTTGTACATCTCGCGCGGCCGCATTAATGTCGCGGTTCAATTCAAACTGCAGAGTAATTCCCGTACTTCCAAGAGTGCTATTGCTCGTCATTTCTGTGACGCCCGCAATCCTGGAAAGTGTCCTCTCGAGCGGAGTAGCCACTGCTGTCGCCATCGTTTCGGGGCTAGCACCCGGGAAACTAGCGCTGACAGAAATAGTTGGCAGATCGACTTGAGGTAAAGGGCTAACTGGTAGCAACCAGTATGACAACATTCCTGAGATTAGGATTGCAATCGTTAGTAAGGTCGTTGCAACAGGACGACGAATAAATGGTTCGGATATGCTCAAGGCTGCTCAACCTCCACCGTCGTTAGGTTGCCGGCGAAATATCGAACTTGATCAAGCCATAGGTAGATCACAGGAGTCGTGTAAAGCGTAAGTATCTGACTTAACACCAATCCTCCAATGATGGTGATACCAAGAGGCTGCCGTAATTCGGCGCCGACACCGGAACTGAGGGCGAGCGGTACCGCTCCCAAAAGAGCCGCCATCGTCGTCATCATAATTGGTCTAAACCGAAGTAAACACGCTTTGTAGATTGCATCCCGAGGAAGCAATCCTTGGTTACGCTGCGCATCCAGTGCAAAGTCGATCATCATGATCGCATTCTTTTTCACGATCCCGATCAATAAGATGATCCCAATCAATGAGATGACAGTCAGTTCAAGCCCGCACCACATCAATGCCAACAACGCTCCGACACCAGCGGAAGGAAGCGTAGACAAGATGGTTATCGGGTGAACATAGCTCTCGTAAAGCACTCCCAAAACAATGTAAACGGTGACGAGCGCTGCTAAGATTAATAAAGGTGTTGTGGTAAGCGATTTCTGGAATGCTTGGGCCGTTCCCTGAAAGCCGCTGATCATGCTAGCGGGTAACTCCGTTTCCGCTAAAGTTTCGTTGACAGCGCGAATCGCCGAGTCCAGTGAGTATCCGTTTCGAAGATTAAAAGAAACCGTAACGACAGGAAACTGGCTCTGGTGATTGATCGCAAGTGGTACCCGTTGAAGTGAGGTTTTTGTAAAAGAAGACATCGGTACGAGCGAACCGGTCGCCGTTTTCACTCTCAACTCTCCCAAGTCATCCTTAGAATTCCGAAACTCGGGTGCCACTTCAAGGATCACTCGATATTGATTGGATTGCGTGAATATCGTTGACACCTGTCGTTGCCCAAATGCATCGTAGAGCACATCATCGACACTCAAAAGATCAACCCCAAGTCTTGATGCCGAATCGCGATCTACATTGAGCTGAACTTGTGACCCGTTCAAGAGTTGATCGGTCGCAACATCACGGAGCTCTGGCCTACTCCTTAGTCTATCGACAAATACGGGAACCCAAGTCGCTAGCTCTTCGCTGTTTGCGTTTTCGAAAGTGAATTGAAATTCCGATCGACTAACTCGCGTTTCGACAGAAAGATCTTGCACTGGCTGCAGGAACAACGAAGCACTCACTTGGCCATTCACTTCGTCCTGAATCCGGCGAGCAATCTCTACTGCTGAACTTTTTCGATGCTCGTGGGGCTTCAATTTCACTTGGATTCGACCACTATTAAGCGTTAAATTCGTCCCATCGATTCCAATAAAGCTGGTAATGGATTCTACGTCATCGTCTTCAAGTATTCGCCGATTAAAATCTTCCTGCAAATCCTTCATCGCTGGAAACGACACATCTTGCGGGCCTTCCGTGATGCCCAGTAGGACTCCAGTATCTTCGGCCGGGAAGAAGCCTTTGGGAATTACAATGTACAAGTAAATCGTGGCAATCATCGTTGCAAAAAAGATCGTCATGGTTGCGAGTTGATGGTTCAAAACGATCTGAAGCGTCTTTTCATAAGCTTTCGCGAAACCACTAAAGAGCCTCTCAATCGCACTCAGAAATGAATTTGCTTGCCTAGAATCCGCCAATGAATTTGATTCATGACTAAGCTTGCGTTGTGACAAAAGCAATGAGCACATCATGGGAGTCAAGCTGAGCGAAATAACTGCCGAGATCACAATGGTAATGCTAAGTGTTATCGCAAACTCACGAAACAGACGACCTATAATGTCACCCATGAATAAGAGAGGAATAAGCACTGCGATCAGCGATACGCTCAATGAAATGATTGTGAAGCTTATCTCCTTTGCTCCCGCCAATGCAGCTTCCTTCGGCGTCTTGCCCTGCTCGATGTAACGAATGATGTTTTCGACCATCACGATCGCATCGTCCACTACAAAACCTGCGGATATTGTCAACGCCATCAGGGTAAGGTTGTTGATACTGCAGCCAATAAGGTACATCACACCGAGCGACCCAACGATTGACAGTGGAACGGCCACTCCTGGAATAATGGTCGCTCGTACGCTCCTGAGAAACACAAACACGACAAGCACCACGAGTGCAATCGTGAGCAGCAATTCGAGTTGAACGTCATGAATAGAAGCTCGAATCGTTTCCGTTCTATCCAACACGACTTTCACGTCGATGGCAGCAGGGAGCGATTCTTTCAGCTGAGGTAACGATGCTTTGATTCGATCAACGACTTCAATCACGTTTGCATTTGTCTGCCTCTGAATGTTGACCAACACAGCAGGGTTCTGGTTCACCCAGGCGGCTTGCCTTTGGTTCTCTACATCGTCGATAACATTTGCAATGTCGGAAACTTTGATAACTGCACCATCGCGTTGCGCAAGAATAAGATCGCGATACTGTTGGCTTGTAAGCAATTGGTCGTTCGCCGCAATGATCACCGATTGCTGCGTCCCATCAAAACTTCCTTTCGCCTGATTCACATTCGATGCAGCAAGGGCTGTTCGAATGTCGGCCATGTCGAGTCCAACATTTGCCAAAGCGAGAGGATTGACTTGGATACGAATCGCTTTTTTCTGTCCTCCAGTTACTGTAACTTGCCCGACTCCTGCCACTTGTGATAGTTTCTGAGCCAGTCGCGTATCCGCTAAATCCTGGATGCGAGAGAGCGGCAGGGTATCAGACGACAATGCAAGCGTGAGCACCGGTGAATCCGCAGGATTTGTTTTGTTATATATAGGTGGATTGGGCAAGTCGCGAGGCAGATAGCCAGACGCGACATTGATGGCAGCTTGAACCTGTTGAGAAGCAACATCAATATTCAGCTCGAGAACAAATCGAAGTGTGATAACCGAGCACCCCTCAGAGCTCGAGCTGGTCATTTGGCTGAGACCGGGTATTTGGCCTAGCTGTCGCTCCAAGGGGGTCGTAATCGAGGATGCGACTACGTCCGGGCTTGCTCCAGGATAAAACGTCGATACGACAATGGTCGGGTATTCAACTTGCGGTAACGCCGAGACTGGAAGCAGCCGATATGCGACTCCGCCCGTGATGGCGATAGCAGCCATGAAAAGTACGGTCGCAACAGGACGAAGAATAAAGACTCGGGAGAAATCCATGAACGCTAACCCGCCGAATCTGTTTTTCGCTTAGGCAGAATCACCTTTGTATTTGGCTGAAGTTTGTCGAGACCGGTGATTACGACAGTTTCTCCAACAGTTGGACCTTTCGTGATGGAAGATTCGCTTCCATCAATCGGACCAAGCGCAACCTTTCGCAACTCAACGGTCTCATCACTTTTGACGACGTAAACATAACGATAGTCAGGGCCCCGTTGTACAGCCAACGATGGAACCACGATCGCATCGCGAACGGTATCTATTCGAAGCCTTGCGTTGACGAACTGATTTGGAAACAGTGTTTGTTCGGCGTTCTCGAAGGTTGCTTTCAACTTTAAAGTGCCTGTTGTAGGATCAACTTGATTATCGATCGCAGTCAGCTTGCCTTCCGCCAAGCGTGTACTTACATCACGATCAAAAGCTTCGACGATGAGCTGATCCGTTTGTTTCATACTGGTCTGTAAAAGGGGAATTGCATCTTGAGGAATGGCGAAAACCACAGAGATGGGTGACACTTGCGTTATCACCGCAAGCCCGCCAAGGTCGTTTGCTTTTACAATGTTTCCTTTGTCAATCAGTCGAAGACCAACTCGCCCACTAATTGGTGATGTAATTCGCGTGTACGAAAGCTGTAGTTGCGCGTTTTGAACATTAGCGAGTCCAATTGCAACAACAGCTTCTGACTGTTCAACAAGCGATTGCTGTTCATCAAGCTCTTGTTGGGAGGTCGCATTTTGAAGCTTCAGTGATTGCAGCCTTGATAACGTTTGCTTGGACAGCTGGAGTGTCGCGCGATCCCGGGCAAGCTGCCCTTCGGCCTGCGCTAGAGCCGCCTCGAACGGCCTTGGATCTATCTCGGCGAGTAGCTCACCCGACTCGACAGCTTGTCCTTCAACTAACGAAACCTTGATGAGCTCGCCGTCGACTCGCGATTTTAATGTCACGGTATTCAGAGCCGTAACTGTTCCGATTCCCGATAGATAAACTGGCAAATCACGTTGTACTGATGTAGCTACACCGACCGCCACCGGGCGATTTCCGGACTTCTTCGAATCACCTCCTTGCGAAGGTTTGGCTGGAGCAGCAAGTCCAATCGCAGAACGCCAACTAATGACGGTCTCGCTTAAAACAACTCGATTCCACCAAACAACAAGAAGCAATCCCCCAATCGCGGCGGAAGCTACGGCAAAGTAAAGCACTCCGAGCGAAGATCGCTTTTTAGTTTGGCCAGAGCTGAATTCTTGATTTGTCATTGAGAGATCAAAAGGATAGATCGACTTCTCTCGGATATAGAAATAACCGAGAAAATCGAATGGCGATTTTGGATGGGATGAATCGAAGGCGGGAACGTACGGGACCCGAGAATCAACATCTCAATCTTAGTACGCAACAATAGTATACTATGACTCAAACCCGATTAAACGTCTCTTGTTCCGAAAATCTCAAGGTTAACAAGCTGCGTAAGTCGTCACGTAGCCAAGAAATACATAGCCAAAAAAATACGTAGCCAAGTCTCTCCGCAGACTTGAAACTCTTCGGCTTGCAGAATGTCAGCCTGCGGAGAGGCTGAACTACAAACACGTAGCCAAGTCTCTCCGCAGACTTGAAACTCCTCGGCTTGCAGAATGTCAGCCTGCGGAGAGGCTGACCTACGGGACGGCTGACGTACGTGGAATTGCATTCAACCAATTCCGCCGCAGACTTGCATTGCGTCTCGTTATGAAATACAAGGAACTATGTCGCGTTTTTGGACCGTTCGATTTTTTGTCGGCGTCCATTCATCCTCTCTCTTAAAGGCAATCGACCAATGAGCCCATGTTCTAAGAATCTTCATGGATGTAACGAGCAGCTTCCCAGACGAACCTTTCTGGCTGCTACTCTTGCAAGCTCGGCACTTCTCGCAAGGCCCAACTGGGTTCACGCTGCACCCACCAAGAGTAGCCGAGCTGAATCGGTAGTAGGGGAACTGTTCGAATCGCTTACCGATTCACAACGTGCTGCAGTAACTCGCGGCTTCAATGATCCACTCCGAAGTGTCGTCAAAGCCAACTGGCATATCGTTAAGCCCACAGTAGGAAGCTCTTTCTACGACAAGCGACAGCAAGTACTTGCGAAGCAGATTGTCCGTGAACTCACATCTGCCGAAGGTTATGAGCGAATTCTTAAACAAACCGAAGACGACGATGGAGGGCTAGAAGCCTACAGCATGGCTTGGTTTGGCAAGCCTGGAGAGGATCAATTTGAATGGGTGCTGACCGGGCGACACCTCACGATGCGAGCCGATGGCAATTCGCTGGATCGAGTTGCGTTCGGCGGTCCGATTGCTTACGGCCACGGCGACGAATCCGAGCCTAAATCAAACTTGTTCTACTTTCAAACCGAGCAAGTCAATCGAGTGTTCGAGTCGCTCGATGCCGCGCAACGCAAACTTGCTCTTGTAGGTGGTAACGGGCAATCGGAAGCAAACGTCACCGTCGACACGAAAGATAGACCGCTGAGTGGGATGGCTGTCGAACAGATGACAGATGACCAACGCACTCTTTTCGAAGCTGCACTTGCCTCGATCCTGTCTCCGTACCGTGAGGAGGATCGCTCAGAAGCCATTCAATTGGTCAAGAGCCAACCGGACAGCATCGGAAAGCTGCGACTAGCGTTCTTCCGCGACTCGGATATGGCGAACGACGGGATTTGGGATTGCTGGAGAATCGAAGGCCCTAAGACTGTGATTCACTTCCGTGGTGCACCGCACGTCCACGCATTCATCCACATCACCGGTTAGGCCCCCAACGCTGAATCCCCTAAGTTAGTTCCATGGCGCTCGCGTTACTGATTGTGATTTTCCAGATCTCATTTGCGATCGCTATCACTGGCTTTCTCATCCGATCGGCATGGCAACTGCTCGCAAAGCAGTTCGTGGCCATGCCTTTTGGCGAGCCAAATTTCAGAAAGAACTTTCAATCCTTTCAGTTTGGCCCCTACAGTCTTGGATGGTCAGTACATGTGGTACTTGATGATGACTATCTACACCTTCTACCGTCAGCGATTCTACGGTTTTTTCAATGTCACCGCATCAGCATCCCTTGGGATGCGATAAATCTCGCAGCAAAACAACCAATGACGAAAAGATTTCGACAGGTCCAAATCGGCAAAACGAAGGTCCTTGGACCAGCTTGGTGTTTTGCTATGCGGTCGAATACTGATGGCGACGCGTCTCGAGCTTGAGATCCAAACAGCGACTGGTTTTTTCAACTGCACGACAGATTTCCACCCGATATCGCAAGATGTAGAACGTGCGGTCTATCGAGTTACGGACTTCAGTGATTCTGCCATGAGTTCCGTTGCGCGGTCGATCTCATGTTCGGTAGTGAATCTCCCGACTCCAAATCGGATTGAGCAGCGAGCTTGGTCTGCGGAAAGTCCAATCGATTGCAATACGTGACTTGGAAGAGGTTCAGCGCTGGTACATGCACTTCCACTACTCATGCACAACTCATCGCAAAGCAGCATCAATGTCTGGCCCTCAATCCCCTCGACTTCAATGTTCAGATTTCTTGCGAGCCTATCATGATCATGCAGAGCTGGACCATTCAATCGAATGCATTCGCCCTCTATAGACTGTAGGTTTCCCCACAGCCTATCTCGAAGAGCCCTATCTCGATTGGTTGCTTCAGGCAACTCTTCTACCGCCAACCGCATGGCTTCTGCCATTCCGACGACACCAACCGAATCAATCGTCCCGGAACGACGGTTAGATTGCTGGCCACCTCCAAGGATTTGAGCTTGAAGTCGAATACCAGAAGGTCTTGATGCAACATACAGCCCGCCAGAGCCTTTGGGGCCATAAAACTTATGCGATGAAAAACTCATCAAGTCGCACCCCAATTCAGAGACGTTAAAAGCCTCATGTCCAACCGTCTGCGTGGCGTCCGTGTGAAGTATTGCACCCACACGGTGACATATCGCAGACAACTCTCGAATCGGTTGAAAACAACCAATTTCGTTATTGCTGTGCATGACCGAAACCAAAGCCGTTTTGTCTGTGATAAGTTGGGAAGCTTGCTCTAAATCAATTTGCCCAACCAAATCGTGCCCCTGCGGCCACACGGGCATCAAAACCACTTCAAAGCCGTGTTGCTTCAGTCTTTCAAGTGGGTCAAGGACGGCACGATGCTCGGTAACAACACTGACAACTTGACGACGCTTTTGACGAGGGTGAAGGCAAACGCCGAAGATCGCCAAGTTATTAGCCTCCGTCGCGCCACTGGTCATTACCAATTCGTCCGATGCGACATCTGGATCAAGCTTGAGGCACGATGCAATTGTCCGAATCGCTTCCGAAACCTTTAAAGCAACCTCTCGACCTGCTAGATGAGTCGTGCTCCCAGCGTTTGCATAATTGCTTTCCATCATGGAACCCATGATCGCGACAACACGTGGATCGACTCGCGTGGTCGAGTGATTATCGAGATAAATCATGAGTAGTGCTGCTCCGACAGAGTCACAATTCCGATTCTTGGCACAGCCTGTATCAGGTGATGTGGATCATCCACCGACTGCTGTGACATATGCGATAGCGTAGGCACGGCAGTGCGAGATGCTAATCAACATTTTTTCAATCCCTAACGCAATCGCGATCTCGTGAGCACGATTCGTTAGAACCAAAACTGGCTTTCCACCAACCTCGTTTTGGACTTCGACATCAGTCCACTGAATCCCCTTGGACCATCCGGTACCTAACGCTTTCAGTGCAGCTTCTTTAGCCGCCCAGCGACCTGCATAATGCTGGTTGGCCGCTCGACGGGACGAACAATAAAGTATCTCACGGTGCGTAAAGACGCGTTGGAGAAATACTTCTCCGTGCTTTTCAATCATTTGTGCGATGCGATGGCATTCGATGATATCGGTGCCAATACTGATGACACGGTTAGGCTCGACGGATTCCGGTTTCATGTTTGTCTACTTTATTCCACATGCCGATTCAACGCGGGCCAGAACTTCGGAGGCTTTTTCACGAGCTTTTGCTGCACCTTGGTCCAACACGCTCCGAACGTATTGTGGATTCGATTCTAACTCGACGCGACGTTCTCTCGCTGCGGCGAAATAGCGTTCAGATGCATCTGCAAGACGTTTCTTGATGTCGCCATATCCGAATCCGCCGCGACGATAAATTGCAGCAACCTCTTGAGTCTCTTCGGGCGATGCAACAAGCTTGAGTAGATCATAGAGGTGGTCGCCTTCAGGCTCTTTGGCCTCTTCCATCGGTCGCGAATCGGTTGAGATCCGCATGATCTTTTTTCGCACATCTTTAACAGGCTCGAAGATTGCGAGGGTATTATCGTAACTCTTGCTCATCTTCTCGCCGTCAGTGCCCGGGACTTTGGCTGCATCCTCCACGACCTTCGCTTCGGGCATAACAAATGTTTCACCGAAGTGCACATTAAAGCTACGCGCAAGGTCTCGACATACCTCGATATGCTGAACCTGATCTTCGCCAACTGGCACCCAATTGCTGTCGTAGAGCAAGATATCTGCAGCCATTAGAACGGGATACGTGAAGAGCCCAGCACTAGCCGGCAGCCCTTTCGCCTTCTTGTCCTTGAATGCATGACACCTCTCAAGCAATCCGAGCGGAGTTCCTGTCATTAGCAACCAACACAATCGCGATACTTCTGGAATTTCCGATTGTACGAAGAGCGTGGCTTTAGCAGGATCCAACCCTAAAGCAAGTAGATCGATCGCCGCATCCTGCACATTCTGCCGCAAAACGCCCGCATCGCGAATCGTGTTAAGGGCATGCAAATCCGCTATGAAATAAAGTCCCTCATGCTCATGCTGGAATTCGATGTACTGCCGAATGGCACCGAAGTAATTTCCCCAATGAAATCGACCGGTGGGTTGGATACCTGAGAGAATACGCATTTAGATGAGGCTTACGGAGTATGGCTTAAGGTGTAAGGAAAATTTTGAAGAGCTACGACTCTGATTTTATCATCGCTAACTCTATTGTAGCGTTCCAACTATTTCTTGCAGCGACCGCGCCCCAAGACTTCGAATCGCTTCCGGAAGTTGGCCTATCAATCTTGTGCTGACTTGGGGGTCGTAGTAATTGGCTGTCCCAATTTGTACCGCAGAGGCTCCAGCGATGAAAAACTCCATACAATCGTCGATAGTCGCGATACCGCCGATTCCAATGATCGGAATTTTGACTTGCGATGCAACTTGATACACGCATCTCAGGGCAACCGGCTTAATCGCAGGCCCACTGAGTCCACCAACTTTGTTACCGAGAAGAGCTCGACGTTTTTTCCAATCGATTGCCATTCCAAGGACCGTGTTGATACAACTTACCGCGTCGGCACCCGCTTCGGCAGCGGCCTTTGCGATCGCCGCGATGCTCGTTACGTTCGGAGTTAGCTTGGTTAGCAGCGGGCAGTTAATCGCGTTGCGAACACCGCTCACAACATCGTAACAAGACCTTGGGTCCGTACCAAAGTCGACTCCGCCAGAAACATTCGGACAGGAAACATTTAACTCAAGCGCCGCAAGTCCCTCGGCCTCGTTCATTCGCTTAGCTAAGTAAACAAAGTCCTCTTGCGACTTTCCTGCAATACTCACGATTACCGGCGAGCCTATCGATTTAAGATATGGCCAGTGGTTCGCTAAAAAATAGTCGACACCATCGTTATCTAGCCCAATCGCGTTCAGCAGACCGGCACTCGTTTCGACGGTCCTCCAAGGCGTGTTTCCGGGCCGCGGATCGCGAGTAATTGTCTTGGGTAGTATTCCCCCAAGCTTGGTTAGGTCCACGATCGACGCCATCTCACGAGCATATCCAAAGGTGCCCGACGCGGTGAGAATCGGATTCGCAAGATGAAGCCGACCAAGCTTGGTCGATAAATCAATCATTTCAGTTGTGATCATTAGGCTGTTGCATTTTTCGACTGCAAGATAAACGGGTGCTTGCGATTAGTTATGTCACTTAGCCAAGTCTCGCAGCAAACTCGGGAGCTGTTACTACATAATCATGTCAGCCTGCGGAGAGGCTGACCTACAACACGTAGCCAAGTCTCTCCGCAGACTTGGGATCTGTCCTTGCTAAACGTGTCAGCCTGCGGAGAGGCTGGCCTACGTGGTGCGTGGCGATATCAATCGGTCCTGTATGTGCCTAAGAATACCCTTTGCAACGATTTCTTTCGAGCCAGTAATATGCGCTAAGATGTCACCGGAACGTTCAATCAGTTCAATATCGTTATCGAGGGAATCGATCGCAGTCGGACCGTTGCTGACCATGAGATCGCACGATTTTTTTTGCATTTTAACAATGGCTCGAAAGCGTCGATCTTCCGTTTCCAATGCGAATCCGACAACCCATTGATGCTTTTGCTTGGTGGCGGCAAGTGTTGCAATCACGTCCGGAGTTTCAATCAATCGCAGCGTTACCTCTTCACCCGTTTTCGACATCTTTTGGGGCTGCACATGTTGAGGCATATAGTCACACGGGGCGGCTGCTCCAATTAATCCGTCAGCAGATGCGAAGGCAATCGAGGTCGCTTCCAGCATTTCCTGGGTCGTCACGACGGGGACGACAGTTGCCGCTTGAGGATACTCCACGCTTACAGGACCGCTGATGATTGTTACACGGTGCCCTAGGGCTATCGCTTCGGTCGCAAGGGCTGAGCCCATCCGTCCGCTAGAGGCGTTGGTCAGATATCTGACTGGATCCAAGTACTGACGCGTTGGTCCTGAGGTGATGACAATATGAGTCATCCAAGATTCCTTAAAAGGTTGTTGGCCTCAATCAAAATCTCGTCCGCTTCGGCCATTCGCCCAGTTCCCTTTTGCCTACAGCTCAACCATCCTTCGCCGGGCCCCACCATGTGAACACCGTCGGAACGGAGCTGCATAACATTACGCTGCACCGAAGGCTTCTCCCACATCGACGCGCTCATTGCGGGAGCCATCAGGACAGGGCATGTCACGCTCAGATAGAGCGTCGCCAGAAGATCATCAGCCAAGCCGTGAGCACAACTTGCGAGAATCCTAGCTGTGGCAGGGGCAATCACTAGCAAATCGCAACCATCGGCAAGCTCGATATGCGGACCCATGGGATATCGATCATCAAACGGACTTACCACCGGCGCACGATTGCAAAGCGCAGCAAAGGTCGCAGATCCCACGAATTCTTGTCCGGCGCGGGTTAGAACTACCGAGCAATCATCGCCCTGTTGAACAAGCCGGCTGACCAGCGTTGCTGACTTGTAAGCCGCGATACCGCCACCGATAGCGACGACAATGCGTCTGCTACCGACTCGTTCGCCATCGGCCGACTTGGCACTCACGATAGATCGCCGGAATCCAAATCAAGCAGGTCGCCAAGATCTTGGCCTTCGCCAATCAACTTCACTTCGTTGTTAGTTGTCAAGAAAATCTTGTCTTGCAAAATTTCTTGGATAACAACTTCCATATGATTCTTAGTGTTCAGGTCCACCAGCGGGCGGCTGCCACGGTTCAACTGGACCAATCGCTTCTGGATAAGTGTCGAGAGCTTGAATCGACCACCTACTTTGTTGACGATGGCTTCTTCTTTTAGTTCTTCGAGCATGGATCAATTTCTCTCTGGTTCTGATACTGTTTCAGCAATTTACACATATTCTCAACCGTCTCATCCAGGTCGTCGTTAATGACCTCGTGCCGGTAGCGATGACGCTGCGCCATTTCTTCGCGAGCAACTTCTAAGCGGCGTTGAATCGCTGCTTCCTCTTCGGTTCCCCGAGACCGAAGCCTTGTTTCCAATGCTTCCATAGAACCGGGATGGACGAAAATCGTGATTGGATTCTCCGAATCAATGATCGAAAGGGCACCTTGCACGTCAATCTCTAAGATTAACCACTTACCGCGTTCTAATCCAGAGCCAACTACTGATCGAAGCGTTCCATACCAGTCACCACGGCCAAAAACCTCCTTACACTCCAGAAATTCCCCCGCAAGCCGGCGACGTGCGAATTCCGCCTGTGTAAGAAAATAGTAGTCACGCCCGTCAACTTCGCCCGCCCTTGGAGACCGAGTCGTCGCAGAAACGCTCAGCTCTAGGGGCAAATCGCTCCGCTGAAGCAGGGTTTTCACGACGGTAGACTTACCCGCTCCCGAGGGGCCAGAAATGATAATGAGTCGGCCTGGCTTCGATACTGCATTCATTCGATGTTCTGAATCAGCTCCCGAATCTGTTCAAGTGTAGTTTTCATCAGGACGATTTGCTCCGTGATCATTGCATCACTGGCCTTGGAGCCAATGGTATTGATTTCTCGATTGATTTCCTGGACCAGAAAATCCAGCTTTCGCCCTTGGCTTTCTCGGTCGTCCATCGCTTGCCGAAAGAGCGTAAGGTGGCTTGCGAGCCGAACTAGCTCTTCACGAATATCCGAACGATCTGCAAAAATCTGAACTTCTCGGATAATTGCGGCCGCGTCAATCTGGACGTCAAGTCCTTCCAAAGCCCGTTTGATCTTCGACTCCAAGCGTGTTTGGTATTCAGACACAACCGCGGGAGCGCGATCGGCAACGATCCGCGAACATGCCCCAATCTTGTCGAGTCCCATACGAAGCTCGACAGCCATCGCCTCGCCTTCCTGGGCTCGCATGTTATTCATCATCAAGATCGATTCCCGGAGAGTTTGGCTGGCCAAATCTAGGAGTTCCGGGGGCTCGTCTTCACTCTGTGGCTCGGCAATTACACCTGGTAATTCCAAGAGGGCTTCCAGGGCAGGGGCGGGTGCGCCGATTCTCTTCGCAATTTCGCGTGCCTGAGTCCAGTAGTTTTCGAGGACGCTCGAATTAAATCGGTACACACCAGCATCGGAAGCCCCAGTAACCGTCACGTTTACTTGAACTGAACCACGTCGCACCAATTCGCGAACGATCGACTCAATCGAATTCTCAAAGCTCCCGAGTTGCTTACTGACCTTTGGGACAATCTTGAGAAAACGATTGTTAACTGCGCGTGTTTCTACGTTAATAGTTACGCTTGCCAAGGACCGTACGGCTTGGCCATGACCTGTCATGCTGTAAAGCAATCGATCGCTCGCAGTTTTTATAGGGAATCAAAGAACTCGACAGCGAAAAGGCTGGTGTAATCTACTTTGCGGGAGCCGTAGGGGCCTCAAGTGTTGGGGCGGTGGGAGTTGCCCCTGCTGGTGCTTCAACGACTGGTGCTTCTAGCTTCGGGGACTCCACTTTAGGAGTCTCCGTTGCGGGCGCGTCCACTTTGGGAGCTACTTCAGGCGACTTCTCAGTCGGAGTCGTCGCAGTCGAATCGGATGGCTTTTCAGTCATCTCGCTTGGCTGTGAGACCTCTGCCTTTGGAGTTTCTGCTGATGGAGATGACCCGCTAGCAGGCGCTGCTGCGGCCGCGTCGGTCTTGGTTTCGGGAACTTTCGGTGTGTCGCCGCCTGACAATCCCTTCAGCATATCGCCAGTCGCAGCGTCGCCGGAACCCAATTCAATAGGGGCAACTTCACCAACGTTCGGAGTCACAGCCGACGAACTTGCTGCACCTGTTTCGGATGCACTTGGTTTTGCTGTCATTGCGGGAACATTTTCGTCCGCCCCGGCCAATGCGGAACTTAACGAATCTTCGTTGTACCACCAAACGGCAAAAGCCAACAAAAAGATCCAAACAGTTGCCAAAACGACGGTAATCCTTGTGAAAAGGTCACCTGCTTTGCTGCCGAAAACGCTCTGACCTCCCGGCCCCCCCAATGCACCAGTTAATCCACCACCTTTTCCTCGTTGAACCAAAATCACAAGGATCATGAAAAGGGAGACCAAAAACAAAAGCGGGCCAAAGATATACTGCGAAAGAGCGGCAATTGGCAAAACGGGTAGTGCGGTGAGCATGAATCGGTTTAAGGTAAAAGGAGATTTTTCGAGCTAACGGACGAGAGTTTAGCCTGATTCGCCCTCGGTGTGAACATGAAAACACGCGTTCCAAGGCAGTGCTAAAAAAATTTAAAGCGGACGACGGCGATTCGGGCATTTTCAAATTCCAACCCTGAACGCTCGCAAATCTTAAGTTCTTAAGGCATTTTTCCCTCAAATGCATTTCCGCTAGAAAATGTTCGCTGGGGAAGATAATTGGTTAACCGGTTATACCAATAACTTGTATATTCCAGAAAATTTCGCATCCTTCCGCATCGCCGTCACTTGTGGTGGAACACATCCTAAACTGGGGACAGCGGAATTCGCAACAATTCCAGCGTCGCAAGAAACCGTGTGAAAACTAGAGACCTTCAGAAGCGTCTTCACCTGTGAGACGAGTCCAACCACTAGTTTGAAGTTGTGTTAACACACCCGCTTTCGCAATCCGCAAGAAAACACCATGCCCGAAAAAGTTGTCCGAATTGCCTCTCCATATCAATTTGCTTTTTTCGTTGCAGTGCCATTTTTTCTATTCGGAGCACCTTTCTCTCTGAAACTTGATTCTTGCCTCATCGCTCAGGAGCTTCCAGGGGAGGGAGGCCGACCGGAAGTCGTCCTTACGGATGCAGCAAGAATTCTCCATGAATCGGTGCTACTCATTGACGGTCATAACGATCTGCCATGGGAGTTTCGTGAACGAGGGACACCTAGCTTCGACACACTGGACATCAGTAAACCAGCACTCGAATTGAATACTGACATCGAACGCCTTCGACGTGGCGGAGTCAAAGCACAATTCTGGTCGGTCTATGTTCCCGTGAGCACAAGACTAAACGGCGAAGCTCTCTTGCAAACCCTCGAGCAGATTGATTTTGTCCATGCGATGGTAAAGCGATACCCAGACACTTTTTCGTTCTGCAGATCGACCTCCGAAATTGAGCTTGCCATCAAGGAAGGGAAGATTGCTTCGATGATTGGTGTCGAAGGGGGTCACTCTATCGAGAACTCCCTGACTGTCCTTGAGAAGCTTTATGACCTTGGCGCTCGCTACATGACATTGACCCATTCGGCCACACTTGATTGGGCAGACGCTTCGACCGACGAAGGTAAGCACGGTGGCTTAACTGAGTTTGGGGAACAAGTCGTGGTCCGAATGAACGAACTCGGAATGCTTGTCGATCTTTCGCATGTTTCCGACGAAACAATGCGTGATGCGTTACGTGTTACGAAAGCACCTGTGATTTTTTCACACTCATCCGCAAGAGCTATCTGCGATCATCCTCGAAACGTTCCTGACGACATCTTGCCAATCGTCAAAGCAAACCGAGGTGTGATTATGGTTAATTTTTACTCTGGGTTTGTAGTCCCTGAAGCGGGAGAGCGAAATCGATTATTGCAAACCGAGACGACTGCATGGAAGCAAGCTGGCGATAACGAATCTGTTGTTAAAAGCAAAACAACCGCTTGGCGGAAGACTCACCCACTGGCGCGAGGATCGATTCATGACGTTGTCGATCACATCGATCACCTTGTCAAAATGATCGGCGTCGATCATGTCGGAATCGGGTCCGATTTTGATGGAGTCGACTCGCTCCCCCACCAACTCGAAGACGTTTCCAAGTACCCGCTGATAACTCAAGAGCTGCTGAACCGCGGATACACCGAGGCGAGTATCCAAAAAATCATGGGGGAAAACGTGATGCGAGTGTTCCGCGAAGCAGAAGCTGTTGCAAAGAAGCTTTCCACGCAACAGAAATAGTTTTGTTAATGTGCTTGATGACGCAAGGTCTCACGTAGCTGCGTCTCTCGGAGACGCAGGAATCTCGCGTCTCGGAGAGACGCGACTACGTGCTTTGAAACAGCCCCCAACACTCGCCTACTCAACACTTAACAATCGTCGATAGATCTTATCGCCGTTGGTTACGTAAAGATAAGCGTGGTCCGGGCCCGCGAGTGTGCAACTGGTCAGCGGCTTCGATGGGTTAGGATGAGGCAAAACTCCACACTGACGACCGGTCGGATCGAACACTTGGACTCCTAAAGCCGATGTCACATAGTATCGCCCCGACTTGTCTACAGCCGCTCCATCCCCCTTGGATGCGCTCTGATATGCAGGCGGTTCATTGAATTTGAATTCGCCTTTGGGATCAATCGCAAGCCGCATGGTCATTGTTGGCATCTTCGCATCCAAGGTTGAATCAGCTTGCACACGGAACGTCCATGTGTTCGGTCCGCCGTGATCCGAAACAGCCAGAGTCCCGCCATCCTTGGAAAGAGCGATTCCATTGGGCCGTGTTATTCCGGTATCTACAACGGTGGTCTTTCCAGTCTTGATTTCGATTCGAGTAACCTGCTGTGACTTCGTCTCGGTGATGTAGATAAAGCCATCTGAACTCACAGCAAGATCGTTAGGTACGACATTCGTTGCGACGACTTTTATCGCGCCTGATTTGGGATCGATTGAAATGACCCGTTCCTTTGCACCTTGGCATCCATAAAGAAGTCCGTCAGGTCCAAATTTCATTCCGCTAACCGCTTCTTTTGCAATCTCAATTGGCTTTCCATTGGTTGAATCGACTTTGTAAATGGCGGGTGCTTTCATATCGCAGAAGTAGAAATTTCCTTCGGCATCACTAAATGGCGCGTCGGCAAAGCCAAGGTCCTGCGCAACCACTTCCCATGATTTTCCTGGCACAAGAAGCTTCAGTAAAGTCAAATCCCCTCTTAGGTCCCCCTTGGTATCGAGCTTCGGGACATGCTTTTTCTTGCGCCACAGCCACTTGAGAGCTTCAGGAAAGATCGATCCTCCGTGCTCCGCGTTGTGACCATAGCCCTCAGCCCAATCAAAGCGAACGTCATATCCCATGTACTGAAGTGAGGATGCCATCAATTTATTCGAAAGGGGCCAGCTACCGAAAGGATTGTCCAAGTCACCGCTGCTATCAGCAAGATAAACGCGTATCGGCTTTGGCTCGGTCTTGCGAATTAGCGATGGATAGACGTTCCCTCCACGAAGGTTCGTAAAGCTCCCAATTGTCGACAAAACCTTGCGAAAGGCGTCGGGGCGTTCCCATGCGACAGTGAATGCACAAATTGCTCCCGAGCTGGCACCGCAAATGGCTCGCATCTCTGGATCTTTCGAGATGTTGTATCGCTTCTCAACCTCGGGAATGATCTCTTCGAGAAGGAAGCGAGAGTAACGATCACCAAGCGTGTCATACTCGACGCTCCGATTCGATGCCTTCCAAGCACTCTGTGGTTTCGGCTTGGAGTTCTCGTGTCCTGGATCGATAAAAATCGCGATCGTAGGTGGCATGTCACCGCTCGCAATTAAATTGTCGAAAACGATTGGCACCCTCCACTGGCCTTTGACATCACGATAGGAATGCCCATCCTGAAAGACCATCAACGCTGCTGGCTTACTCTTCTTGTATTGAGCCGGAACGTAAACGGACCAATTCCGAGTCGTTCCCTCAAAAATCTTCGATTCCCAAGGAGTCATATCTTCAACGACTCCATGCGGCACTCCTTTTTTCTCGATCGCATCAGGGTGAGCCTGCCATTTTGAAGCACTCTTTTCCGGAGTACTTGCCGGTTGCTCGGAGGAAGGTTGATCCGACCAAAGCCATCGAAGATCTTCAGGTAACCGATCACCAGCCCATACGCCACTGTGACCGCCGTCGGTCATAACAAGCTGATGCTCATAACCAGCAAACTTCAACGCAGCAGCAAGATCCTGATTAGCAAGTGGCCAGTTCCCAAACAAGTTATTCAGGTCATCCTTGCCATCCTGAAGCGAAACCTTGATCGCTTTCGGATTCGACTTTGTCTTTCGGACCAACCCCGGATACGCCCATCCACCACGAATGTCGGTGTAACTACCGATATGGCTCAGCACTTTGCCGAACTGATCAGGTCTTTCCCAAGCGACAGTAAATGCGCAAATCCCACCAGAAGAACTTCCGCAAACTGCACGTTGCTTTGGATCGCTGGATACATTTAAGCCTTTGAGTGCAACCGGAAGGAACTCATCGATAAGAAACTTTGAATAGCGGTCCCCCATCGAATCGTACTCAAACGAACGATTGCTACGATCTTTGGCATCTGCTTTTAAAGCTGGAATAGTGCCGGGATTTACAAACACCGCAATCGTTACAGGTACTGCCTTTTTATGAATCAAGTTGTCTAGAACTACTGGGACTCGATAAGCACCATCTGGCTTTGCGTAACTGTTTCCATCTTGGAAGACCATTAAACTAGCCGGGGTGTCGGGCGAATACTGCGACGGAACGTAGACGCTGTAATCACGACGGGTTCCAGGAAAAATTTTACTTCCTTCGAACACTCCAGAAGTAATCTTCCCTTGGGGAACGCCTGGCTGCACATTACGTTCGGGATTTGATGGATTCAATCCGTCAGCAGCATGCACGCTTGAAAAAGCAAGAAACGCCACAAGGATAAACGAAGCGGTTGATTTCATAGTTGGACTGGCGGGAGAGAATGATAAAGGAAGGGAGGCAATAGGAGCATTCGCCATTGGATCGACTGCCATAATCGTTGCGACCTATCCGGCAAACACCGATTTAACGGAGGCCATAGCAGTAACACGTTGTAACGTTTGTTTCGATGCAAACAATACAACACTCAACGCGGAACAAAGTTTATGGAGTCTTCAGATCTGGAACTGGCGGGATAACGACACCCTAGTTAGACCGCGACACTTTGCTCTGGAGTCCAGGATTTAATCGCCTTTGGAGTATCCAAGGTGCTCAGCGCCTAAAGGCTCTACACTCCAGCAGAGTGGCAATTGTCTGTCCGGTTCAAAGTGGCGATGTCCGACTAGTATTACGGAAATACTAGTCGAACCCATTCGCCGCAACAACTACCAACTCGGCAAAACACAAGCCCACGAATCATTCCTCATTGAATTTTGGACCGGTCAACTCGTGCCATCTTTCCATCTGTTCCGGAGTCAAATGCTTGAGAATAAGCTCCATCAAGGCAGCCTTAAGATGTGGACTAATAAGTTCTTCGGGACTACTGATTGGTTTGCTGCTTGATGTGCTCGCGACTACATCCGCAACACCAGAAAGTTGATCAGCAAGGAAACTGGGAGAAACAATCTCCGCTGAAATAGCAGCATGATTCGTGGTCAAATACTGCACAATTTGAGTCTGAATTGCAAGGAACTGATCCGGGGAAAGTTTTAATTGCCCCGAAACGACCAGATCTCGAAGACCTGGCGGCCCCTGAAGTTGAATGGCAATTTGCTTCAAACGTTCTCTTTGCTTCGACGTCAATAATCGCGTGTTGGCTTGTTCGGTCGTAATGCCTAAATCTCGCTGAACCCTTGGATCAACTAGCAGTTGCATTTGCCGCTCGTTTTGGACGGACGACAACTGACTTAAAATCTGTTCTGCTCGATTTCGAATTGCAAGCAGATTCACTTGCGTTCCCGTATCATCGGTTGTTTCATCGATCAGCGACTGATAGTACTTAATCGCCGAAGACAACAGTCTTTGCCTCAAAGCTTCTTCCATGGGACTGATACTTAATTCATTCTCTGCCATGCGTATCATTTCGTCGGCTGCCGACTGAGCAATCGCTAGTCTTTTTTCAGCTTGCGCCGCGCGATGCTGCTCTCGCACCAACGAATCGGACGTAAGCTGTTTTTGTTGCGTCACGACTACCGTAACAACAGCCAGGGAAGCAACCATCGCCAATAGCGAAAACAAAGCACTAAGAACCGCAGAAGGATGCCGACGCATCCATTTTCGTGTCTTATCGATTACTGTTGGACGACGCGCCTGTATGGGTGTTTCATCTAGAAACCGGCGCAGGTCATCGCCGAATGCCTGAGCGGTGTCATAACGCTCGCCTGGAGATTGACGCAAAGCCTTTAAAGTGATTATCTCCAACTCTTCCGGAATGGACCGGTCCCATTTCCGAGGTGCAACGGGCTCGTTATTTAGTATTTGATGCAATAGCTCTTGACGATTAGCGCCATCGAAAACAGGCCGTCGAGTAAGCATCTCATAGAGCGTAGCCCCCAACGAATAGATATCGCTCCGATGGTCTATAACGCCGCGATGCCCCGAAGCTTGCTCTGGACTCATATACCTTAGAGTTCCAAGCAGATCTCCGGTTTGCGTCAAGAGGTCGCCCGCATTAATCTGCGCTAGTCCAAAATCAGTAATCCAAAGCTTACCTTTCAAGTCTAACAATAGATTCCCAGGCTTAATGTCGCGGTGGACCACGCCACAAGCGTGCGCATAGTCGAGTGCATCTGCTGCTTGAGCAATCAAGTCGGCTATAAATCGATTGCGATCAAGACGGTGAGATTTGTGAAATTGGCTCCGCACCCCAGAAGCGAGACTCTGTTTGGTGCCCCCAACTGTAAGATCTCTCTGAACATCCAAGGTCGAATGGATTTGGTTAACGAGATTCTTCTCAGCTTCGGTATCGACATGCTTCTCGGGAGATCGATAGTTCTCATCGAAAACATCGGCTGAGATTGGGCGTCCGTGGATCAGTTGCATTGCGTAGTAATGAGTACCGCGATCACAACCTACGGCGTAAACGGGGACGATGTTGGAGTGATGCAGTTGAGCTGCAGCCTGTGCCTCCAATAGGAACCGCTTACGATGGCGATCGTCAAGCGCGGAAGCGAAGGGCAGTACCTTAAGAGCGACATTTCGTGCAAGGGACATTTGAAAGGCTTCATAAACAACCCCCATACCGCCACGTCCGATCTCGCGAATGATCTGGAAGTCGCCGAGAGGTTCTGAGGTCTGTTGCTCAAGAATGCGTTTGGGCTGAGCATCCGATTTACGCACGCCTTTTTGAAACGAGAAAGCTAGATCGATACCGTCTAGGCATTCAATAACCATCGCGCGGAGATCGGGATAGCGACCAATAAAATCCTCACGGCTAGGCGACTCGCCATCTTCAAGAGCGCGCAAGTATTCACGAGAGAGATTAAGCAATCGCGAATCAACGTCACTGACGAATGCTTCATGTTCTTCCGTCATGGCTAATGGATCATTGGGCATGTCGCTCTACTCCATCAAAGGTTTTCTTGAGCTGAGTCATCGCGCGTAGCCATAACTTCTCAACGCTATCAACACTTTTATCCATGACTCTTGCAATTTCAGGGAACGTCAATCCTTCAATGTGTCGCAGCAAAATCGCTTGACGATAACCATCTGGTAGCCTGGCAACAGCTTCAGCGACAAGCTTCGCTTGCTCCACCCCTGCGACTTGCTCACTCGGAGAACAATTTGGATCGACCAACATCCCGCCGAAGGATTGCGAGGACTGGTCTAGCTCTTCATGAATACGCGTTTCAAGCCGAACATCACGCGACTGAGTACCCACATAGTGTCGAATGGTATTGGCAATCCTCGCGGACAAAATAGCCTTGAGCCATGCCACAAACTGCTGCGGTTCACAACCTTCAAATCGCTTAATACTTCGATGCGCTTCGAGAAATGTTTCTTGCACAAGGTCGCAAGCATCTACCTTACCCTGAAGCGACCTACCAATCTGAACCTCGGCAAGCATTCGTAAGTAAGACTCATAAGATGAAAGCAATGCACCGAGACTATGCTCATCCCCACACTTCGCACGCTTAATTTGGTCGACTACTATCATAATTTAAGTATGATTGTTGACGCCGTTCATGGCAACTCTTTCAATCACGTCCGCATATCCTAACTCTTCGGGCTGCGACGAATCGATCCATCGTTTGCGGTTCCAAATGAAGAGATTGAGTTCATGGCTATCGACCTGCGCGTCCGTGCATAAGCAATTTATTCAAGACCATCGCGACCTCCCTCAATAGTCACGCTTTAAGAATCTAAACCGCCACCTATTTTTCAGAACTGACTGGAATTTTGTGAAATCCAAGCAAATTCGGCTGAAAAACCAGGGTTGAACCCCGTGTTTTTTGACAAAAGGGTGCGTTTCTTTAATCCACTTTTCGCCAGAAAGCTTCAGCCGCTGCTCGCGCTACCTGGCAATGTCCAATCACCTTTCCATGTGACATTGTCCGGCGTTGAATGCCCATCTCCCGAAATCAAATTTTTTTTGCTGACGGTAATTGCTCATTCACCGTGACACTTATGGTAGCGGCAATGATATCACGCTCTCACATTTGTCAGGGAACAACCATGATCAGAACGAAACAATGGATTGGCTTACTTTTGCATCTACTTCTTTGCAATCAATGCTTGTCGCAAGACAGCTATCTCGATGCCAGATGGAGGGCTGGCGATTCAATAAGCGGAAATTGGGAATGGACTCTTGCGGTAGGACCGATGCGAAAACAGGTCTCTATGGACGTCCAAGAGAAGCAAGGGAAATTCACCGCTGTAGTCCGATTGGATGACGGCACCGTATTGGAATCTCAAGATTTCAAACAAGAAGGCGATAAGGTCCAATTCAGCGTGCGACGCGAAGAAGGAGGCATGAAGTCGACAATGTTTCACGAAGGCATATTGAAGGGAGACAAAATAACCGGGACAGCGCGAATGACTGGAGGCCCAATGAACATGTCCACCAAGTGGAATGCGGTCAGACGCCCAGACAATCGCAACCGAAAATAATGCCGCCTATCCCTCGGAAAGCAAGCGAACATACCATGCTAAAGCTAACTTCCATTTCTTTGCTCTTAGGCTCATTGATTATTGCGATACTCAAGTTTGTGAACCCTTCTTCACCAGGTGAGCACGTCGAGTATCGAACATCAGTTATCCAACGACAAGAAATAAGCCACACAATCAGCGCCACAGGCACGCTGGAACCATGTGAGATTATTGATGTTGGAGCCCAAGTCGCCGGCCGAGTCGTTTCGTTTGGCGATGATCCCGATACGGGGCGAAAGCTCGATTACGGATCACGTGTCAAGAAAGGCATGATGCTGGCTCGTATCGACCCCACTTTCTATGAAACGGAGGTCGCCATTGCAGAAGCGCAAGCGAAAAAAGCTTCTGCTCAGCTCTCGCAAGCCGTTGCCGCTTTGAAAGAAGCCGAATCATCCGTACATAGAAGTGAAGCGGAATTACTCCAACAGCAATCCAAACTCGATCGTTCGAATCGTGAGTTGCAAAGGTCTCTTGGACTCGCCAAGTCGAATTCGATTAGCGAATCGGAAGTCGATACGATTCGCTCCGAGAACGAGACGCTTGTGGCCGCAGTTACCGTCGCCAAGGCGGCGATCGAGCAATCACGTAGCAGACTCGAGTCACAGCATGCGATGATCGAGGCAGCTAAGGCTGAAGCGGAAAACACACAGGCAATGCTTAAGCGAAGTCGGACGACACTCGATTATTGCTTGATTGAATCACCGATTGATGGCGTAATCATTGATCGACGCATTAATCAAGGTCAAACGCTCGTTGCAAGCCTCAGCGCGCCCAGCTTGTTTCTTCTAGCATCCGATCTTCGACAACTGGAGATATGGGTTTCGGTTAACGAAGCGGATATCGGGCTTATCAAGCCTGAGATGCTTGTGCGATTTGTTGTCGATGCTTTTCCGGACCAAACTTTTTCTGGCCTTGTTAAACAGGTTCGTTTGAATGCTTCCATGAGTCAAAACGTCGTGACTTATACGGTGGTTGTGTCGGCTGAAAACCAGTCGGATTTACTGCTTCCTTATCTCACAGCAAATGTCGATTTCATCGTTGACGAACGCCCAAACGCATTATGCGTCCCGACTTCGGCGCTAAGATTTAAACCAAAGAACCACTCGAAGGCCGTCGAAACCAACGCGACAAATCCTTCGTCGCAACAAAGTGTTTGGGTGGTAGATGGAGGTGAGATTCGCGAGGTCCCTGTTGCTATCGGAATCACCAACGGAAGTATGGTTGAGGTGATATCAAACGAGCTTCGTGACAACGAGATAATTGCAACGGGCTATCTGGAAAAGAACATCGCAGAAGAAGCTTCCAGTCCATTTGTGCCTCGGATGAAGAAGCTCGAAAAGGAGCCCGCAAAGTGAACCGTCTGATCGGAGCAATGGCTCGACCAACTCACAAGATGATTGAGCTGGTCGATGTTGTAAAGACTTACGAACGTGGAGATGTGCAGATCCCTGTTTTGAAAGGTGTCTCGTTAGTTGTTGAAACAGGCGAAATGGTCGCCCTCATGGGTGCATCTGGTTCGGGCAAAAGCACACTCCTAAATATACTGGGCTGCCTCGACCGACCTTCACATGGAAGCTACCTTCTTGATTCTCTGGACGTTACGGATCTATCTCGAGACGATCTAGCCGAAATCCGTAATTCGAAGCTCGGCTTTTGCTTTCAAAACTTTCATTTGCAACCCCGCATGAC
>JAIYDQ010000055.1 GCA_027487375.1 Planctomycetaceae bacterium
CAGTCGATGAAGGAGGCTACGGTTCCCAATCGCCTGCCACTCCAAATGGCTTTACGAAAGGTGATGGCGAAAAACTCATCGATGAACTCGCAGCGCTCGCCGATACCATTCGATGACGAGTGGCCATTGAGTCGAAAGTGAAAGCCATGAACCAACGCCCGATGGAACTCATTTTGTAAGCGGAACGGCCTGAGCTGTCCGGTGCGTGACTGATAAACGCTGCGAAACCCTATGGCTCGCACCCTGCCGCTGCTAAAATCAAGACCGAAATCGGTCGCATGTTCGTCCAGCAACAGCAGCTTGCGACAATCAATACCATTCAGATGGAACGCAGTTCATGAAATCACACATTGCATTCTTTACGCTTCTTACACTATTCACGAGCGCCGTTCAAAATGCGAGGAGCGATACGCATCCTGACATCATTGTTTACTCCGGTGTTCCCTGCGGTATTGCAGCTTCTATTAAAGCTGCACGTGAAGGTTCGAAAGTATTGCTTGTTGAACCGACGAAGCATGTTGGTGGGCTCAGTACCAGCGGGATCAACACTGCCGAGAGCGAGCATATGCTGAAGTGGACGATCGGTGGGTTTGCGGACGAGTTCTACCGGCGTCTTGGAAAACACTATGGCACGGGGCAACCAGAGTACTTCTTTGAGTCGAGTGTCGCGGAGAAAGTTTATCTCGAAATGCTCAAAGAGGCCGGGGTGGAGGTGTATTACGGTGCGAGTGTTGACACGGTAAACAAAGACGGCTCGAAGATTACTAGTATCACACTTACCGACGGTACGAAGCTCGCTTCAAAGGTTTTTGTCGATGCTTCCTACGAAGGCGATCTCATGGCGCGGGCGGGTGTAAGCTATGCCGTTGGCCGCGAGTCGAAAGCGGAGTTTAAGGAAGAGGCCGCTGGTATTCGCTTTGATAAGACTCCACGAAAGGCTCGCACGGTCGATGCTAATGGGACGCTGCTTCCTGGCATCAGCGCCTGGGCAAAGGACCTAAGGGAAGGCGACGCGCATCGTGCCCCCATGAACTACAACTTCCGACTCACCGTTGCAAAGGAGCCGAAACTACAAGTCCCTATTCCTCCACCCAAGCACTACGACGCAAATCGCTATTCATTGCTCGGCGATTGGCTGCGCAATCAGACTGAACAAAGCAAACCTGTCAGACTATCCGACATCATCGATCTCTATTCGCGTAGGAATGGTAAGTTCGAGCTCAACAATAAGCAGTCTGCCATTTTTTCGCTGGGACATTTTGGAGCACAATTTGATTGGCCTAATGCCACTTACGAGGAACGCAGTCGCATTTACGAAGACCATCAAGATTACACGCTCGGGCTGCTGCACTTTCTCGCTAATGACGAATCGGTGCCCGCGAATGTCAAATCGGAAATGAAATCGCTTGGCCTTCACAAAGATGAATTCGCAGACAACGGGCACCTGCCCTACCAACTCTATGTACGCGAAGCTCGCCGCATGAGAGGTGAATATGTCATGACACAACACGACGTACAGACCGATAGACGCAAAGAAGACAGTATTGGCTTAAGCAGCCACTTCATCGATTGCCATCATGTGCAACGAGTCGCATTGAACGAGGACGAGTTCGTCAACGAGGGCCGTATTTGGCGAATGGGTAATGCTTATCAAATTCCTTATCGCGCTCTTGTACCCAATCAAACCGAGTGCACCAACCTGCTCGTGCCAGGAGCTGCTAGCTACACTCACGTTGCTTTCTGCACGCTTCGCTTGGAAAGCGTCTGGATGATTACTGGTCACGCCGCTGGCATCGCTGCGGCGATGGCCGCGAAGGATCACAATGAAGTCCAAAAATTGAATGTTACTGCTCTGCAAGGAAAACTACGTGCCCAAAATCAAGTTGTCGATTTCATCTCAGGTCAGCCTGAGAAGTGCGAACATTTAAACGGTCCGCCCGAGTTTTAAGCGAATCCTATTTCCTCAATTCATGAAGATATTTTTCGATCCTATCACGATCGTCGCATTGAATTTGGAGTTCGTTTCGAAAACACAATTCGGGGATTCAAAATGAGCTGGAATATTCGACCTGCCACAAACCAAGATTGCAACGCAATCCAGCAACTTGTCTTCACTGTGTTGAGCGAGTATGGACTGAATCCCGACCCCGATGGAACCGATTCAGACTTGAATGACGTTGAGGAGAACTATCAAGCAGCGGGTGGCCGCTTTGACGTGCTGGTCGATCAAAATGGGATCGTGGTCGGGTGCGTGGGTTTGTTCCTGATTTCCCGCAGCGTTTGTGAACTTCGTAAGATGTATGTGAGTCACTCCATCCGAGGACAAGGTCAAGGGCGACGATTGCTGGAGCACGCGTTGGCGCAGGCAGTGAAATATGGTTTCGCCCGTGTCGAATTGGAAACAGCTTCCGTCTTGAAGGAAGCTGGCAACCTTTATGAGCGATATGGCTTTCGGCAATGCAAGCCACGTCATCTCGCGATTCGGTGCGATAGCGCCTATTTCTTGGATTTGTTTCCATCAGAGCAATCGGGCGATGATAATTCGTCAAATAAATTTTGAGGCTACGATACGACCATGAACCAGCCACTTTCTCCTCTGCAAATAGCAAAATCGCTAACCGAACTGTGGTCACCTCAGGTCATTGCAGAGGTAAATGAGATGTATGTGAAAGTAGCCAAAGCGAAAGGCGAATTACCGTGGCACACACACGAGCATGAGGATGAGATGTTTCTTATCCTTCAAGGTGAATTTACTCTCGATTTTGACGACGGACGCGTGACGCTTGGTGCAGGTGACGTCCATGTTGTACCACGTGGAAAGCGGCATCGCCCCATCGCAAAAAATGAATGCTTAATGATGATATTCGAGCAGAAATCTACGTCGCATACCGGAAATGAAATGACCTCACAAACCAAATCCATAAGCGATCAATTACAATGGATCAATTCTCGGTAGTCAAACTCTGACACTATTGTCGTATTTCCTAACGTACGCGTTTAACATGGTTTGCTCCCGCTGTAATCGAGGAATGCTCTCCGCAGAGCAAGGATCATGTCATTTCGTCCTTCCAAGTATCATCAATGAAGTTCCTTTTAGTATTTATTGTGCTCCTATCGCTGCCTCTTAGAGATAGTTCCGCGACTATAGTTGAAAGCGACATCTGTATTTACGGTGGTACCAGTGCGGGAGTAATTGCGGCAATTCAGGTCGCGAAATCAGGGAGGCAAGTTGTACTTGTTGAAGCCGGGCAGCATCTGGGCGGTATGAGCGTTGAAGGCCTTGGCGGTACCGATATCGATAACCACGCCGAGTTTCAAAACAGTCCTGCGGTGGGTGGTTTAGCCCTTGATTTCTATCGACGAGTAAGTGCTCGCTACGGCAAGGAAAAAGCGTTTGATGAGATGCTCCGGTCGCGGGCCAAGCAGAGTGGGCTGTGGCGATTCGAGCCGCATGTTGCGGAGTCGGTTTTTGACGAGTGGGTGAAGGAAGCGGGCGTGAAAGTCCTTCGCGGGCACCGCCTGAAGGAACGCGATGGCGTAAGCAAGGACGGAAAACGCATCGTGAAACTCCATTTTGAGAACGGCGCTGAAGTTGAAGCAAAGGTCTTTATCGATGCGACTTATGAAGGAGATTTGTTGGCATTGGCGGGCATCAGTTATGCCGTCGGTCGCGAGGGGAATGCGAAGTATGGCGAAACGAAGAATGGGATTCGCACGGATACGAAACACGGGCAATTTGACAAACGCATCGACCCATACATCGTGCCCGGCGACTCAAAGAGCGGAGTGGTCTTTGGAGTACAAGATGGTGCGCTCGGCAAGCAGGGTGAGCCAGACGAAAGCATTCAAGGCTACTCCTTTCGACTTTGTCTAACAAAGAATCCTTCTAACCGGATCGCCATCGAGAAGCCGGCAACTTATGACTCGGCGCATTATG
>JAIYDQ010000258.1 GCA_027487375.1 Planctomycetaceae bacterium
GCATATGCCGAGATACAAAGTATCGCAAGTAGAGAAGTGAAAGCAAGTCCTGCGAGGAATAGCAAAATGGAGAATGCAGAATTCCAAACTTGGAACAGTCTTCCATATCCTTCAATCGCTGGGGCAATAAAGTAACAAGTATTTGCGATGAACGCGCCGAATATGACTCGAACCCAAAAAGGGATGCTACGGAAAAGAAACGGAAACGCAAGAAGTGTAAACGCGAGCACGATGCCGATCAGTGTCACGTTGTAGACTATACGTAAAAGCTCCCATCGACGTAAAATCGGTGCAAAGTCCACCGTCGCCGAGCGATCCTCCGAAGTATCCGGAAACGCGTCTACTCTTGAGCCCTCGTTTGAATATGGGTTGTTCTTCACGGCTGGCATTGCATCTTCTGACCAAGCATATTTTTGCAACAGAACTTGTCATTCAACCGAGATCGTCCCGGGAAGGCAAAAGTTATACCGAAATCAGTTTGGTATAACAAGAAATCAACAGCGCTATCTAGCGTAACCAAACATCATGCGGTTAGGTGCGACTACATACACACACGGCACTTACCCGACGTACCCACTCTCTTACGGCTACGCAAATATCTCAATCCGGGTGAGTCCGCACCCGATCGATTCTCTGCCAGTTAAGCACGAGTGAACTGATGCTAAATCGTATCAACGTAACAGATATCAAGATCCACTCCTTTGTGACCAAACGTGTCAATGGACAGTGAAGACTCTTCGCCAAAGGAGCATTCAAAATGCGAAGGATGCCTCATGAAATCGATTTCTGCAAGGAAGTAGAAGAACATCCCAAAGCCTAAACAAAATGGGCGGCGATTCATTGTATTCTGTACGCGTTCATGGGCGTCATCGGCCTGGCAAAAGCTTTCGTATGGGAGCGTTTTGCCGTATGAATTTCTTGCTATTTTTTGTCTTCAATCGCAATGCCCCTCGATACAAAATGCCCCTTTACGCTCTGATAGTGCTCCATCCACAGATCAAAAAGCGCGTATTTTTCGACTGTTCCGTTCTTCATTTCGAGTTCCCAGACCGTCTGCGGAAATTGCCGGCGCTTACCAGCTTCGACCGACACCCTCACGGCTTTGACGTCGGGCAATGAGATGCTCCCTTCGTAACGATCCCACCATGGACCCGCATTCCATCTCATATGGTTCTCGTCGAACTGAATTTCGTCCAAAAAGTACGAGGGAAGCTTCAATCCGATTGCAGATATCGCGAGTATCCAGGCGATGAGCGCCGTGCCGCTCAGCTTCCTCTTGTCTTTGCCTCTGCCCGCTTCGCGATAACCAAAACACGCTAGTGCTAAAGCCAGAAGAATCAGACCGATTACATACAGAATGGGAGTGCGATAAATCGCTTGCACTTCGACGCCTAAAGAATCCATATAAGTCCTGGGTTTGGGGCGGTAGTCATTTGCATAAAATCAGGCGAATTTGACAATGTCTTCGCGCTGTGGTCGCACTGATTTCGTTCATGTGTTCCGATTCTGTGCGAACGAAACTTCTTGTGGTGGTGTAGACGTGGTTTGCAAGTTGATGACTCAAGTCCGGAGAACTTGTGATTCAACCAAGATCATCTCCAAAGAGATTACGTTATATCAAAATTAGTTCGGTACAAAAAGAAATCGATACACTTGCTCGAACTGATCCATCTAGCTTTGGACAAAGTGCTATTCGATTCAATCACACTCTCAATGCATGACCAACCTAGCAAGAGTAAGCCCTGAGCGAAAAAATTTGAATTCATTTCCCTAGTGACCAAACGTGTCACAGCCTTGCTGATAAATAGTAGTGTCGGGGATGCTGGAACTCAACGACAGAGCCGAACAAGTCAACCACCGCCGCAGCAAATCAAACTCAAGGAAGAATCAAAATGCTAGTTTTAAGTCGCAAAGTTGGTGAGAAGTTGGTTATCGATGGCAATATCGCTATCGAGATCGTAAAGGTCCAAGGCAATCGGATCACGCTTGGTATCGCTGCTCCGTCGGATGTAAAAGTCCTGCGTGGTGAGTTGGCTCATCAAAAGCCAAAGACTCAAACAGTAGAGATGGTTGTCGAGGATGGACTGTTGGTGGCTTGCTAGAAACAAATCGTGATCAAGTACAGCTACTATCCACGACCACCTTCGCAGCAAGTTTCGCAAATCCGGTGGCACCTCGAGCATTGAAACTTCGCGCGGATCTCAATCAGCGATCCGCCACATACAGGGCATGCGGGTTGGCACTGCTTTTCAGTATTCGCATCACTCGTCTCCGAAGTGTTCCCGACTCGTACATTCTCTTTCTGGATATTCATGAGCTTAGCCTCGACTTTGATGATCGTTCGATGGAAAGAAGAACAAGTATACAACTTCCATCGTCAATAACGTTGAGCCCCGCTTCACGAGCGGCCTGGCTAGCTTGGTCATCTTCTGCCCCAGGTTGCATCCAAACATTCTTTACGCCTGCGGCGATTGCTTGTTGGATGACTTGGCGCGTGACGTGTGGTGGAGTGACGATCGATAGGGACTCCGGCACAACGGGTAGTCCAGCAACTGAGGCGAACGCGGGTTGGCCTTCGACTTCGGTTGCTGTTGGATTGAGCGGATAAACGGTACGCCCTGATGCGACGATCGCACGGAAGACTTTGTTACCGTACTTGGATTGGTCTTGCGATGCGCCGGCCACAGCGAACGTGCTTGCATTCAAAAATACTTCGATGTTATTCATTGAGTATGGAGACTTTCGCTGGGTATCTGCGTTGATACGTATGTCGAGATGTTGGCTTGTTGCAAGAATTCTGGTGAACAGTAATTTTTGATCCGGGAAAATTCGGCAAACCAATTCATCTTAGCGACGTCTATCTTCCTGTACACGCTACACAGTACTTTCGAACTGAGCGTGGTAAGGAATCTGAAGAGCAATCAATCACAGGATACGAGATCA
>JAIYDQ010000039.1 GCA_027487375.1 Planctomycetaceae bacterium
CCGAGGTTAGGTCCAGTCGCCATAGCGTTGTTTGCGAGCTCCACAATCGCTGGACTGAAGTCGCTTGGAGATGCAATTGCATTTCGTACGGTCATCGGTTCGATACATAGCCATGCTGGAAGATAAATGCCGTAATGATTCAAGACATTCAAAAAATAGCTTGACCAACCGATTGCTATAGCAACGTTTCCGACCGCGTATTCGAGAATCAAATCCCAGCCAATAATCCACGCAACCAGTTCACCAAAAGATGCGTAAGCATAGGTGTATGCACTTCCAGAGACAGGAATCATTGAAGCAAACTCAGCATAACATAGGGCTGCAAAGCCGCATGCGACTGCTGTTATGATGAATGAAATTACGATTGCAGGTCCAGCACCAACGTGATTCTGACCGCCAGCGGCCGCAGTCCCTGTCAAAACGAAAATACCTGTTCCAATGATTGCGCCGATTCCAAACATAGTCAGTTCAAACGCACCAAGCACTCTTTTCAGGCTGTGATTTTCTTCTGCTTCGGAGTCGACATTCTTCAGAGCTAACAGCCGCTTCATGAAAGAAGACTTTGGGGGTACATGCATTGAAGCGATTTTAGAAGAGTCAGATTCGCTGCCGCGTTGATTCATTCGAATACCAATTTTCTCTATTTCCCTGGAAGTCAGAACAATGCCACGGTGAATTTGGAAAGGATTCTATCGATGAAGTATACAAGAAGTTCATTAACGTGAAACTACTCTGATAATCCAAATCTCCTCAGAAGAGTATCTCATTAATCGATTGTTATTCATCAAGGACTATTGCTGCGCGACGTTGAACGCGCTCTGCCATTCCACTTCCGCTTCTGCAAGTTCACTGGTAAAGCGATTTACGTTCCAAATAATTTTGTCGACGATAGAACCAATAAAGTGGTAAACCAATGGCCATCAAGATAAGTCCAGCGACCGACTCGACGGGTTTTGAGAATAGAGTATTTACAATGAGCCAAGCTGCTACGAGAACAAAAGTAAGCGGTACCAGAGGGTAGCCCCAAGTTCGATGCGGTCGCTCCATGTCGGGGAACTTTCGACGTAAGACAAAAACGCTAGATGTCACCAATGCGTAAAAGATCCACGACGCGAACAGTAAGCAGTCCGTCAGTTGATCAAAAGTCCCCGACAGAGCGAGTATCGATGCCCAGAAACCTTGTACGAACAGGCATACAACTGGGACTCGAGTTGATTTGCTAAGCAACCCCATTCGTCTGAAGAACAACTTGTCTCGGGCCATCGCAAACGGGACTCGGGCATTCGACAAAATCGATCCGTTGAGTGCTCCGAGGGCTGAGACCATGAAAACAATTGCTACGATTTTGCTACCGTAATCGCCTAAAAATGTTTGCGATGCTCGGGCCGCCACTGGAAGCGCATCGCGATAAGCGGTCGAATTGGAAGTCGCCACTTGTTCGAATGGTAGTGCATAGAAATAAGCTAAGTTCAGTGAGCAATAAATGGCCATGACGGCGAGCATTCCTAGAATCAGCGCGCGAGGAATGTTACGACCCGGATCTCGGACTTCTCCCGCGGCCATGGGCATGTTGTTCCAACCGTCATACCCCCAAAGGGCTGCTAGCATCGCCGTACCAAACGCTGATAGCCCGTTCCACTGCGCTTGACTAGGCGTTGCGAGATTGGACCAAGTGGTCCCTTGTGAGAAAACGAAGATCCCGAAAATGAGAAACGCAATTCCGCTGACCTTCAATAGGGTGAGGATAACATGGAGCCTGCCACCGAAGGCCACTGAGAAACAATTCATTCCTGTCAACAATAAGATAACCGACACGGCGACAACTTGCTTCATTCCAAATTGCCATCGAATGGATTCACCAAGCAACTCAAAGTTGCTTTCAATCCACACCGACTCTAACGGAATCACCGTTGAAAGAAAAATCGAGAAGCCAACCCCAAGGCTTGCAATCGAAGCACTTCCGGCGACGATAAATCGCTGCCATCCAAATACGAACGCGGTGGTTTCGCCATACGACTTCCGCAAATAGACGTATTCTCCGCCTGCTTCCGGCATCATTGAACTTAGTTCCGCGTAGGTCAGAGCACCTGCCAAAGATAGTAGCCCCGCGGCGACCCACGCGGCTAAAACCCACATCGGCGAGCCAACCGCTTGGGCCATAGGTGCGGCCTTGAGGAATACGCCGGTCCCGATAACGGTTCCCACAACGAGTGCACTTGCGTCGACAACAGACAAGGCTCTAACAAGTTGATGTGGTTGCGTCATGGATAACTTTAAAACAAGAAGTCAAGAAATCTGAAACGCCTAGCACCTAGATTGTCAGCGGCGATTCAACCAAGCATTCTAGTTCCTATTGCGTGCCTCGAGATACTTCTACCAGAGAATCCCAAAGTAGAAACCTCAATTTTCTCTCTTTCGATGGAATCAGAGTGATCGCTGCGAAGCAAACAGAGCCGACGTACCTGGTTGAGTAAAAGTCTACTGATGACGTAGGAAATCGTGACAGAGTTTTCCAAAAAGACGCGAGTATTCGACTCGATGGTTCTTGCGCCCTTTATTGACATCATGATGCTCTCGAGCAATTCTTGGGTGCCTGTAGCTAGCCAGATTGCAGTAGGATAGGCTTCCAGCCTGTCGCGAACCTGACAGGCTGGA
>JAIYDQ010000357.1 GCA_027487375.1 Planctomycetaceae bacterium
CTTCCATCTGCATTATTCAATGCAAAGCTAACCACATTACGCAACCGATTAGCGCAAATCGCTGGAGTGATTTGCGCGACGCGTGCACGAGCTTTTCGTCGCATTTCATTCAATTGGTTAATCGGACAATTCAAAGCCAGATCGAGAGCTCTCGCGACTTCTTCCTTATGATCGGGTCTAAACACCCAACCGGTTTCGCCATCTTTGCACAGCTCTTCTACAGCTCCGCTATACAAGCTCCCCAGAACAGGTAATGCGGCGGCCATCGCCTCATTCACAACAAGTCCCCACTCATCGGCCAAAGTTGGAAAAACTAATATGCCGGAGTTTGCGTAGAGAGTTGCAAGTTCTTGGTGTGTCTTTACTCCGACAAACTCGACCTGGAGATTTATTGGCAAGCGAGTCTCTTGCAACGCGGAACGCAAGGGACCATCACCAACAACGGTTAAGCTGACCGAACGCGAAGCGTGTGCTGTGGCCCAGCTACTTAGTGACTCTAGGAATTGAGCGACACCCTTTCGTTCCACAAGCTGGCCGACGATTATCAATCGATGAGATTGTTCTTCGTTACGGTCAATTGGACATTGGTCGAAGACATCTTTTGCTGTGCAATACGGAATCTCGAATACTCGATCACTCCTCGAACCCAAGCTCTCCATGTATCGACGTCCACTGGCTCCATTCACGATAACCGCGTCAGCACGTCGAACGAGGAAGCCTCGAAGCAATCTGCGAAGCCGGCCTCGTCCTTGTTCGGTATGTTCCGACACGCAAGCCCAAAGCACCAAGGGTGTCTTCCGATAAAAGAAAGTATAGAATGCAGATATAAGCGATCGAAAACCGAGTTCCGAAGATACGATGACTTCTGGCGAGAGCTTGCGTAGTAGACTGAAGGTATCAGTAGGAACGTGGACGTCGACAGAGTCAGTGAACCCGGTGCTGTGTCTCCACTTCCGTCTAAAAGTCCATGTCTTTTGCACCTGAACATCTAGCCCATTCCAGTCTGCGACCCAGGTACGATGTCGCTCCATAGCCGTTGATAAAATGATGGTGAGCTTTTGGAATTGACTGGAGTATGCTTGGTAACTCGTAAGCTGATTCGGAGGAATGTAGCTTGCCAGTAGCGCAACGCGTATCGGCAGCGGCGGCTCCGGTATATCGATTGGTTCAACGGAAGTGGCGATGGTCGTAGTTTTCATGAGCCTGCTTCTTGATCCAAGGCAACTGGTTGAGTTTGGTACCAAGCTACCATTCCTAAGATCGCCAATCCACTGACTGTATATCCAATGCTAGAAGCAATTGGGATGCTGAGCGAGTCCCAAGTCGGAAACAATGCGTATGCACTTAGAACCAAGGCAAGAGATCCAATCGTTCGAGGTAATAAGGTTGACAAGGGGCGGCCACAACCTCGCAAGTAACCTTCAGCGACATTCGCCAACCCATCAATAGCAAGTCCTGGTAAGAGAGCAATCGCAAATGGAATAGCCTGAACAAACTTATCTCCAAATATCAGTGGAAGGAAATAGACGAGTACCACGCCCATCCCAATTGCAGACCCTACCTGAGCTAACAAAACTACAAATGCTGCAAGAAGAAGTTGCCTCTTCGGCATTCTTCTGCGAATTGATGCTCCAATGTTAAAGGAATAAAGACTGAGTGCGTTGGGGACGACTTGCATCAAGCTTGAGGCTGCAACGGCGACGGCGTAGTAACCTTGCTGAGTGAAGTCCAACAGCCATAGTACAAGGAGTGTATCAATTCTCCCAAGCAACTGTCCTGCAAAGTAAGATGTCGCATATGGGACTCCCTCTCGGAGTAATGTTCTGCTGGAAGGAATGGACGGTAAGAAGAACCCGAGGTTTTTGTGGGATCGAATGAGTGCGACAAGGGAGATTACGGATGTCAGAACGCTAAGCCAAGTTGCTGTCGTAACGGAAACAACGCCGACTGCCCACGCCAAACATAACAAAATCGGAAACACTAGAGCCGCAACGAGACGATTCAGGTTGTAACGTCCGAACGTTCCGCTGCCATGATCAACGGAAAGCAGTGCAAGTCTTGCATGTTCAAAAGGCAACAATAATGCAGACGCCATGCAAAGTGGAGCAAGATAGGCCTTCGATTCAGGTAACACAGACAGAGCCAATAGGCTCACCAACGAAAAGGAGATAAGCCCTGTGGTTACGCCTACTCTCAGCGAAGCGTTACCAAGTGCTCCCAGATCGTCAGATGATTTCCCAGCGCGTCTCGCAATAGAAAACGACGTTCCGAGCATGCCTGAGTAGGTAAGGATCTGAGTGAATAAGACCGCCGTCCCGTATTCGCCTCGACCATGTGGCCCGAGCATACGCGCCAAAATCACGCTATGCAAAGCGTGAAGCCCGAACATGCCCATTTGAGTGCCAACGGTGCCGACGATACTCGGAATTTGAATCGTCAGAAAAGCTTTCTGCAGGCGTTCGAACTTTCCAGAGCATTCGGTTCGGTCGGTTACGCTCATCGCTGCATAGTCTTCTGGTTGTCGGACGAACATTATATTGCAAAATCGAGAACGCTTTAAAA
>JAIYDQ010000469.1 GCA_027487375.1 Planctomycetaceae bacterium
AGCTTACGGCGGGTTCGACTCGATCTGCGTTACGGCTGGCATCTTTGTTGCGTCGGATACGACTGGGCATATTCCTGATGATAAATGGCAGCTTACGTTTGCGATTAACGTTACTGGTAGTTACCTCGTCGCAGATGAAGCGGCTGTTACGTGGAAGCTC
Source organism: Planctomycetaceae bacterium (assembly GCA_027487375.1). GTDB lineage: Bacteria > Planctomycetota > Planctomycetia > Pirellulales > Pirellulaceae > JAIYDQ01. The sequence continues at coordinate 161 of JAIYDQ010000469.1, forward strand.
CAAGGCCTTCCGGGCAACCTTGTGCTGACCACCAGTGCAAATGCGGTTGTCGCTAAGAAGGGAAGTCTTGCTTACGATACGAGTAAAGCCGCTGCGAACCATTTGGTGCGAGAGTTGGCTATCGAGCTGTCTCCGTTGGTGCGAGTCAACGGCGTTGCTCCAGCAACCGTGGTTCAAGGAAGTGCGATGTTCCCACGCGATCGTGTTATCGGGTCGCTTGCGAAGTACAACATTCCCTTTACCGAAGACGAAGAAACCGATTCGCTTGTGACGAAACTTGCTCAGTTCTATGCAGATCGCACGCTGACCAAGGTTCCAATCACACCAGCAGACCAAGCAGAGGCGTACTTCCTTCTAGTCACGAATCGGCTCAGCAAAACGACCGGCCAGGTCATCACCGTCGATGGTGGTCTCCATGAAGCGTTTCTTCGGTAGAGTAACCTGCCGCAGTTCCTGAGGTTTCTGATTGTTGGGTAAGGTTTAAGAACGTCGGCTGGAGTGACTTGTTTTTCGAAGCGGCGGTTAAACCTTCGCATCGGCGAGACCGTCGTAATATTGAGCGGGAGAACGATGCGCCGGTTCGGATTTGTGGTATTCTGTAGATCGATCGATTTGGTGGTTGCTCTCTCGACTTATCAGGAAACATTATGTCAGTGCTCGTTGCTGCGATTCCAGCTCAACTAGTTGTCGCCGGTGCGTTCGCCGTCATCGTCGCCTGCCTCTTAATTTTGTCCGTGCTTTCAAGATTCTTTTGGTTGTGGATTCAGTCGGTTCTGACTGGTGCTCAGGTTGGGATTTGGGACTTGATTGGGATGTGGTTCCGACGTGTCGATCCGAACATGATTGTCAAAAGTAAGATCATGGCGGTACAAGCCGGAATCGATGATCCAGAGCTCACCAGTAAAGCGCTCGAGGCGCATTTCCTGGCACGTGGAAACGTCCCTCAGGTGATTCGGGCTTTGATAGCGGCAAGGAAGTCAAAGCAAATTAATCTTACTTTTGTTCAAGCTGCGGCAATCGATCTTGCCGGACGTGATGTTTTGGAAGCCGTTCAGACAAGCGTCTACCCGAAAGTTATCGATTGTCCGCCAAGAGGTAATTCGCAACCGACGTTAGATGCGGTTGCGAAAGATGGGATTCAGCTAAAGGTAAAAGCTCGGGTCACAGTCCGGGCAAATCTCATGCGATTGATCGGTGGAGCGACTGAAGAGACGATCATTGCACGAGTCGGTGAAGGCATCGTTAGTGCCATCGGATCAGCCGAATCACACAAACGTGTTTTGGAAAACCCTGACCTCATTTCCAAAGCTGTTCTTGCAAGAAGACTAGACGACCAAACCGCATTCGAGATCGTCTCTATTGATATCGCGGACATCGATGTCGGTGATAACATTGGAGCCCGACTTCAAGCCGACAAAGCCGAGGCTGACACTCGCGTTGCAAGAGCACGAGCTGAAGGTCGACGCGCGCAGGCCGTCGCAGCAGAACAAGAGATGATTGCTCGGATCGAGGAAAGCCGCGCTGCAGTCGTCGAAGCGGAAGCGGAAATACCTCGTTCGATTGCGAAAGCCTTTCGAACCGGTCAGTTGGGTGTGCTGGACTATTACAAACTCAAAAATGTTTCGGCTGATACGGAGATGCGTCAAGCAATCGCGGGTACCGGAAACAACGCAGTAAACACCGCCGGCAGAACGACAGGAAGCTAACGGCTCAAGCGAAAGCATACAGAGATGTCCAAAGACTTAGATGAGTTTCTACGTAAAGCCGCCGAGCGTCGACAAAAACGACAGCAGGCTACCGGAAACGCTCCCCCTGTGACACCCCAAGCTCAACCAATCGAGAAGCCTGTTACGGCTGTGGTGGTGGAGAAGCAGCCAAGAGAAGGCTCGATACCAATCGAAACGCTGGGACCACGGATTCAATCGAACATCCATCCGAGTAGTCTCCTCACAAAGGAAATTGATCAAGCCGACGATCGTGTTCGAGCTCGCATTCACTCTCAATTTGACCACTCCGTTTCGACCCTCGATCAAGGGTCATCCATCAAGAAGAAAGAATCGCAGTCCAGCAATCAGGCTGGCAAGAAGAAATCGGCGAAGCAATCAAACAGGGCCCCAGAGGCCTCCGTGGAAAATCCCAAGTCGAGTTTTGAGGAGTCGCGAAATGATATGACAATCGAGCGATCTGCTTCAAAAATGATCAATCCCAATTCTATGCTTGAGCTTTTGCGGAATCCGCAAACATTGAGAACTGCGTTCATCGCGTCTCAAATATTTGAACGAAAGTTTTAACTGCTTTGCCGCTCATCACGCGAAGTAAAAACGCAAGTTGGAATCAATACCTTTCCTTGCTATTTCGCCCCCGCTGCAGTTGCTGATCGGATACGTTCTTTAAATTGCCTTCTTGGGCCGCATCGCGCTTGGCAGTTTAATTTGGAGCCAGTAAATGCTTCCTCTGGTCATCATGCTCAATCGGTAGCTACATCAACCTAAGAATCGATCTAAAATCCAGACTTCGAGAAGGGCTTCAATCTTGGAACGCTGCTATCATGTCGCGTGTTGATTGTTCAACTGCAGAAAGCCAGTTGGTTAAGTGCGAGTAGGTTTTCGATTGGTGAGCAAAAATGATTCCGCGGGAGTTGTTCACGATTGCGCCTAAGCCATGCGAGTCGAATGCAGACGCGATGTCTTTCGCATTGCCACCTTGGGCACCGTAACCGGGAATTAGTAGCCACGCGTTTGGCATTCGTGCGCGAAGGCTTGAAAGCTGCTCAGGATAGGTCGCACCAACAACCGCACCAATCGAACCATATTGGCCGACAGTTTTCTGCGTAGCGGTCGAAGATGGCTTGACGTCTCCTGCAACTCGATCGATTTCCATTTTGGATTGCTTTTGAACCCAGTCTGCGATCCGCTCAGAAATGGACAAGTCATGGATTCGCAGATCTTGGATAAAACCGCTCCCTGGATTGGATGTCTTTACAAGAACAAAGATACCTGAGGCTGTGTTGTGAGCTTGGTCGACAAACGGCGTTAATGAGTCTTCACCCAAGTAAGGGTTTACGGTGAGACAATCTGCTCCAAAGGCACTGAGTTTGCCTCGGCCCATCCAAGCTTGTGCGTATGCCTCAGCCGTCGTTCCAATGTCCCCACGTTTTGCATCAGCGATGACTAGAAGACCTTTGGAAGAAGCATAAGCAATAACTCGCTTGAGCGCCATCATTCCCTCGGGGCCGTACTGCTCAAAGAACGCAACCTGTGGTTTGACAATCGGTACAAGTGGGCTAACAACATCGATGATCTCAAAGCAAAATTTCTCAAACGATTGTGCGACAGCCGCGTGTGAGGTTTCGTCAGCTGGTTTCAACGCATCGGGCAGGCCAGAAAGACGCGGATCAAGCCCAACGCAAACGGGGTTTTTCTTTTCGAGCACCGCCTGTGCGAGTTGCTCTCCGAAAGTTAGCGAATTCTGATTCATCACTCGGTAATGTTTTCAGTTACAAAGGGAGTTTTGGAGGCACTAGCCGTTTCTATGCGACTCGAATTGAGACGCGGGCGTTAGCCGGGTACAAACGACTAACCAACCGCTTGCGCTGGAAAGTCCAACTACGCGGCTAGCGCCGGCGGCTCAGTATGAATAATCCGGACCGGTGCTTTTTGGTAATGATTGCCCAAGGCGATGCGTTTAGCTTCGAATGGCAGTGAACTTTGAAAGTTATACCGAATAGTCGTCCAATCGCTATTGGTCCGAATGGTAATGTTTTCGAAAGCTTGAGAGATACTAATCGTAGTTCGGGACCACTGTCCCGAACAAGCATCCATCTAGAACAGGTGGCGGACGGGAAAATGTTCCCATCCTACGATGTTTTTGTTGAGGGCTTTCCTGGCATCGCCGACCACTGTGACATTCGGTAATGCGGATTCATTTCAGCATAATGCCGTGAAGCGTGTTGAATCCTGGCAATATCATCATCGTTGATCTCGCGGACTATCTTTCCCGGAACGCCCATTACTAACGAACGGGGAGGTATCGATTTGTTCTCGGGGACTAATGCTCCCGCACCGATGATCGAGTGTCTGCCGATCTTTGCACCGTTCAGCACGATCGAACCGATTCCGATAAGCACATCATCATCAATGACGGCTCCATGAACTACGGCAGAATGACCAATCGTTACATCATTGCCGATGACTAACGGATACCCTGGATCGGCATGCAGAACGCAAAGGTCTTGGATGTTCGTCCGCGCTCCAACGGATAGTGGAGCCGAGTCACCACGCAGAATCGCTCCGAAGAGGACTGTGCTCAGCTCGCCAATCGTTACGTCGCCGAGGATCGTCGCGTTATTAGCTACGAACACGGTCTCATGGATGGATTCTGCGCGAAAACTCAAATCGTGTTTAGTCAAATCAATCTACTCTTTTGAATGAAGAGAATTGCGTTGCGTGTGTATATGTAGTAGCGTCTCTCCGAGACGCGAGAGGCAAGCGTCTCGGAGAGACGCTTCTACGTGAATACGGCGTCTCCGAGATACGCCGCTACTAGATTGATGTTAAAGACAGCTTGCAAAGATTTTCAACGGGGC
>JAIYDQ010000498.1 GCA_027487375.1 Planctomycetaceae bacterium
AACCAAGAGTTGCGTCCGATCCACTTCAAGTACTTCTCTTGGGCTTGTTCGCGTGTGACGGAAAATCCGATGATGAACTCGGGCCGCTGTCGCTTTGCTGAATCGCGGTTAATTTCCGTGACGTAAGCAGAATCGCAAAACGGGCAGTGAAACGAGCGTTGTTCGATCGATGTTTCAACGTCGCTGCCACAGTTTTGGCAATGAAAAAGATTGCTTGGAAGTGCGGCTTGGTTGATGGCTGTGGACGGCCTAGTCGTGCTTAACGCCACGGGCTTTCGATCAGATGGTGAATTGACCGAAGTTGGCGTTTGCCGAGAGTAACTTCCCCATTTTTCGTGTCGCGGGATTTCATCGGGGACCTCAAACGGCAGTCCACACGCAACACAAAAACGTGATTGAGCGTCTCGCGGCGATCCGCATGCGGGGCAGGGGAGCCCGGTCGCTGGTCCTAGAACTCGGTCAGCTCGAGGCGCAAATTCACCGTTTTGCCCGCCCCTCGCACCCATATTATAAGGCTCGATGAGAATCGGCTCCAAACCGGGTGGAGCCTTGGGGTTGCGGCGTGTGGTCGGGTTGGTTGACATTGGTTAAGTTGTTCTGTTCCTTTACCTGCCGCTCGATTCATGCTCTGTGAATTTATCCACTGCGAAATCGTCGGCGAAACTGCCAGAAATGGAAGATCCCAAGTCGATTTTTTGACGTTGCTTTCCCCCGCTCCATCGTTATACTCCGTGGCCCAGTATTGAGGAAACTACGTGGGAAGTTTGCGACGAACGTGAATTTTCTTACTAGCGAAATAATCGCAAGGTGAATTATGTCCAAGGTTTGTGAAGTATGCGGCAAAGGTCCGCAAGTCGGAAATTCTGTCGAAATTCGTGGTAAAGCCAAGTATTTGGGCGGTGTCGGTACCAAAGTTACCGGGATCACCAAACGCCGCTTCATGCCAAATTTACAGACAATCAACGCTTGTCTCCCAAACGGAGAAAACAAGTCCATGAAGGTTTGCGTGCAATGCATCCGTAGTGGACGCATCCGAAAAGCAGTTCGAAACAAGCCATTTGATCTGTCCTCCAAGGTACCTGCGAAGTCGGCTTAGTTGAAAAGATACTTGGACTTCGGAAGATCAAGAGATTTTGAATGTCGCTCGATAGGGCTCAGGTAGCTAAAATCGCTTTGCTTGCAAGGTTGTCCTTGTCCGAGCAGGAGCTTGATTCGGCAACAGAGCAATTGGGCAAAATTGTAGACTTGTTTCGACAACTGGAGCAAGTTGACACTGATGGAATCGAGCCACTTGTTCATGCGATCGAGCTTCATAATGTGCTCGCAGCGGACAAAGTTGCTCCTTCAATCGAAAGAGAATTGGCATTGAAGAACGCACCGTCGGCCGACGATGAGTGTTTCAGAGTGAATGCAGTTCTTTAATGACGCAGTAAGTTTATTGAATTGAAGTAATACTCCATTTAGCTGGGGTTTTACTAAGTAGATAGAGTGCTCGACTGATTTGAGTTACTCGCGGTATTAACAATTTTTGTAATCGAGTTTTTGAGTACGCCATCCGGGTACAATTGAGAAAATCATGAGTCAGCAAATTCTGAAAATGGTTGAAGAGTCCTCCTTGAAAAAGGACGTCACTGTCTTTGAAGTCGGTGATACGGTTGACGTTCACACTCGGATCTTGGAAGGTACCAAAGAGCGAATCCAGATTTTCTCTGGCGTTGTTATCGCTCGCAGCGGCAGCGGCACCCGCGAAATGTTTGTAGTTCGCCGAATTGTTGCCGGTGAAGGCGTAGAACGAAAGTTCCCCGTCAACTCGCCGCGTATCGACAAAATCGAAGTCAAGCGACGCAGCGTTGTCCGACGAGCCAAGCTTTACTTCCTCCGCGAACGAAGCGGCAAGTCGGTTCGTCTCCGCGAACGACGTGTTTAATCTTTGTGTTTGACTTCTAAGGGTTCGACTTTTTCAATTTCGAACCTCCAGAGCCAAATTACGCAGATACAAATCTATTCAGTCGACGCCTCTGATTGAGCGTCGATTCGGCATTGAGGTGTCGCTCATTTAGCTCCTCTCTCGGAGTCGCAGTCTTCCGTGAATTGTGCGTGATATTTTCTCATACACGCTCGCCTGAAACTTCTTTTGGGCTACAACTGGTAGTAAGTCATTCTCGAGACTGATTTCAGATTTACTGCGCTGTTTTGGTAGGAACGAAGATGCACCAATTGTTTCGTTTTATTCATGTTTGCTTAACGATAGTTATTCTTGCTTTCGGTTTTTCAGCATCTCTCCCTCCTTCATTTTGCCAGGAAGCGACTCCCCCGAGCTCGCCGGTTCGAATTCCAGGTCTACAGCGAAACGGACAGACCTTGCTCCCGAACGGATGGTCGTTGCGGCCTGCTGGGATGCAAGTCGAGCTTGGCGATTTCCCAAGCCACATGGAAGTGTCACCTGATGGAAAATTTGCTGCTGTTCTCCACAGCGGCTGGGGCACTCATGAGGTGCGAGTGGTTTCAATTCCCGATCGGCGAGTGGTCAGTTCGGTCGTGCTGAACCAAACCTTTCAGGGGCTTCGCTTCTCGGAGGACGGTAATCATCTCTACGCAAGCGGTGCCGAAGACGAGTGTGTTTATGTCTTCAGCCATCGCGACGGTTACTTGACGCTCGACAAGAAGATTCAAGTTGTCAAAGTAAAAGAGAAGTTTGTAGTTTCGGGATTAGCCGAGATTGATAACCATAAGCAACTGTTGGTATGCGGTATGTTCGCTGATGAAGTTGCGAAGATCGAAATCGATTCTTCCATGCGAAAGGGAACCGCCAAACTGCCAGTAGGGAGCTTTCCCTTCGAAGTCGTCGTGACTCCCGACAAACAACGAGCGATCGTAAGTCTTTGGGGTAAATCGTCG
>JAIYDQ010000499.1 GCA_027487375.1 Planctomycetaceae bacterium
GGGTTCGATCGAGTTGGATTTCATCGCAAGGAACTCCGCCAAATTTACTTTCGGCTTGTTCGCTTCGAGATTCAAAACATGAAGCGGAAGAATTGCTTTGACTTCTTTGCCAAACGTATCACGCGTCTCAAGTACGGCACGATAGAGCCCGGCTTTCAAAGCAAATTCAGCAGTTGCTTTCCCCGCGCCATTGGTCGTGAATGCTTGCTCGGCGACGACTTCACCGAGCGGCCATGAGTTGGGATCAGATGTAATGCTAGATTTGCTAACAGATTCATCATCACTTCCGGGCATACCTGAAAAACGGTTCCAGGGTTGATTTTCGTTTGCCAAGCTTGGCCTCACGATTCGATCTGGTTCTCGAAGCGCGTAGACTCGCACAGTACCAGTTGCTGCTTGGCCATCGCCATCAAGAGTCGTTGTTAAAACCGAAATTGCAGTCGGCGATTGCGTTGTCAACCACGATGCGGCAGTCATGCTTGCGGTCAGAGTTGTATAACCGAGCTTGATGACGTGGTCGTCTGATCGAGTCTCACCGGTTGTGTCGGTAACATCGGCGTAAATTTTGTATTCAAAGGTCGGTTCGCTTTCGATGCTTACCGATGTGTCAGGCTTCGCAACGAAAGTGACTTCAAAGGAACCGTCTGCTTTTGTTACCGATTCTCCGTGAGCAATTTCTTGGCTTTGGCCTGGTTGTGGAGGTGCCCACCAACATCGCCACGCCCACCAGATCGGATAGCGGACTTCGCGAACGACTCGCCAACTCACTTTGGCATCGTTGATCGCGACTCCGGTATAAGCCGTCGCTTTACCTGGAGCGGTTACGGAATCGCCTAGCTTAGACGCAACTTTGGGTGAGTCCAATTCGACGCGAAACTTGGGTCGCTTGTATTCTTCGACACGGATCGATGTTTGTCCCGGCGGGTTCCCTTCGACTCGCAAGTACATCGCACCCATCAATCGATCACGCGGCGCAGTGACACTTCCGCTGAAGCTACCGAAGGCGTTCGTTTTATGTTGTTGTCGTTCAATCTCTTTTCCATTCGCATCCGAAAAGAGGATCGAAACGGCGTGGTTTGCGAGTACGCCATAGGTGTCTTTCTCATGATCGAATTGAATGCAGATCCCTTTGTATTGAATCGTTTGACCCGGTCGATAGATGGCGCGATCGGTAAAGAATTGCGTTTGTCGAAGGGGCGGTTGCTCGTTATTTCCGACATAAAGATCCAGCGAGTAGGCCGAAGAAAGTTTGTCACCTTGATGTGACGCAAGGAGATAAAGACCTCGTCGCGTTGCAGGAGGGAAGCGAAACATACCATTCTTGTCCGACTTCACAGGAGCCACGACGACAACTTGATTGCGATCACCTCGTTGCCAACCTGCGACTTGTGCTCCGGCGATTGGCTCGCCCGATTTGGAATCGACAACGAAACCTTCGATGTGGCCGCTTTGCTGATCCGTTCGCATCACCAGCGCGAGCTTGCTCACCCAGATTTCGTTCAAGCTCAGTTGTTGCTCTTTGTCCAAAAACTGAGGATCACTCGACGCGATCAACACGTAACTTCCAAGCGGAATATCCTTGGGAACAGTCACCTTTTCGACTCGCTCTTGGAAGTCATCGGTTTTTGGTAAGTCGATTGACCAGCTCTTGACCGGAGTTTGTCCAAGGATTGCACGTCGATCGTTGTAGTCAAAGTAACCCGGATTCCAATTCTCACGACGTATGAATGATTCAAAGTCGAAACGGACGATTCGCAAGTACACTTTCGATGTATTGCGGTAGCGAACATCGATTGTCGGCCATGGATCGGACCAAACGCGTTCGGTGGTCACCGTCGCAGAGGGAGCTTCGATTTCTTGGATCAAGTTGTAGCAACGATTCGCACCAACACTCTCAGGAAATCGATTCAATCCCTCTTTTGCAATCTTGTGTGCTTCGGTGAAAGCACCTTCGGATTTGATTTGTGCGGCAAGGCTATGAAGGGCTCGTGTGGAGATTGCATGCCTTGCGTTTGCTTGTTCGAATTGTTTGAGAGCGTTTTTATATCGCTCGTCCTTTTCGTCACCGTTAGCGTGATTGTTTGCGAACTCAATCCGCAACAAGTCCGCATCCAATAATGCCGATGGGTCCTTATCTTCCAGATGGAATCGGATCAGCTCTTGATAGAGCTCGACCGCTCGCAACAGGAGTGAATCGGTATCGGTTGTTGTTGGCTTCCAAGCGATAAAATCCTCGCGCGATCCAAACACAGGCCCGTCTGCGTTCAAGTCAAATGCATCTTGAACTTTCGCCGCCCCCTGTTCACCAGCCGAATAGAACTCGAGTGCGTTATGAGCGATCACATCGAACATTGTTGGTCGAAACGCGTCTGGAGCGTTCCCTTGATCGAGAAGCTTGCGGTATTGAGCCGTCGATGTTGATTGCAGCGTCTCACGATTTTCGAGTGCACGGTCGAACTGCGAATCGATCTCGCGCAGGATCTGAGGCAAGCTCCATGTGGTGAAGTCCGTTCCGGATTTGCTGTCAGCTGAGTTCTCCACCTGCGTCCGTTGCACGAACTGCCATCGGTTCTGCTGGAAGTA
>JAIYDQ010000116.1 GCA_027487375.1 Planctomycetaceae bacterium
ACTTCTGCGGACCATCGCTTTTTTATTCCTTCCTTACGGATCTGGCTACTCACGCCGGTTTCTTCGTAGCGACCTTTCGACTTGCTGCCATTCCATTGAGGCCAATCGATTGCAAATCCTTTTGAAGAAGGATCAACAAAAAGAGCGACGACTGTTAGCGTTAATAGGCTCAATAAGTTTTGACGGAGCATGGAGTTCAGCATGTTAATCACCTAGAAAATAAAGAATAAATTGCATCAGGAAATCAAGGCGAAATCAACGACTGATCACCGACGTGAGGAACTCAGTGAAAGCGGGAATACATCTGGAGTGACCTCGAATGTTTCGACGCTTCCTAACAGAGTAAATGCCGAAACATCATCGACGTGAACATTGAGCAGCTGTCCTATTTGCCGCGGGTTACCATCCCAGACGACAATGCGATCGCAACGAGTCCGACCGGTCATTTGAATGACAGGACCTTCTTGATGTTTTCGAAGGGACCATTTGCTGGGGCCTTCAACCAAAACTTCTACGGTTCGACCTAGGAATGGGAGGTTGTCTTCCAAGCAAATTGCATTTTGAACTTCCAGGAGATCATGGTTGCGACGCTTTTTGACTTCTTCAGGAACATCATCCGCGTAGATCTCTGCCCCCTTTGTTCCGGTCCGCTCGCTGTATTGAAAGATAAAGCTATTCTTGAATCGACATCGGCGAACCAGTTCCATCGTGCCTTGAAACTCCTCTTCGGTTTCGCCGCAAAACCCAACGATGAAATCACTGGCTACAGTCGCATCCGGGATGATCTCAAGAATGCGATCCATCATCTCGTAGTAGTCGCCCGTCGTGTAGCCTCGCTTCATTCGTTTCAGTACTGAATCGCTTCCGCTCTGTGCTGGAACGTGAAAGTATCGCGAGCACTTTGGAAGGTCACGGACTGCTTCCAAGAGATCACGAGTCATATCTTTTGGATAGTTTGTAACGAACTTAATGCGTTCGATACCGTCGATCTCATTTAATTCCACTAAAAGATCGCAGAGACGCGTGGTCTTTCCTGCGTCACGATAACGATACGAGTTCACCGTTTGCCCCAGAAGCGTAATCTCTTTGCAACCTTGATCTGCAAGCACCTTCGCTTCGGCGATGATGTGAGCTGGCGATCGACCTTGTTCGGGGCCACGCGTTAAAGGCACGATACAGTATGTGCAGAACTTGTCGCAACCGATTTGAATACGAATATAAGCTTGTCCCGGTGATGGTCGCATCTCGGGGTCACGCAGCGGATCAAAAGTTTCATGGCTTCGTCTAATATCTTCGGCGGTCCCTTCTTTGCGGTCCAAGCTAACAGCCATTTGTTGCCCTTCACCTGCGGAGATCTTTTTCAGAAGGCTTGGGATTTGTTGCAATTGGCCGGGGCCAACTACTAAGTCCACATAGGGCACTCGGTCGAAGATTGCCTTCTGATCTTTCTGAGCCATACATCCCATGACACCGATGATTTTGTCAGGATGCTGTAGCTTGAGTTGCTTGAGATGAAAAAGGTTGTGATATGCCTTTTCTTCAGCATGCTCGCGAACGCTGCAGGTGTTGAACAGAATCGTATCGGCTTCTTTGGGATCGTTGGTGATCGCGTAGCCGTCCTTGCGAAGGGAAGCAACGACCATTTCGCTGTCCAGTACATTCATCTGGCAGCCAACTGTTTCGATATAAAGTCGCTTGGTTGAAACAGTCGGATCGATCGTCATTGGGTTCGCCTTGGATATCTAGGAGTGTCAAAAACCAAGAAAAACAATGGTCAGACTCGCACTTATTTTCCCCTACCCATCGGAATTTACAAGGCGAATTTCGGCTCAGGCGCGTAGCAGATGTCATAAGACATCTGAAGACCGCCGATTTCTTACTTCAAACGATTTCGGAATTCTTACGAATTCCGCTACCCCTAAATCGAACTGTGACGAAAGTTAAGGCAAAATCTCGACAATAGGTGGTGGGGGCGGCAGCTGGAGCGTGGACGAGCTGGCCGAGAGTGATTGCCGATAGTGCTTCAGCAAGGCGTGAACTGATTGAAATTCGGGTCTACCGGCAAGCTGGACAAACTTCGGGTCCGATGCGACCGTATTGAATCGATCGATCGTGATCTGCAGCGACTCGGCTGTCGGGTGTTCGGTCGACAAATAAAGGGACGACGGTAACGCCAAAAAATTGCTCCATTCAGGAGACACCAAATCAAACAACTCCGGTGCAATCTGAACCAATTGGGCCCGCAGCACATCCGACTCGTTAGTTCGATTCTGCTGGACGATACTGGTGTTCTGCGTGGCGGCGTTCGCTACGGCTGCCGCGGTCCCGGTGTAACGAGCGATTGCTTGGGTTAACTGAAGCGCAGACGGAGGGACTACGACTGGTTGATTAGGGCCTGGACTTCGATAAAAAGCACCTGTCGCAAGTTGGTCGATACGAAGAACTGATCCGTCGATCGAAACTCCAGCAAACAAACCTCGGCTTCGAGAGTAAGAAAAGATTTCTGCTTGAAGTTGCCCGTCAGTAGCGACCGCCCCCTGTCGGCCTACTGGACCAGCAGCTGCAGCGACATCAGCTCCAATGGTTAGTCGACCCGATAGGATTCCCTGGACACTTCGCGGCGTGCGAAAAACCAAAACGATATCCGAAGATTGAACACCAACTTGCCAGCCGATGTTGCCACCTGTCAAGGAAATGAAAACAGGAGCATGCCAATTCCCGTTGGCCTCCCGCACAAAAAGCAAACCACGTCCATGCCTTGCCCCAACGATGAAGCCAGCCTTGAGGACGTTAGGAATGATTGCGACGCCATGTGAATCAGCTAGCATCGATTGCGGAATCGCATTCAGTGGCGATGCCATCGTTTCCTGGAGAATACTAGCTGCCGCTTGAACAATTGCTTCCTCTTGCGACTGAGCCGCAACGAGTTGTGCGGAAGCAAAAAATACGATTATTGCAATCCAATGCGGAAGCGGTCGCGCGAAAAGGCTCATTATAAAAATCCTTCCATGGGAGTGTACTCAGTGCTGATTGACCTCAAACAAAAGTATATCAAGTTCAAGGACCATTAGTGACCGGCTGATGAAATTGTAGGTCTCGGTATGCCGTTCGAGTTGGTCACAGAAACAATCGGTCCAGCTTTAGCAGGATCAAACAATCGTGCTCGTACTCGATCTCGAACCACCGGATTCGAGCACGAGTACCGTCTACGACTGAGTACGAGTACGAAAAACCGAAGTATCTAGCGTCTCGAATGCCAAATAACGCAACTTTAAAACTAACGTTATCGGCTCAGAGTTCAGAAGGCCGGTCTTCAAGTTTGTTCTCAACGATCAACTGAAGATACTTCGATACTTGTGAATTCAGCGAAACCGGTATTGGTG
>JAIYDQ010000368.1 GCA_027487375.1 Planctomycetaceae bacterium
GTCTTAAATGTGCAAGGAAACACGGACGACGATATCCGACTTATTTGGCAAACCGCAGCCGAACACGATGTTGTCATTCGCTCCATGTTGCCAGCAAGGAATTCGATGGAGACTATTTTTTTAGAAGCAGTCCAAGCGATGCCGCGGGGAACTAATCATGCCGATTCATAATGCAACCTACCGCAGTTGGAGCGGCCCTCGTGTGCAATGGTGGACTCGATGGACAACCATCGCTTCGATGGAGATCAAAAGGGCAAGTAAATCAAAACAGCTAAAGCGACTTTTGTTCGCAGTTCTCTTTCCGCTCCTGTTCTTCGGGGTCCCGTTTTTCTTATTCGAACAATCGACTCGTGAGCCTGGCACTTGGCAAATGTTCTCCCGCTTCGCGCTGAGCATGCCTCAAGCTTCTATTCTTCGTGAATCAATCGCAGCAAAAGAACTCGGTGTCGATTTGGGAGAAAACGTTCAACAGGGTCGTCGCCGGTTTCCACGCAACCTCTGGATGGCACCTGCCAAAGACCCGACCCCGGAACAGTACGATGCAATACGTCATGAAGTCTGGTCCTTCATGCTGCTTACATTTATGCGTTACCCGCAATCGATCTTGATGGTATTAGTCGTGGGTATTGTTGCTCCGCCATTGATCTCGCAGGACCTGAGGACTCGGGCCTATCTCATTTACTTTGCTCGGCCAATAACTCGCTTAGAATACATAGTCGGAAAATTCGGAGCTGTGGGTTTCTTTTTGTTATGCATATCTGCATTGCCCGCTCTACTGCTATACGTTGTTGGAGTCTTTCTGTCGCCGTCACTCACAGTGGTGCTATCAACCTGGGATCTACCGATTCGCATTTTGGTAGGTGCTGCTTGCTTAATCGTTCCAACGACACTCGTTGCACTTGCATTTTCATCGTTGACCCTTGAAAGTCGTTATGCCGGATTTGCGTGGTTTGCAATGTGGATCGTTGGGCATGTCACCTATTCGTCACTTATTGCAATTCCTACTTTCGAAGCGACACAAGACGGAAGCGTTTTCGAACCTGGATGGCGACTGTTAATGTCTCCCTATCAAGTTCTTGGTATTGCTCAAGCTTATATCTTTGGATTCACGGTAGACGAATCGATGATTCTTCCCGCATTTTTGCTGCTGGGAGCGGCTTCGATTGTGTCGCTCGTCATCTTGTTCCGGCGTGTTGCAGCACCCATGTATGTTTAGGGGTGAAACAGGAATGCTTTTAGAACTTCAAAACGTTACTCGATTGTATGGAACGGTGATTGGCGTGAACGATGTTACGCTTTCACTGGCGGCGGGAGCGCACGGATTACTCGGTCCCAATGGAGCAGGAAAGACAACGCTTCTCAATTTGATTACGGGGCAATTGTCTCCGACGATTGGTTCGGTTCGAGTCCTTGGGATGGTCTCACGATCAAATCCCAATTTGTTAAGACGAATCGGTTACTTACCAAGTACCGAGGGAATGTACGCCGATGTTTCCGCGTTGGAATGGGTAACGTATCTAACACGTCTTCAAGGCTTCAACGCACATGAAGCATCCGGTTTGGCTCTTCAAGCACTCGAACGAGTCGATCTCGCAGAACACATGCATCGGAACATTTCCACTTACTCGCGTGGTATGAGGCAACGTACACGACTCGCTCAAGCAATCGCTCACGATCCGGAGCTGTTGATTCTAGACGAACCGTTTAGCGGTCTGGACCCGATAGCCCGGCATTCGATGACTTGCCTTCTTGAGGGTTGGATTTCTGAAGGAAGAAGCCTCATCATTGCCAGCCACGTGCTGCACGAGATCGAGTCCTTAACGCGATCGTTCCTGCTGCTTGGTAGTGGGCGATTATTGGCTTCAGGGTCTACCGATGACATGAATGAACTTCTCGCTGATGTGCCATCGGAGGTTCGTATAAGGGTGAATAAACCACGTGAACTGGCTGCGGACCTCTTACGATCCGGACTTGCCGATGCAGTCAAGCTCATCGGCGCGGAAGACCTTTCTGTATCGACTGCGTTATCAGCGCAGCTTGGACGTTTCCTAGGCAAAGCCGTCACCGAAGGCGAGTACGTTGTTTCCGAACTTCATGCCGTCGATGATTCGTTGCAAAACGTGTTTAACTCACTTATGAAAATTCATCGAGGCTCTGTATGAGTGTTGTCGACTCACCACGTCCAGCAGGAAACGCAGCCTTCAACTTGCTGATTGGAACTATCCAACGAATTCCACCCGTAGTTTGGTTCGAGTGGAGGCGTGCGTTTACTATTTCGAGGTTGGCGTGGATGCTTTCGCTGATGGCATTTCCACCGGGACTCTTGTTTCTTGTAAACATGGCGGCGAGGAATGAACCGCGTGTTGAAGTAGTTTCAATCCTCATTTTTATTCTGTGTGCATGCGTCGTATGCATGATGAGCGTATTCCTGTGGGCAACTCCAGTTCTTTCGTCAGAGCTAGAAGGCCGAAGCTGGGTTTATCTGGCGGTACGCCCCTACGGTCCGATTGCGGTGCTCATCGGAAAGTATCTAGTCGCCGTGAGCTGGGCTGTTCCGGTTGGATTGGTATCCGCGACCTTGTCGGTGTTTGTGTTTAATGCCGAAGACCGCGGACACTTGATTGCTGTGCATAGCGGATTGGTCTTGCTGTCTTGCCTTGCCTACTCGGCATTGTTCTTGTTGATTGGCGTTATCGCTCCGAAGAAATGTATGGTCGCTGGCATCATCTACACGATAATCTTCGAGGTTGCTTTTGCGCTGATACCTGCGGCGGTCAACATGCTCACCGTGCAGTACCGATTGAGATGCCTACTGATCCGATGGATGGATTTCGACAAGGCACTCGCAGAACGTAATCCAGTATTCCTGTCATACTTTGGTGACGAATCCTCAGCGTGGCACGTGGGAGTGTTGCTGGGTATGACGGCTGGTTACTTGATCGTGGCAGGGATCATTCTAAGATGCCGTGAGTTCACCGCAGCGATCGAAACCGAGAGTTGAACATGCTTGATAAAGGAGGCTCTTACTTGTCATCCACATGAACTTTGGCCCAATAGGGATGCTTTCGATCTGCTCGAGTTCTCACGTCTTCTAGCAAGGTCTCGAGACTCGGCTGGACATCAAAAGTCTTTTTCTCGCCTTTAAAATAGATTGAAATTCGTTTTCCAAAGTCGACCTCAGTGGGGCTCATCCAAATAGTTGCTCCCTTTGCTGCAAGATTGTTGATTCGATAGCCATTATCTGCAGCGCTCATTTTTTGTGCTTTGATTTCCGTTTTGCCAGGCTTAAAGAGAATTGGATTGACGATCTTCTCGGAGGTTAGCGGATCGCTTTCCAGCCACCAATAGAAGCGATCAGACGCTCGAGACGACCCGATATCAAATTCCGCCGGAGGTGGCCCGCGTCGATGACTGGACAAGTTCATCCATTCCATAATCCGCGGCAGTTCTTCCTGGAAATGGTCGCGACCTCTTCCTTGATAAACCGTCAGTAAGCAATCATAGCGCGAGGTCTTTAAAAAATCGTCTAATCGTTCGCCGTTTCGACGCAGTGGCGGAGGCGCTCCATCGAGCTGGCCAAAGACAAAGTAGAGCGGGATGTAACGAGCGTTCGCTGTATACTGAGTCGGATACTTGTCGCAGTCTGCCCCAACCGCGATCATGCCGGCCCACAAGTCGGGATGCGCAAGAGCAAGATCCCACGCCGCATCACCTCCCATATGATGTCCGCTTATAAAAACACGGTCGACATCGATACTCGACCTTCGCATTGCATCTCTCAAGCAACGAAAGATCCGAGCGTGCTCTGACTCTGTGTATCCGTAATAGGGTTGCTTGGGCTTAGCCCACTCGGGAGTGATCACAATGAACCCGTGCCGCGAGGCTTCACCCAAGCACATTCCAAATGTTTCGTTGTATTCACCTACCCACCACTCAAGTTGCTTCCTTGCACCGACAAACTGTCCGTGAAGAGAGACGATACAAGGGTACTGTCGATTGGGGTCATATTCAGGAGGCAGCTGAATCCAGTACTTCGTGGGTATCACATCTGGCGGGTTCACATTATCGATTTCGACGTAATGACGTCCTTTCGGAAGTGGCGGGACACTCGGATCCGGCTCAGGGAAGGGCAGGGGAGGGGACATCTGGGAGATGAGCCGTGACACGTATCTTGGCACACCAGCTTCCATATTCGCCAAACGATCGCGAATACTTTCTCTTTCGCCTTGGTTAGGAGACGCAAGATACTCCTGCACCAGGTCTCTCGCTTGCCATGCAGAGACTGCGACAGACAGATTCTTCTCTGCCTCACCACTTCCCATCAGCCAACCACCTATCGCCATTGCTACGCATTGGTCCGGAGTAAGCGATTTGTCATCGCGAAGCCGTAGATAGTCAGCCAACCGAGGGCGACTGTTTGGAGTAAGTTTTTTATAAACTTCGTCAACAATCGGCGCTACCTGATCTCGCAACTCTGGAGTTGGCAGCGCCGCAACATCTTTCTTAATCCAATCAATCGCACTTACAACTTCGCTCTTGGATGTCAAAATTTCACCCAACCGTCGTTCAATTGTCAGTTGAGTCTCGGTCGCAAGTCTTTCCTTTTCGAAGCTATTCAAGATCGCTTCAGCGAGCATCGGTTGCCCCGCCGCTAACCGCTGTTTCGTTTCGTCGAGCATCAACTGAGCGTTCAATTGATCAAGCTGCTTGATTTGTGACTTCTGATTGTCGAGCTCGGGGTGCTGTTGGATTGCAAGTGTTAACACCTCGCGTGCTTCACGGTAACGCTGTGCTTGTTGATACAAAGTCACCACGTCTAACCATGCTTGCGGTTGGCTGCGGTCGATATTGTTAAGTAGTATCTCGCGTAATCTCGCTGGCGGAACCGCGTTCAGCCCTAATCGCATATCCCATATGTAACTGTTAATCGCGCTCATGCCCTCAACGCGAACGTAAAGAGGCGAGATCTCTGTAATCCCTTGCAGCACGTCCTCACGACCTTTCGGCGTAAGTAACGAGTAAAGTCGTCTGCCGAATATATCAAACTCGGTAACGGTAAGAGCCGCAGAAACAGCCGCAATCCGAGCGTGGTTCCCGATCGCCTTTTCGGATGCGTTTCCAGTCGTAATCTTCTGTAGAGCGATCGGTCGAGGTGCCGGATTGAGCACCTTGTTTTGATTGACAAAGGTGAATCGGAGTCCGTCATCCATCACTACGATTGGCTTCGCAGCAGCGGCATCAATTTGAATTGAAGAAGGAGTGTTCTGATCGACCTGCGAGGTTTGCCCGATGAGTCCTGGACCAATCGTCATGCCGTTTTTAAGAGGTAGCATGACCTCTTGGCCTATAAGGTAGCTCGTCAGGTTTAGGAGGAGAAACGAACCAAAGAGTATATTGAACAGCGAGGGCGTGAACTGCCGTTTCAAATTACAAGATGAGAGTCTATTGACGATCATTGAATCGGATCCCAACAAGGACCATTCGCACAATGCCACAAAGACTCCTCGTTAGTTAACGTCCACCAAAGTACTTTTTCAAAGCGTCGGTGGCTGCGTCCTTTGAATTCTTCGTAGCGAGCGTTTGGTGATGCTTCGGTAGTTTCATTGGACTCTTCTTGTCCGCACGCCGTGGAGTACCCGCTGCGGACGCTGAGTCATCGGCATCATTCTTCGAGTCTGGTTCAGAGACTTTACTGTCTTGCGAAGAAAGATCGATACGCGAAGTATCATCCAAATTGGTTGTGACAAGTTGCGTTTCGGGCTCGGGAGATCGTTGACCGGAACGATCAAACTGGTCTGGCTCACTTAGCCATGAGTCGATGTCTAAAACGCCTGTACCAGAATCAACTGTCTTCGAAGTCGCACCACTCTCGGCGACGCGCGAGATTGCCTCTTGTACGGAATGGACTTCTGGACGTTTCGCTCCGCCGAGTCCAACCTCGATGATGAGCTGAAACTCTAATTGCCCGACTTTTAAAAGGTCACCGGCCTTTACGATCTTTGCACGCTCAGGTTCGAGAAGCACGCCGTTAATGTAGGTGCCATTACGACTCTTCAAGTCGGCAACGAGAACACGCCCGTCTTTTTGAACGATGGCGCAGTGCTTTCGGCTGATGGATTCACTCTTAGGTCGCAGCTGGCAGGACTCACTTCTCCCGATAAAGAATTTTTCGTCCTTTACAACGATCTCTTTGCCTGCATGCGCTCCATCCATTACTTTTAATCGCACTTGCATCCCAGTAATCCTTTGATTCGCAAAATCTTTCGGGCATCCAAAAAAGTTTGGTGCCTTAATAGGGTCCGTCGGTATGCCCCTATTTGATTCTTCGCATTTGTCCCATCACTATATGATCGGCACGCGAGCTTGCAATTTCAAGCCCAATCTTTTTCTAAGGCGAATTTCGCAGCAATTATCATCCCAATACGGGAGGACTACGGACCACACTCCGAATCCCACAAGGGCTTGCTAACGACCATTGTTAAGCGGAATTCTGCCTGGTTGATCTTCGAAACGTCCATTCATCGGTTCCGAATTTCTCATCGCAAATTGCTCTCGCGAGCTGATTTACCGATGCGTTTTGCTCTTCGAATTGCCAATCACAACTCCAAATGCTGTCCACACTATCCTGTAAAACGCTGCAAAAATCGATAGCCCAACTCCATTTTTTTGCGTTAATTTTCGATGATGATTGGTTGCCTTCGAAAGTAGATTCTTTCAGTCGGAAAGCATTCAGACCAGTCAGATGCCGAGCAGCTACCGATTGGCTGAGAAGTAGACTTCCGTGTTGAAGCAAAGCACCGGTGGTTCGCCGCTGGGCACTCCCGAGCACCTTTTGATTCTTTCCCACACTTCCTACCACGATATCGACACTTGAACGGCGATCGAAGCACAAAAACGACTTTGGATTCAACTCGGAACCTTTTGCCTCTCGCTCTAATCCTACTTCAGCATCATCGGATAGAGGTAAGGAGGAGAATGTCTTTGCATCAAAACCAAGTCCCATCAACCACTGAACTGCCCGGTCATGAATTGCTCGATAGAGAGTTTCGGAATGTCCCAAATTGGATTTCTTAACATTGTTTAGCGTAGCCGTGGGGGTTGCCTGTTCGGAGTCCTGAAGAAGCCCCAAACGCATTGAACCTTCCCATCGCCTTGGGACTGCAATGGAATAGGTTATCTCTTGATCATGAACGATCGCCCCACCACCGGTTTCCCGACGAACACAATCGATTTCTTCAAGCCCTGGGACGCCCAGCCGGTCTTCATGAGACTGAAAGTAACCTAATGAAAGGGTAGGGTAGGCCCATTGGTAGATACGAAGGATGATGCAATCTTGTTCCGCAGCGTGAAGAGCCATGGCTTGGTCCATTGCCATATTCCATGCTCCACTCTCTGGGCCATCGATCCAGACAATCGCTTTTCCACCGACCATATCAACCATTGGGTAATCGATTCTCGCGAAGAATTCTTCGCGCCGCTGTTTAACTTCCAGAACACTGCTTTTCGTACGCTTCGAAATCCATGAGCGAATCAAGCTCGGAAGGGGCCGAAAGTTTGACCTTCATGATCCAACCTTGCGTGTAGGGATCTGTACCCAGGATCTCAAGCTGGTCGGGGAGAGAAGCATGGACTTCGACAACTTCACCTGAGACTGGACTGTAGAGCGGACTAACCGCTTTCACGGATTCCACCTCTCCGAATTCTTCACCGGCGACGACTTTCACTCCGACTTTCGGTAATGCCATAAACACCAAGTCCGTGAGTTCCTCTACGGCGAATGCCGAGATCCCTACGGTACCAACCCCTGATGAATCAACAGAAACCCATTCATGTGTGGATGCGTAACGCAATGCTTTCGGGTCGATCGTCATTTCTAAGTAGACTTCCTAGTGTAAAAGGGATATGAACAGATCTCGGCTTGGACCTTGGCTCCTCGAACGTCGATGACGACTGTCGAACCGACGGCCGACTTGGAGCTATCAATATAAGCCATCGCAATTGGGCGGTTGAGGGTAGGGGAGTGCGACCCGCTGGTGATTGTGCCGATGACATTAGACTGTGCATCAAGCACGGTAGCTCCTTGTCTGGCGGCTCGCATCCCTTCAATCAAAAGCCCAACTCGCTTCAACTTTGAGGGGGTTGCTTGTTGGTTTATCAGTGTTTCACTTCCAATGAAGCTACGCTCTTTAAGCGAGACGGCAAAACCAAGCTCCGCTTGATACGGATTGACAGTCTCATCAAGCTCATGCCCGTAAAGCGGCATTCCAGCTTCCAACCGCAAGGTGTCACGCGCTCCCAACCCAACCGGAACAACACCAAGATTACGACCGGAAAGGAGAATGTTTTCCCAAACACGCATCGCATCCTCCGCTTTGACGATCAACTCCAAACCGTCCTCGCCAGTGTATCCGGTTCGCGAAATGATGGTCGGTTTTCCCATTTGCTGGGTAACACGCGATTTGTAGTAACCCAGATTTTCGATCGACGACTGGAAAAGCGGTTTACAAATCTCCATCGCCTTAGGTCCCTGGATCGCGATCATCGCTGTTTGATCGGTTACATCGGTCATGGTGACGTCTGGGAAGTCGGCAAGATGCGGTTGAAGCCAGCGAACAATCTTTTCTCGATTCGATGCATTCACAACCAGCAAAAAATATTCGCCTCGACCGCTCGGGCTTTCCAAGCAGGAAACGAGCACATCATCCAGCACACCACCTTCTTCGTTGCAGATCAACGAGTAGCGAACCTGCCCGTTCTTCATATCCAAAACTCGCCGCGTTAACACATGATCGAGAAGTTGGTCGGCTCGCGGACCTTCGAATCGAAGCCGCCCCATGTGCGAGATATCAAAAAGTCCCGCTGCCGATCTTGTCGCAATATGTTCGGAAACGATCCCCGAATACTGGATCGGCATATCATAACCAGCAAAATCCGCCATCCGCGCATTCTGAGAGCGATGCCACTGCGTTAAAGGAGTCGACGAAATCTTTGCCATTCGGGAAGTGCCGCCAATAAGTGCTTCTAAGAAAGTGAAAGATCGAAGGTGTAATATCATGAACCGAATGGAACAACCACGCAAGCGGCATCACACGACGCGTACGAAATCATGTCGCAGCAGGAAACCGCCTTAACGAGTAAGCATGCGCCAATATCAACATTGATTCGGATTAAGACTTTCCTTTAGAGTCAGACGGTCAATTTCCGGGTTGATCGTTCTTCGAGGCTAAACCATGCTGTACCGCGCTTTACGTCGCTTCACTTTTGCCAAAGCAATTGTTGGACACGAACCGTTTTACTTGCCAAAGTACCGCGAAAAGACGGAATTTCATGGCTCTTCCTATGGTGGTTGGGCAATCTTAGAAAACTCTCTGGATCAAAACTCAGTCGTTTTTTCCTTCGGACTTGGCGAAGATACCTCCTTCGACGAGTCGATCTTAGAAAAGTATGGATGCCAATTGTTTGGTTTCGACCCGACTCCGAAAGCAATCCAATGGGTTCGCTCGCACATGACGCATCCTAGGTTTAACTTTGTGGCGTCAGCTCTTTCCACTTCCGACAAACCGCTCCGATTGTTCTTCCCTGGTGATGCGATTGCCGATCAGGTTTCGGCTTCTGCGGTCAGCGAAGGTAATACTCATGGCACCTACTTCGACGCCCCCGCGAACACCCTTGGATACTTCTTACAGTCTTCCACCGGAGGAAAATGCGATGTACTCAAAATGGATATCGAAGGAATGGAGTACGACGTGATCGCCCAAGCAATTCAGAACCAATGGCTCTCAGGAGTTAATCAACTACTCGTCGAATTTCATCATTGGATGAGCGCGATTGGTGCCAAGGCAACTCGTCAAGCAGTTGCATCACTCAAGCAAGAAGGATTCAAGATCGCATGGATCTCGCGAACGAATCACGAATACCTTTTTGTTCGTTAGATCGATTCTAAGTTTGATGTAGCTAATAATTGAGCACGACAACCAGTCGTAGGATAGGCTTCCAGCCTGTCGATAACGAAACTGACAGGCTGGAAGCCTATCCTACTACAATCTGGCTAGCTACAGCCACTCAAGAATTGCCTAGTGAATCGCGGTTGGCAATTTGTCCAGATTTGACTTCGAGTTAGTTGAATTCGTAGGAATTCAGAAGTCGTTAAAAACAACAATAAAATCTGAGACCGTCGGATGTCTAACGACATCTGCTATGAGCTAGGCTTGCGGGCCAATGGCCGAGTCGACGAGAGCGGCGGCTTCTGCTTCTAATGATAGCGCCTCACTGTCGTTTTTCTTGAGCTTCTTTCGTGCGGGCTTGGACTCGGGCTCTTCGGTTTTAACCTTAGCTTTGTCTTTGTCCTTGGCCTTCTCTTTGTGTTTTATCTTGTCGGGTGATTTCGATTTTTCCTTATCGATCTCTTTATCGCTGTCCTTGTCTTTTGACTTTTCCTTCGTCTTGTATTTCGGCTTCTCAGGGCCGTTCTTGTAGAAGTCCGACAGTTTCGAAATGCGAAGCTGTTTACCCATCACCCACGCTCGACCGAGGACTCGAAAGATATCGCGTGGCATGCCGCTGGGTAGATCAACAATGCTGTGATCATCCATGATCTTGATATCGCCGATTAAAGCACTGTCTATTCCTGCTTCGTTGACGATCGCACCGACAATGTTCGCTGGCTTCACTCCGTGCGTGAGCCCAACTTCA
>JAIYDQ010000223.1 GCA_027487375.1 Planctomycetaceae bacterium
ATTGGGTCTCATGCCCTGTACAAAGCACCCGCCTTAACGACACTCCATGAAGTCTAGTCGAAATACGGCTCAAGTCAAGAAATCCGGGGCAAACACTAGGGCTAGTCAGTTTTATAAGCAAGGTGAATTAGCCGTTGGGCGTTAGCCCACGGTTTCCTCGAAACCGCTCGCTGACGCGTTTCGGCTCATTTGCGCAACTTGAATAAATGATCGGCCCTGGGGCAAACACCACGGCACTCACCCACGGAGATAGATGAGCCTTGGCCAACTATCTAAATTGTGATTACGGAGCGGAGATAGCGGTCGCTGCACCTGACATGATGATTTGATTCCGAAGGGCTCGCGAATCGTAATGAGCGCGGTATCGGAGTGCAGGAGCGGGTGAACCGGGGCGATAGGCACCTAAAGTGTGAACGTCGGCCAGGGGATCGCGGAGCGTTGCCAAGTAAGGCAAGACGAGGAACGTTCCATAGAATCTCGCGCCGGAGATGGCAGGCTGAAGCATCGGATGCGTTTGATGCCCGTGTCGCTCTAGCATCGGGTTTTCCCAATACAGAGGCTGATGGCAGAAGCCGCCAGGTACCCAAGCTTTCGTTTCAGCAAGTGGTGGGTTCGCCCGCGTCGTTCCGGTTGGCAAGGCGATAGGCGTGGGCAATCTTCCGGCGACCATGTCTTCAGGGAGGGCTCCCGTTCCGACTCCGGCAACAACCGTGTTGGGTGTTACTAGCGGAGCTAAGGTGATTGGAATTTTGACCGCTTCATCGGACGGTGATTGGGACATTCGTTGAAGTTCATCGAAAGTCGGCCTATCGATTGGGGAACCTTGCGAGAACCGCGCGGGGTTGTTTTGTTCCTCTGCGATCAGAGTCGATGTCGCGACGTCTTCGATAGTAGCCGGCGCTTCCGACCCACCTGCTTGGGGTTGGTCCTCGAGGAATCGGATCAATCCAGCAGACGAAAACGCACCTTCCTTGCGATCCAAGGAATAATTGATTAGTTGCGAATCTGCCGATGGTGGTTCAATGGCTAAGCAAGCACTACCCGCCCAACTGACCGCAACGACTGCAAAGAAACGATTGTTTGTATGCTGTCTGTTCAATTTTGAACTCACCATGACCACCCTCCGCAAATATGTGTATAAAAAGTCGATCCTAAGGGGTGGCCGATGGGAAACCCATCGGGGATCGACTTACAATCAAGGTTCGACTGATTCATACGACAGGCTTCACCGGACTCGATGGAAAAACCGTTGAAACCCACTCCAGAGTTCATCACATACCACCTAGCCCGCAATGTCTAACATTTCAACCAGCAGACAAAGCGACTCCGAACCTAATCTGTCCGTCGCCCCGAAAGATGATAATCCTGGAATCATTGTGGGCGTAATCGGAGGAATCGCTTCGGGCAAAAGCGAAGTTTCCAAATTGCTTGAGGAAAAAGGGGCGGCGGTTTTTCCAGCCGACGCTGTGGGCCATCGCTTGCTCGGACGACCTGACATTCGAGAGAAGATTGTCGATCTTTTTGGAAGCAGTTGCTTAGATGCGAACGGAGTTATCGATCGAAAGCAATTGGCAAAGGTTTTCTTCTCTGGTCCAAGCGACCAACTTACGCAACTCGAAGCGATTCTGCATCCTGTTATCCGCCAACAAGCCATGGAAGCGATCGAAGCCTTTCGAAAAGATCGCTCGAAGCCGATGTTGATTCTGGACGTGCCACTTTTAATCGAGGCCGGATGGGAGTCGCTTTGCGACAAAATCATCTTTGTCGAAACACCGCTTGAAATTCGGATAGCAAACGCGAAGCGTCGGGGTTGGAGCGAACAGGAGCTTTTCGCGCGAGAGGGAACTCAGCTCCCTCTCGATAAGAAAAAAGAGTCGGCTACCGATATTGTCCGAAACGTTGGCTCCCTTGAAGATTTGCGAAATAATCTGCTAAAGCTTCCCTGGCTCGCTAAACTACCTACATCCGCTCATTAATTCATTGAAAGTTTGCCTGCTTATGTTTGGAAGAAATCGGCTTTTGGTTAACGTTGGTTGCGTCATTGGGTTCTGGAATGGGTTTGACTTAAATCTAGCCAACACAATTGCTGCCGAGCCTGACAAGATTGCAACGTCAGCTGAGTCCTGGCCGGGTTGGCGAGGTCCCAATCGCGACGCCACAACATCTCCGATTCCATGGCCCCAAAGCCTTCAACCAGAACACTTCCAAAAGCAGTGGAGTGTTCCGTTGGATCGCAGTTATTCTGGCCCGATTATCGTCGATCAGAAGGTAATCGTGACGGAAACAAAAGATTCGAAAATGGAAAGAGTCATCGCGCTAGACCGGGAGACAGGTAAATCTGTTTGGACAAGCGAATGGGAAGGTTCGATGAAGGTTCCGTTTTTTGCAGCTAGCAACGGAAGCTGGATTCGTTCCACTCCGATTACGGATGGTTCTAAAGTCTACATAGGTGGGATGAGAGACTTTTTTGTCTGCCTGGATGCACGCTCGGGTGAGAAGATCTTCGACATTGACTTTACCAAGCGTTTTGGCACAGAGCTTCCCGGGTTTGGGCAAGTATGTTCGCCGTTACTCGATGAGGATCGGATCTACATTCAAAGCGGAGGCGGGCTGCTGTGCTTGAACGCCACCAGCGGCGAGACCATCTGGAGAAGCCTGGTCGATTCTGATGCGATGTATGGTAGTGCTTTCAGTTCGCCAATCATCGCTACGATTCAAGGCGTGCGCCAGCTCGTCGTTCAAACTCGCAAAGCGCTTTGCGGAATTGAAATGGAGACGGGAAAAACGCTTTGGAGTCAAAATGTGGAGGCGTTTCGCGGAATGAACATTTTGACACCGACGATTTGGAATGAATGCCTGTTCGTTAGCAGCTACGGTGGTAAGACTCAACTGTTCGCTCCAACTCGAAACTCGGACGGCGCTTGGTCAGTAAGCGAGAAGTGGAGCAACAAGGCCGAAGCCTACATGTCGTCGCCCGTAGTGATTGGCGACTATCTCTACGTGCATCTCAAAAACCAAAGAGCAGCATGCTTCAACCTCAAAACAGGCGAAGAAACATGGCGAACAAGGCCTTACGGAAAGTACTGGAGTATGATTACCAATGGCAAACAAATCCTCGCTCTCGACGAGACCGGCAAGCTCTTCCTAATCAATGCGAATCCTGAGAAATTCGATCTTGTTGACACGAAGGAAGTCTCAGATCAAGAGTGCTGGGCTCATATCGCGATGGCCGGAAATCAAGTTTTCATTCGCGATTTGGCGGGAATTAGTCTTTGGAGCTGGTAGCTGAGCTAGCTTCCTGAAAACTTGCCTGGTAGGTACAATCCGAATCCCAAATCGCATTGCGATGGATCAACTTTCCCTGTTTTTTCAAGTGAATCTCGTTTTATGCCTGTTGAAAATTGCATCATTATCGGAAGTGGCCCTGCGGGTTGGTCGGCGGCGATTTATGCGGCCCGCGCTAACATTCAGCCGTTACTTTTCGAAGGGGCGATCACTGAAGAAAACCGGATGCAAGGCACGCTTCCCCTGGGCCAACTTGCTCAAACAACCGAAGTTGAAAACTACGCTGGTTATCCAGCTGGCGATCTGAAGAGATTCTTGGAAACAGCGATCAGCAAAGATCGAATTCAGATGATGCCACCGATCGACGAGCATCCCCACGCAGTAACTGGCCCTGAGCTGATGGAACTGATGCGACAGCAGGCCTCGAACTTTGGTACACGAATCATTACCGACGATGTGGTCTCAGTAGATTTGTCAAAGAAGCCTTTCGTTGTAACGACTCGCGAAAATGGGACCTATGAAACGCATTCACTGATCGTGGCAACCGGAGCCAAAGCGAACTACCTTGGGCTACCAAGTGAGCAGGCTTACAAAAATCGTGGCGTGAGTGCCTGTGCGGTTTGTGACGGTGCTCTACCACGTTTCCGAAACAAACCTATCGTCGTGGTCGGTGGTGGTGATTCGGCTGTCGAAGAAGCAACATACCTATCGAAGTATGCTTCGAAGGTTTACTTGGTACACCGTCGTGGCGAGTTGCGAGCATCCAAAATCATGCAGCAGCGTGCGCTGGATAACAAGAAAATTGAACCGGTATGGTTTAGCCAAGTAGAAGAAGTCATCGGAACCGAGAAGACTGGACTTACCACGGTTCGCGTCAGGAACGTTCAAGACCAATCAATACGCGATATTGAAGCCACCGGTATGTTTCTCGCTATCGGGCACACTCCTAATACAAACTTCCTCAAGGGCCAATTGGAATTGACGGATAAAGGCTACATCGTTTGGAAGGAATCTTTCAGAACATACACCAGTGTTGAAGGTGTGTTTTCTGCAGGAGATGTGTCAGACGATAACTACCGTCAAGCGATCACCTCATCGGGTACCGGCTGTATGGCAGCTCTCGACGCGGAACGTTATCTTTCGCATCACGGCATCATCTAGTGATTGGATTCCAATTGTTACGATGACTTCATCAATGACTTTTGGGCACCAAATCCAGCGAGGAAGTTCGCAGTGCGGTGGGACACACAAACAACAATCTGTGCCATCGCAACTGGCACCGCAGCATCCACTCGCGGTGCAATTCGAATTTCCGGTCCAGACACAGTCGCAATTCTACAATCGTTGATTTCATCGCAGTTTGTCACCACAAAGGCGACTCGATCGACCGTTTCTTTTCCGCTTGGCGAGCCGTTCGGTGATCTGGTTGTCGACGTTTGGTTGTGGCCGACTCATCGCAGCTATACCGGCGCACCGTCTGCTGAATTGCATATGGTTGGCAATCAGATTCTGCTGAATCGCGTCCTTTCCATATTGGCAACTCATGGTGCAAGAATCGCAGAACCGGGTGAGTTTACTCTTCGCGCGTTCCTTTCTGGTCGCATGGATTTGACGCAATGCGAAGCCGTCCTTGGAGCTATCAACGCAACCAATGATCGCCAGTTTGAAGTCGCCTTAAATCAACTTGCTGGCGGGCTATCGCAGCCGCTGAGAAATGTTCGGACGTCTCTTATTGAGCTTCTGGCGGATTTGGAAGCAGGCCTTGATTTCGTTGACGAAGACATCTCGTTCATTTCTGTCGAGGAAGTGGCAGCCAGGATTGAAGATGCACAAATAGCAATTCAAGTTTTAATCGATCAACTTTCGCAACGCGGTAGTAGTCGTGAAGTGATCGGCGTAGTCCTTACCGGCAGCCCAAACGCGGGGAAAAGTTCGCTTTTAAATGCGCTGACCGGAAACGCAACCGCAATCGTTCACAGTCAAGCCGGTACTACTCGCGACTACCTAAAAACGGAACTGAAATTCAACGGTCGGTCGATCGACTTAGTAGATACGGCCGGAGTCTCAGCAGCGGAGCGAGAAACCGGCCTGACAAAACCTGAGCCGACGGCGCGAGCCGCGGGTGCCTCGTCCAAAGATCCAACTCTTCGCGCCAGCACGAACAATATCGATGATCTTGCTGAAGGGATGACTGCCTCGCAGCGTGAAGCCGCGCGACTGCTCCTGTATTGCGTCGATTCGACTCTGAACGATTCACGGCTTCGCACAGAAATGAATTCTTATCTAAATCTTTGTCGCGATCACGCGGATACTTGGTTGGTCTGGACCAAGTGTGAATCAAGCAACCTTCCATCGCCTACGGTTGAACTACCAGAAACAACACGCGTGTTTCGAACCAGTTCCCGTGATGCAGTGGGCCTTCGTGAATTGACTGAAACCATCTTTAATTGGTACGACTCTGAAGCTGCGGAATCTTCTATGGTGGTCGGCGCGACTGCCATTCGTTGCCAAGCATCCTTGCAAGAAGCCTTGAGGGCATTAACCAATGCGAGACATGCGCTCGATCATGGTGGTGATGAAATTGTTGCAGGGGAATTGCGTCTCACGCTTGAAGCTATCGGTAGCGTTGCAGGCGAAGTCTACACGGACGACATTCTCGACGCTCTATTCAGCAGGTTTTGTATCGGCAAATAAGCTGATTGATTAGCCGGAGCGAGCGAGTTGCATTTTTTCTGAGCGAAGTTCATCTGCCACTTGGCTAAGGTGCAGCATCGAATCGCAGTAGGCTGTATATCGAAGACTCTGACGCATCTTTTCATTGAGGACTCGTCCACCGACCAAGAATATCGTCGACTCAGGAAGATCCGCCGCGAATTGGTTAAACTGCGTAATAAAGCTTTCTTCGTCGTCGACATTGGAAACACTAATCCACACCAATCGCGGTTGCTCGTGACGAACCGCCTCAAGAATCGTTTCGAAGGGCAAGTTTGCGCCCAGGTTAGTCGCTTGCCAGCCCGCCTCACGCAAAGAGACTTCAACCAATTGCCCTGGAATCGAATAGTGATCGCCGGAGGTAGATGCTCCAATCGCTTTCGGTGAGGTGGGGAGCGGTTCAAGTATGAGCCGCCGAAACTCTTGAACCAATCGAGAAACTATCTCACATCCACGTCGCTCTTGAAAAATCTCGATCGACCCATTCTTCCAAAGCTCGCCGATGTTTCGGAACGTCGTAGCGATCAGTTCGTCCGCGACCGCCGCAAAAGTCTCACGAGCCGAATACCAGCTAATCAGAATTTTTCTACATTCGCGTTCGTCTCCACGGATTAATGCGTTCTCGAATAATTGTCGCTTCGCATGCTCTTCCTTGGTAAAGGATCGAGTTCCCCCTGGAGATGCCGAGTTGGCTATCAGTCCCATTTTGGAGCCGGGTATCATCCCGATAGCCTCAGGGTCAGTCACCTTCCGATTTGTGGACTCCAGAAATGCCATCAACGAATCGATCGATATACGCCGATGCCCTCCACCGGTTTTCAGAGATTCGATAACGCC
>JAIYDQ010000254.1 GCA_027487375.1 Planctomycetaceae bacterium
CGGGCTAGAGGCTCCTGCCCCCGGTAGTTTTGTTTTCCATCGCAAGTTCTTCGTATCACTCCACTCGGTTGGAATGGTTGTATCAAGACTCACCCCGGTACCATTAGGGCCTCGAAAGCGATTCCAAGTTGCCTCCTCAATAGAAGGGTTATCGGTTTTGACAAGCTCGACCTTACTCGATAAAGGCATCATCGATTCGCGTGATGTCTCAACGTCTGCAATCACATCAGGATTAGCTGTGACGCTTTCGATTGCAGGCCGCGCGGAAGCACCGTTCATTCGCGGTCTTCTACCTCGAGGAAGAAATACCATAACAGCGACTGCAGCAAGCACGCTTGAGGCAAGGATGACTGTGAAGATTCTTTTTTTCATTCGAGCTACCTAAGGAAAATGAAGCGATCTTAGTTCGACAGCGTTGGAGTACAGCCGTTAGGCGCCAAGAACCTTGGATTTGTCCAAAGCGGCTAAAGCCTGAACTCCAGCACAAACCCGGCGCTATCAATTTAGTTTCTTATTTATTTTTGTTATTTACTGAGAAGCGTCCGTATCACTTGTCAATCACACGCAATACATCATTTCGTTTGATCGCAATGGTACTGGGACCAAAGCCGGCTCCTTTAAACTCCAAGTGGCAATCTAACCAGACACCCAACGAAGCATCATCAGGGATCACAAACTCAGCCGTGACCGTGTTTCCTTCACGAGTGATCTTAGTGGATTCGTAGGGACCAATTTGAGCCCAAGTCGGATTGCTTTCGGGAAGTCCTCGTCGATTGGCATTCTCGGGAATCAATTCGAATCGCACTGTATGCGTGCTGCCACGTGTAAGGCTGCCTGGTGTCACTGACGCGATGACTGGTTTTCCCTTTTCACCGCTTTGCGTGTTATCGATGAGTGGTCCTGTGCCAGCTCGTCGAAGTCCTCGGTTGTTTGACGGTTCAACCACGCCCGCATAGCCGCCAAGGATGTAGGGAAATTTTCCCGGGGTGACATGATAGTGGTATCCGCGCACGTCGTCCTTGTGACCGTTACAAGCATCGAGAGCTTGACCGTCTTTAACATCTTTGGCCATCAATCCGTCTGCTTCATATGGACCGTACACTGGGAAGCCATCGAACGCAAAACCGATCACCGGCGAGTGCTGTTTGCCATCGTCTGAAAAAGGCGATTTCACGCAACTTGGATACTTATGATAGTGGTAAACACCAGTTTGTTGAGGATGACCACAGCAGGAGTCGAGCCACACTTCGGTGTAACCTTCGACGGCATTCATTCCTTCTTGTTCGAACGGATTGAAGAAGACAACTCCATTCAAAGCCATACCGACAGGCCCCATCGGGAGTCGAGTAATCGTGTCAGCCATTTTTGGAACTAGCGGAAGCCGAAAGTTGAATTTCTGTACGCGAATCGTGTTGGGGTTGCCGCTATTCGGAAAGATAGCCGTTGGATGGTTCGGGTAACCTTGGCTTTCGATAATCAGAAAGTCTGCGTCATGACTCAGTTTCAGATTTGCAATTCCGTCTTTATTGGAATCTTGCTTGTGATAAGAGAACAAGTCGAGAAATCGCTCACCATCCTTGTAAAAGTAAGTGGGCTGGTCACCACCTTTGACATACCAATACCCACCGATTGCGGTGAGGTCGGAAGCCGATTCTGTTGGTCCGATAGCAGAGGAAGTGTCGCCCAGCACCGCAAAAAAGTTCAAAACGATAATCGCTGCCGTGGCATTGATTGCAAGAAATACTCGTTTGAGCATGACAATGTTTTCCGAAAGTAAGATGAGAGGGATCCGCCCCTGCTGTCGCATTGTACGAAAGCAACCTGAAGCCAAGGTGAAGAGCGACGGTAAAAAGAAAACCACCCGCGAATGACGCGGATTTACGCGAATAAAAAGGCTTAGATAGCTTCGCAGTCCCTGCGATATCTCAATCCTGTATTTATTCGCGCCCATTAGCGCCATTCGCGGGCAAATCGCATTCTTTCAACCGATGCTTAAAATACGATCTACCCAAGGCAATATCTCACTTCACTGGCACACACTAGAGTAACTGCCCGCGAATAACGCGGATTTACGCGGATGAATTTGGACCTGCGTTATCCCTGATCTTATGCGTAAAACCTCGTTATTCGCAGGCAAAATCGAACCGAAGGACCAAACTTGTCATTGTGCCCAAGTACAATAGTTGCACTATGGCTGAGACATCCACTTCCTATTACATCGCAATGCGTCGGGAAAGCCTGCGGGCGTTCTTCGATGCTTCGCCGACAGCCAAGCTTCTTCGGTCGGACCTCGCACCGTTTGTGCTCGAGTTTTTGAATCGTGTCTTCAAGTTAGGCGAATCGATCACGATTGGACAATCCGAACTGAAAAGTCGGCTTACTCTGTTTCAAGAGGAAGTCCACGAGACCGAACCGACAATACTAGGCGGCCCACCCGATGGATACCTAACGAAGTGGACCGACGCGGGTTGGTTGAAACGTTTCCGTTCCGCAAGCTCCAATGAATCCCAGTACCAGTTAACCCCTTTCACAGAGGAAGCAATCCGTTTCGTCGATGGTGCCCTTTCAAGCACAGGAGAACTGGTTGGCACCGAGAGTCGTCTGCGGTTGGTCATTGAAACCATCGAAGATATCGTTCGTGGTGCCTCAGCAGATCCCCAGGAGCGACTGGCGTATCTGAAACTACAACGCGAAGAAATCGATGCGCAGATTGAAGCAATTGAATCAGGTAAGTCAGTCCAGGTTTATCGCGAAAGCCAAATTCGTGAAAAGTTTCAAATCGCGGTCGATCAACTCCTTCGATTGCAATCCGATTTTCGAGCCGTCGAAGAACGATTTCAAGTGATCGCTCGTCAAGTTCAACAGCGCCAATCACAAGGAACTGGAACACCTGGCTCTATTCTTGGATTTGCTCTCGACAGCGAGGACATGCTCAAGATGCAGGATGAAGGGATCAGCTTCTTTGCCTTTGTTAACTTTCTGTACGCTCCCGCACAGCAAGAATCTTTAATGAAATCGATTCGCGAGCTCCAGCGACTGGCGGCATTGGCCGATCAAAACGAATCGCTGTCGCGCGTTCGCCGAATGGTTCCTTCATTAATGGCAGAAGCCGACAAAGTCATTCGCACGACTGCTCGACTTTCATCTACGCTTCGTCGACTGCTCGATGTCGATGCGACCGCGGAGAGAATTCGGCTAGCAAATGTACTGAAAGATATTCGGCATGCTGCGCTGCGATTGAACGAACAAAGCGATGCACTGAAGTTGCGAGAAACGATTCAAATTGACATTGAGTCTGAAGTTCAGATGTACTCGCCGTTCTCGAGAACCTTTTGGAGCCCAACCCAATCTTTCCAAGCCCCAGCAGCTCACCAGCACCACTACAACCTTGAGCAAGCCAAGGCGATCGCAACTGCGTTTTCAAAGCTTAAGCGTTTAGATCTTAAGAAATTGCGGAAAAGCATTCGGCAGTGGGTAAGCAACGGAAACAGTGGGACGCTCGCGACCATGCTCAACGAAATGATAAACTCGCAGTCGTTGAGCGACGGAGTCATCGAAGTGCTGGGATACATTCAAATTGCCCACGATGACGGCCACTTGATTGATTCGTCACTTACCGAATCCATCATCCTTCCCGAGACAATCGGTTCGCGTAAGACACTCAGCGTGACAATACCCCGAGTTACCATCATCGCGAGTAAGTCCCATTCGGAATACAGCAAAAAGCCACGATAGTGTTTAGGTAGTGATCATAGAAATGTTCAATCCAGAAAACGAAACAGAAAAAATCAACAGCGAGATCACCAGCGAAACCAGCCAAGAGCCGTGGAGTGGTGTTGCTGTTCGTCTACTACAAGGTGTTGTCTACCACGACGATAATGAAGAGAACTGGAATGCTTTGCTTCGGTCCATTTCTCCACTGACTGACTATTTCGCCAAAATCGGATTAACGCTAATCGTTAACGAGAGCGACGGGATGGCTTATCTTCGACAATATAATATGGATGACTTGTCACCAGATCAAGGAACGATCCCGAAGCTCTTTCGACGTGTTCCGCTCGGTTTTGAGGCGACATTGCTATCGGTCTTACTTCGCGATGAATTGAGGCAGTTCGAGGAAGAAGACCTTTCGAACGAACGATGCGTGATTGCTCAGCATGATTTGCTAGTGCTATGGCAAGCTTTTTTCCCTGAGCAAACCGACGAAGTAAGGCTTACGAAAATGCTTGTTGCATCGCTTCGAAAGTTAGAAGACCTCAAGTTTGTGCGACAGTTCGAAAGCGACCCTCCGTCGTGGGAAGTAAGACGAATATTGAAAGCAAGGCTTCCATTAGATGATTTAGAACGACTGCGTGCGACTATCTCCGAGCATGTGTCTAAGGGATCCGTCCTGAGCGAAGTTGCGCACCATAGCGAAGGAGAAATCGGATCTTGAGCGACACGACCACTGTAAAAGAGATGGATATGAGCGAACAAACCGATGGACAGAACTTGGATGGAGGCTTGATGCCACCAATGGCCGGGTTCCGACTTTCCAAGATCGAACTGTTCAATTGGGGAACGTTTGACGGATCGGTTTTTTCGGTACAAACCAATGGCAAGACAACTCTGCTAGTGGGTGAGAACGGTTCTGGGAAATCGACTTTAGTGGATGCGCTGCTAACTTTACTAGTAAGGCCTCAAACACGAAACTATAACGTTGCCGCAGGTGCGACCAAGAACGAGCGGGACGAGAAGAGCTACATTCGCGGAGCCTTTGACCGCACGATGGGTGATGGGAACTCGCCACAAGTGCAAAGCCACCGCACAGGTCGCGATCATTACACCGTGATCTTGGCTACTTTTACCAACGCGGCAACGGGAAAAGTGTTCACGCTGTGCCAAGTCCTTTATCTCAACGCAGAAAACGGAGTTGAGAAGGTCTATGGTTATGCTGATTGCGAGAAGGGAATCGTTAAGGATCTTGGAGACTTGCAATCATCCGCCTCGCTTAGCAAACAACTGCGAGATCGTGGATTTAAATCGACCACCAGCTACACCGAGTACTTTGGTTGGTTCCAAAAAACCGTCCGGTTCCGATCGAAAGCCATGGATGTCTTCAATCAAACCGTCGCAGTCAAAGACGTTCAAAAGCTAGATGAGTTCGTTCGCAAACACATGCTAGAACGGAAGTCTTGGAACGAACGCGTAGGTCAGCTACTGAAGCATTTTGCGGAACTGAGTGAAACTCATCGGATGCTCGTCCGCGTTCGACGGCAAGACGAGTTCCTGAGACCGATCGCGGAGGACGGAAAACGTTATCGCGAAAAGGTCGCCGAAATCGAAGCAGCCAAAAGATTTTTGGAAGCGATAGACCTTTATTTTTCAGATAAGCTCGTTCTTTTGTTGCAACCATTATGTGAGCAGTGGTCGCAAGAGATCGATCGACTCGCTGCAGAAGTAACAAGACTTGGCGAACTCCATCAAGATCGCACTAATGAAATCGCACGATTGAAAATCGAGATTGAACACCGTGGTGGCGATCGCATGCGGCAGCTTCCTGGGATCATCCAGCAAGAGGAACAGCTCGCGAAAATCAAAGCAGCGACTCGCCATAGTTTCGAGGCTCAGATACGAGCTGGTGGAATTCACACGGCGATTACCTCTCCAGACCAATTCTCACGAGTGATCCACGAAGTCCAAGAGCGTTTACTAAAGTTGGCACGAGTTCAAAAGGAATCTTTAGAATCCCGAGATAAAATTCAATTCGAAATTGGTTCGCTCAAACGCAAGATCGCCGAGGAACGTTCGGAGCTCGCAGCGTTGGAACGTCGACGAAATGGAAATCTTCCCGAGTCGTTTATTACCTTGCGTGAGCGACTCTGCCACGATCTTCATCTATCGCCGAACGAGCTTCCTTTCGTTGCCGAGCTGATTGCGGTCAAGCCTTCGGAACAAGCTTGGGAAGCTTCGATCGAGCAGGTGGTATATTCGTTCGCGAGAAGTCTGTTAGTCCCGCGCGAGCACTATGCACGTGTCTCGGGCTATATCGATCGTACTCGTATAGTCGATTCGCGTGGCCTGGGGCAACGATTGGTTTATCTTAATGTCGGTTCGCAGCCATCCAAGCCAACACTCGACAGC
Source organism: Planctomycetaceae bacterium (assembly GCA_027487375.1). Taxonomy (GTDB): domain Bacteria; phylum Planctomycetota; class Planctomycetia; order Pirellulales; family Pirellulaceae; genus JAIYDQ01. The sequence continues at coordinate 6,124 of JAIYDQ010000254.1, forward strand.
AATACGATCGACCCGCGTTCTTTGGTACACAAGTTAGACTATCGACATGATCATCCAATGCGGCCTTGGGTCGCGGCGGAGATCCAGAATCGCTTCCAGGTCATCGGTTGTGAGACGATTGAGGAGTTCCAATCGTTTCACGGAGCCGCGATGACGAAAAATCGTCACCTTAAAAGTAACCAATCGCGTCATGAAAAGGACGATCGCTCGCAGCCAGATGACCGCCGTCACTTCGTCTTGGGATGGGATAACAAGCAGAAGAAGCAGTCTTTGAAGCTGGCTATTCAAACAGCGGAAGAAGAATTAACTCACGTTGAAAACAAATCACGAAAGCTACTAGAAGAATTCCATCAACTGACCGCTAGCATCAGTTCGCTTGAAGAAGCCGCAAAGATCGGTAGCTACGACGCGATCGATGACGCGCGGCATGAAGTAGAAGCTCAAAATCGACGCATGGAGCTCCAAATGCTCGAGCAATCCAATGACATTGTCATCGAGCTGAAACGGCAGATTTCAGAAAGGAATGCTGAAGCAATCGGCTACCAAGCAGATCGCGACCATGCGATTGAGTTAAAGACGATCAAACAAAATGAATGGAAACAGGGGAACTTAGTTTTGAAATCTGCGGAGCGGCGGATTTCTGAAGCCCAAGCCGCTGGCCGCTGGGAAGATATCTGCAAGGAGTTTGATGCGATCGAGAAAACATGCAAAGTCGCACTCACCACGGACAATCTTGGTACGCTTCCCAACGAGTTTCGACAGCAACAGAGCGAGCGGTTTGTTCGGCTACAGGATCAACTGAAACCAATCGCCAAAGAGTTGACAAGCGGAATGGGGAAATTCCTTCGCGAGTTTCCTGACATTCAGACGGATCTCGATCCGCATGTTGATTCGCTCGACTCCTTCTTTGCACTCCAAGCAAAGATCTCGGCTGACGAACTACCTCAACATGAGGCGAGGTTCAAGAAGCGTTTAAACGAGAAGGTTCTCCAAGAGATTGGTGCTCTACGAGGAAATTTGGAGCAAGAGCGTCAAGAAATTCGCGATCGCATCGATCAACTGAACGTTGCCCTGAAGTTGCTTGAATGGAAACCTGGAACGTTCATGCAAATCGAAACCAGTGATCGCAAGGACCAAGAGATACTTGATTTTCGCCGTGAGCTAACGTCCTGTCTTCAAGGTTCCATGTCCGACGCAGAAGAAGTCAACGAAGCGACCTTCAATCGGATCAAGAAACTTGTCGATCGCTTCAACGAGAATGCAGATTCACGTTGGAGAGAAAAAGTGATCGACGTTCGCAACTGGTTTAATTTTGCGGCTCAAGAAATTGTCGCTGCCACCGGTGCTACGGGAAGTTACTACGATGGCGGAACCGGACAATCAGGAGGCGAGAAAGGCAAACTGGCCTTCTTGGTGCTCGTCGCAGCGATTGCTTATCAATACGATATCGAGCCCGACGCGGACGAAAGTGATCGATTCCACTTTGTCATGGTGGACGAAATGTTTTCACGAAGCGACGACGCCCACGCTGAATATGCTTTGAAGCTCTTTGAGCAATTCAAGCTACAACTTCTGATTGTCGCTCCACTGGACGCAAAGGCACGAGTAACCGAACCGTTCGTTGGTACATATCTGCATGTCGTGAAGGACAAAAACACACACAAGAGCCAGTTGATTGCGATCACGGCGGAAGAGCATTCAGAGAGCGATTGATGCTTTTTGCTTTGTGTCGTAGCTCAATAAAATCACGATTTCGAAGATACTCGAGTATGTGTCTGGAAACAGGACCAGTTGGACAGCGCCACGTTGAGCACGATAATTAATCGCAACCGCGTTGGAGTACAGCCGTCAGGCGCCGAGCACCTTGGATTTGCCAAAAGCGGCTAAAACCTGAACTCCAGCGAAAACCTAGCGTTGTCAAACTAGTTTCCGAAAGTCGAACCGCATCTCAAGAAAATGATTACACCGAACGAGATTCGTGATAAGGCGTCGCGTCTTTTTGATGCTGCGGTGGAAGCTTGGATCGCTAACGAAACTGGTAAGTACTTTCCGTATCGTGTCCGATGCGATCTGAAGTTGGGACGCGATCTTAACAAAACTAAAAGCGAGATTCGTTTGTTACGCGCTAAGTCGAAATCGGTAAACCACCCGCGTACTTTGTTAACACCACGCTCAATCAGGAATTGGATCGATTTTTAAGTTCATGTCGCCAAGAATTGAACACGATGACCAGTCGTAGAATAGGCTTCCAGCCTGTCCGTTTCGCTATCGACAGGCTGGAAGCCTATCCTACAGCTTAGGCACAAAAGGGACGCAAGTCTGCGGAGAGACTTGACTACGTGTTTCTTTAGTTTAATGACGCTTGCAACCAGCCGTCGTCGACTTGGATATCTACCAAGCTAAGTGGGACGTTTGATGGCAGTCGATCGGTTGGACGCAAGGGAGTTTCGAACAACTCTTGCTTGAAGACGCTATCGAACTTTTTGCGAAGGAAGCTTCTCATCGTTACGCCTCGCAGGCCGCTCTGAGCTCGACCAAC
>JAIYDQ010000413.1 GCA_027487375.1 Planctomycetaceae bacterium
AGTTGACTCCGCTCGCATAACAGAAAACGCCGGGGCTCTAACCCCGGCGTTTTCTGTTGCTGTTCGCGCGTGAATTTCAACGGTTACGCAGAGCGAGTCGCCCCCAGGAGATATTACTCGGCGGGAGCTGCTTCAACCCAAAGCTGAAAATCTTCTGGATGATAGCGATACACTTGCCCCGCTGGCAGCTTGGGAAGTTCAATTCGCTGCTCTTTGATAATCTTCTCCATGAACTCTTCGTGCGTTTCTGGTTTTCGACCATTGAAGCCTTCGAAAAGCCCCATCGCTTGTGGAATCAAAATCTCAAACGCGACTTTCTCTTTGGTGGTAAACAAAGTCATAGCAGGTTGCGAAATGATTTTCCCAACACCAGTTTCGTCGCGAAGACTTTGTCCCTTGATTCCAACCCCAACTTCTGCGACGCGAGCCTCAAATGGTTTTTCTGGCGGAGCCACGACAACTTCTTCACTTGCTTCCGGTTCTTCTTCATAATTATAACCGCCGTCGTCACAGCCGACGCAAAGCACCACAGCCGCGCACATCGACAGAGCTGAACCTAGGAAAATTCGCATTGCAACCTCAGTAAATCAAGTTCGAGAGAGATAACCGGTAAGTCAAGCGAGTCGCACCGTGTGCTCGCAACTCAAATCATTAGACCATAATCATCGCATGAATACACGAAGCTAAAATGCCTGAAGTATTACTCTACTCTTTGCAAGGCAAAACTAACTTTGCTAAAACGCGACTCGGCGATATCCATATCTCGAGCGAGACACAGTTCCGCCTACAATTGGACGCTGGCGGGTAACGACTTGACGAGTCGGTTGATACGTTACGATCGGGGCGCGATAGATGCGAGTAACCGGAACAGTTGAAACAATCTGCGGGCGTTGAGACACAATGACTGGCGAAACATTCATCGGGGTCACAATCGTCGCGCTAGTGCTTGGAAGAAACACCGGTGCAGGTTGCTGCCAAATCACCGGCGCGGGTTGACTCCAAACAACTGGAGCAGGTTGTGACCAAATGATAGGGGCAACCTGCGCGTGGGAAGTTGTTGCAAAGAGTAAAATGGCGAACGTAGAAATCATGAAACGAGCCAAAGTGCTTACTCCCAAACAAACAAAAACAACAATTGCCAATACGCTCGGCGTCGAATTGACCGTTACCCTACGACACTAAAAGTATAGACAGACTTTCTACAAAGGTAAAGAAATCGATTCTTTGCAAAGAGCTTTGATACGGGCAAAAACGACATTATATCCTCTAGAAGAATCACCCATAATCGAACGCTTGTGATTCAAACAATCCGACTAGCGCGAGCCAATCTTTTTCGCGTTCTTTTTTCCTTGACGAGGCTTTTCTTCGTTTGCTCCCATTACAGATTTCCCCGGAAGCGGAAGATAGTCGAAGTCGACGATCATTTTTTCAATTAGAGCTACTCGCAGTTCATCTTGGACCTCTGCGAACTTTTCCTGTCCCGCGAGGTTCGTCAACTCGGAAGGGTCGGATTCAAGATCGTACAACTCATAGACGGGTCGAGGTGAACTGAAGTATGTCTGACTGAGCTTTGGGTCTAGCGAGCCAGCCTTATGTGCCGCAGTAGTTTCGTTCCAAAGAGCCCCTTGCGCAGAATCGACTGGTGAGTACGGAATCCACGGCGTGCAGTTGTAGATGAACTTGAATCGATCGCTGCGGACACATCGCGATAAATCGTAAGTGCTGCTCTTGATATCCGGGGTGACTGGCCCAGATCCATGCGGCCCGCGTTCGACGAAAATGTACTTTCGAGGCGTATAAGCTTCCCCGATTAGCAAGGGCCAAAAACTGACTCCGCTCATCTTCGCGCCAGGCTTGAGTCCAGCGGCTTCTAAAAGCGTTGGCGCAATATCTTCCCCGCTGATGAGATAACTTGTTTCACTCCCAAGCTTCTTGATCCCGGGCCCGCGAACGATCAGCGGTACATTCGACCCGGGATCGTAAAGAGAACCTTTACCGTGAGGCATGGCCATCCCATTATCGCCGGCAAAGACAATGATCGTTGAATCGAGCATTCCGCGATCCGTAAGGACTTTAAGCACGCTCGCGACAGATGTATCCAAACGATTCACTTCAGCACAGTAATCTGCTAACTGTTCTCGAGTTCCGGGAAGGTCCGGAAAATGCGACGGAACTTTCAGCGACTTGGGATCGGGACGGAACTCCGAGGGCGCATTCCAAGCATGATGTGGATCGCTAAAGTTGGCCCACATGAAAAATGGCTTTCCTTCGGGTTTAGCATCCAAGAAAGACGCAAAAGTAGTTGCGACCGCAGCATCGCCAGCCCCCTGAAGGAAGTCAACCCTATCCTTGAAGGTCCGCATGTTGAGCTTGGCCAACAGATCTTCTTCGTGAATAGCCTTTGGATTGGAGCCATCGAGATGAAAACTACGGCCACAAATTCCTGTGTAATAGTTCCCCTGCGAACGAAGCAGTTCAGGAAAGGCGATCTCATCGGCGGGTAGTGGAGCGCTAAACCGAGTCATCCTGGCCGCGACTGGTGAACGGCCTGTCATCAACGCAGCACGCGATGGAACGCATTGTGGACAAGAAGTGAAATACCGATGAAAACGCATTCCCTCACTCGCCAGTTTGTCGAGCGTAGGGGTTCGCACATTGGAGTTTCCATAGCAACCTACAAATGGATAACTATGGTCATCGCTTAACAGAATGAGGATGTTGGGTTTGTCGTTTGGCTTCGTCTCAGCGTGACTTGCACCAGTGACTGTAAAAAGAAGAACGACTACGGTGAGAAGATAACGGCTCATGTTTTTCTCGCATATACGAATTGGAGGGCAAGATCTCGGAAGCGACTGGACTCTCATTGTAGCAAACGAAAGGACCACAATCATCTATCGAAATGGTTATCGAACTCAACAAGATATTGTGCAAGCACCGTATGACTTCCTACAAACGTCATTTAACCATTTGCGTGTTTAACAACGTTCATAGCAATTCACATCCTTGCTTGAAAGGCAGGGATAGCGGTAACTCTTCATCCGAGGGAAGGGTTTCTATGCGGTAATTGAAGCATTTTATGGGATTTAAAGTATTCTTGCGTGGTGCGGATGATTGATTGAATGGGCAGGGTGTTGTCCCTAAGATTAAACGTTACTGACGCAGCTCTTCTGGAGCCTTCGCTTCCCGGTTTTGCACTAATCGGTTTCCACCGATTCTTGGGGCCAGCATTAGAATTAGAGTAAGTCGTCCATGAGGGTGTTGCTAGGTTGACTGACGAAGAACGCCCTTGGGAGATTTACTTGGCCGATTTATCAATTTCAAAAACAACTTTCCTGCTTTGCGAAGCATATTCCATTTCATCATTCATAACTCCCGTGGTGCCGGCTTTACTAGTTGTATTCGGAGAGTTGTAGTGCTTAAGCGAGTCCTCCGTGCGGAGGAACCTGATAAGCTTACGAGAAGGATTATCCGCAACACCAAACCGTGCTTCGTCCGCCTGAAAGATTACCGTAAATCAAAGAACGATCATTCATGAACCCCATGTCAACTCGCCTTACAACACAGTCGCTGTCACGTGAATTAGTGTGGAGATTGGATATGGTATCAATAGTCATTTGGTTCATAGCCGGTTCGACGTGGGGCTTCGGCAATGAACCTGCGACGACAATTCCGCTGTCAGTGCCGATGGGTTTCGAGATACAGCGAGCGACAACCCAAGCACTCGTCGAACGCCCCATGTTCGCGTCACTTGATGATGTCGGTGGGCTGTATGTGCTCGAGTCGGGTGGAGTCAATGGAAATGATCGTGGCCAAAAGCCTCCGGATGTGCTGCGCCGACTGACCGACACAAATGGAGACGGGATCTTTGACAAGAGCGTGGTGTTTGCCGACAAGATCGTCTTCGGCACTGGGTTGGCTTACTACGATAACGCGGTTTTCGTGACATCGCCTCCCAGCTTGTGGAAGTTCGAAGACACAAACAGGGATGGTGTTGCAGATAAGCGGACCGAACTAGTCACAGGCTTCGCTTTCAACCAAAGCTGCACTGATGACGTACATGGAGCGTGCTTGGGGCCTGACGGGCGAATTTACTTCTTGCCCGGAAGGTTTCACCACAAGATCTATCGACCGGGCGAAGCTGTGGTGCGTGAAGGCGTTGGACCGTGGCTGATGCGATGTAGACCAGACGGCAGCGAAATTGAGATTGTCAGCGGTGCTGTAGGCAATCCAGTAGAGGTAGCTTTTTTGCCTAGCGGAGATGCATTTCTCCAAGGAACTTTTTGGGCTAAGCCTTCAGCCGAAGATGGTTTGCGCGACGCAATTGTTCATGCCGTGCACGGAGGCGAGTACTCGGTTCGAGACCGAGATTACCCCGATCGCATTCGCACAGGTAGCTTTCTTCCAGCGCTTGTCCCGCTGACTAACACCGCACCAAGCGGCCTTACAACATATCTTGACGACGTTTGGGGCGACGAGTACCGAAACAATTTGTTCACTTCGCACTTTAATACGGGCAAGATCCTGCGACATCGACTGGCTCCCGCAGGTGGAACCTATCGATGCGAGACCGAGGACTTTGTCACGGCTATCCAAAGCGATGTCCACTTTACCGATGTCCTCCAGGACAGCAATGGTAGTCTCTTGGTCATTGATACCGGAGGATGGTATCGCGCTTGTTGTCCAGCATCCGGTTCTAGCAAACCAGAAGTCCAAGGGGGTATTTACCGAGTCTCGCGCATCGGTGTACCAAAGAATTCCGATGCATATGGCAATTCACTCGCTTGGGAAAAGCTAACCGTAGCGGACCAAACACTTTTACTCGACGACCCTCGCCCTACAGTGCGTGAACGCGCAGTTCAATCTCTTGCCAAGCGGGGTAACGTTACCGTTGCCGAGTTGTCAAAAGTTCTAGATTCAAAAGTAGCGTCCATTCGCCATCGACAGAACGCTGTTTGGACGCTCTGTCGAATGGATGCCCCAGCAGCCCGAGCTGCAACAAGAATCGCACTGCGTGATCCAGATCCAGATGTTCGCCAGACAGCAGCACATTGTATTGCACTCCATCGAGATGCAGCCGCAACGCAACGACTTATCGAAATGTTACGGGACGACTCGATGGCAGTTCGGCGTGAGGCAGCCAATGCGCTAGGTCGAATCGGGCGTAGCGAGGCAGTAGCGTCCCTGCTCGAGGCGGTCGCAAACCTATCCAAGGGCAACGCAGCAATCACGGATCGCTTTCTCGAACATGCGTACATCTTCGCACTAATCAGCATCCAGGATGAGACCGCGACGAAGCGAGGCCTAGTTACTGACAGCTTCGCTGCAAGGCGAGCAGCGTTGGTCGCGCTCGATCAAATGTCCAACACTGCGTTGCGAGCGAGCGATATAGGCCCGCTTTTGGCCACCAACGATCCCGTGCTACAACAAGCAGCCATCGACGTGCTTGCGCGGCACCCAGAGTGGACCAAGGAATCGATCGAACTGGTTGATCGATGGCTGCAGGAACAAGAACTCGATGATGATCGACTCAAGATTCTAATCGGCATCGTGCATGCCCTTCGAGCTGATAGCTCGATGAGAGAGGTGCTCACCAAACATCTTGCTGAACAGAAACAATTGTCGTTGCCTGCACGCCGCGCTCTGCTACTGTCGATAGCAAAATGGAGTCGACAAGATGTCCCCGCCACATGGAAGCAAGGGATCGTGGAAGCGATACAATCGTCGCAGTTCGAAGTCCAATTGGCGGCACTCCAGGCAGCAGAGAATCTATCCCTTGAGGAACTCGCTGGCGATATTCGCCGTGCGGCATCAGTTTCGTCTTCGAGTTCTTTACGTCTAGCGTCGCTTCGTTCGCTCGTTGCTCTGCAGCAGGAATTGACCGAACAAGAATTCGAATACCTGCTATCGCGGTTATCGCCCGAGACGGACATTCAAGAGCGTTTGTCCGCAGTGGATGTTGTCGTCCAAACGCGACTTGACGAAACGCGACTGCGCAAAATTATTCCACTGATGGTGACTCTCGGACCGATCGAATTGCCTCGCTTGTTGACCGCCTTCTCCAAAGGGACAGACAGTAAAATAGGACACGAACTTGTTGTATCGCTCAAATCCTCTGAAGTGAATCTTCCGCCCGAGATTGTTGAGCAGTCGCTGCAAAATTACGGAGACGAGGTAAAAACCGCAGCACGTCCGTTGCTCGATCGCTTCAAGCAGTCAACTCATCACCAGATTTCCCGCTTGAATGAATTGGAGACGATACTGGAGCAACATCCTTCGAATGCAGAGCGCGGCCAAGAACTCTTCTTTGGTAAAGCCTTGTGCCACCTTTGCCATGCTGTGGCAGGACGTGGTGGAAAGATCGGTCCCGATTTATCAGACATCGGCGGTATCCGGTCAAGCCGCGATCTGCTGGAAGCGGTCGCATTTCCGAGCAGTACGTTTGCTCGCGGATTTGAACCGATTTCAGTTCTCTTGAACGACGGCAGTGTGCTGAATGGACTCGCAGGGAGAGAAACTCGTGACGAACTTGTCGTGATGGTTGTTAAGGACAACAAACCAGTCGAAGTTTCACTGAATCGAGAAGATATTGAACAAGTACAAATGGGGCGAGTTTCGACAATGCCGAATGGGCTGGATCAACTGTTGCAACCTCAAGAAGTCAGCGATCTGATCGGTTACTTGAAGAAACTAAAGACAGCAACATTCAACAAGAATAGCGATCGGTAACACTCGTTAAAACACCATGGGATTGAGCCTTGTTCAGCGCAATCTCTTGAGCTTATCACTTGTAGCGTCGAACATTCTCGGGGCTAATCCATCAGAACGCCAGCAATGCCATGCCGCCGATCTTTACAACTCGATTACTTACAATTTCTTATGTGCGACAGACATCTCATTTCGCGCTTTAACTTTATGCTGCTTTCGGCTTTCCAGTATCCAACAACCTGCTTAGTATTGGCGATGGCAATCCGCGTCGGACGAACAGACCATAATGGATGCTCGGAGAATCTCATTTAACTAGGCAGATTTCGGTGGTTTCATCCGAGAAATCGAACCAGAAACATTATGCAGACCACGTTATCTCCACATCGATGTTCAGGCTGTCGTATACGCAAGCCACTTTGCTTTTGCGATTGGATTCCGGCAATCAAGTTGACAACGAGAGTGATTGTCCTGATGCATACCAACGAAGAAGTGTTAACAACAAACACCGCAAGACTGGCAGCCAAAGCATTAACGAATAGCGAATTGCGGATTCATGGTCGAAAGGATGAGCGAATGGTTACCGATGGGTTGGTCGAGCCAGGTCGCACATCACTGCTGCTTTACCCAAGTCCAATCGCCATCGAACTCACTCCAGAATTCGTATCGCAAATCGCTTCACCGGTGAATCTAATTGTCCCTGACGGAAGCTGGCCTCAGACAACCCGGTTCGTAAGACGTGAACCAGCATTGAAAGAGATCCAGCACGTGAAACTGAGCCCCGGTCCGCCATCAGAGTACCGTTTGAGAACTCAACGCGACTATCAAAACCTTTGTACTTTGGAAGCCATCGCGCGAGCTATCGGAGCACTCGAGTCGATCGAGGCTCAACATCAACTGGAAATGTTGCTGCGAGTTCTCGTCGAGCGAACTCTTTGGTCGCGAGGAAAGATTAGTGCTTCGCAATGCTCGATCAGCGGTATACCGCCCGGAGCGTCGAATAGTTTAGCGAGTCGAAAGAACTCGAATCGGCACGCTACTTGACGGGCCAATCGTCACATTGCGACGCTTGGGAACAACAGGCGTCTTGTCAATCAATTCAATCTCGTAGCGTTTAAGAATTGTTCCGAGCACAATCGCCATCTCGTAAGAGGCAAACGCAGCCCCGATGCATCTACGATGACCTCCACCAAATGGCATGTATTCGAAGGGAGAATAACTGCGTTCGATGAATCGCTCTGGACGAAAAGACTCGGGCTCGTTGTAAATGTTTGGATTATGGTGAGCAAGCACGGTAGCAGGCGCAATCCCCATGCCAGCTGGTAAGAAATAGTCGCCTAACGCCAATGGCGATTTCAATTTGCGAAGCGTTTCCGTCACGATCGGGTGAATGCGAAGGGTTTCCTGAATGGTTGCTTTCAAGTACGGTGCCGATGTCAGACTTGATGGATTGTTATCGGCTAATAGGTCAAGCTCATCTTTTAAGCGACTGAGTGAGTCGGTATTTCGATGAAGATGATAGATCGCCCAAGTCAAAGACAAAGCAGTTGTTTCATGACCAGCAAACAAGAAGGTCATTAATTCCGAATAGATGTGCTCGCGAGTAATCGATTGACCATCTTCGTACGTTGCGTCGCAAAGCATAGACAAGATGTCATCGCTCTCGCTCTTGCTTTGATATCTCTGTTCAATGACTTTATCCAACAGCGAGAACAAATTAGCTTTGGCCTTTTCCCACCGATCCCAGGGACTGAGTCCAAGAAATGAAAAATGCGTTCGTTTTGAAAAGAACAGCAATGGCGAACTGCTTGCAACGACCTTCCGACTGGCATCCATCAGTTGTCGTACAATCTCGGAGTCGCTTCCACCAAAGATGGTCCGTACGATTACTTCCAACGAGATATCCGTCATCAAATTCAGCGTGTTTATGCTTCCTTGGATTCGATGTCTCTCGAATTGCTCGATAGCACATTGCTGCATGCTCGCGCCGTATGCCTTCATGCGATCACCATGAAACATCGGCATCATGAGTCTTCTTTCACTCCGGTGTGGCTCACCTTCTAAAACGAGCATCGACCCACTCCCCATCAATGGAACGATTGTTGAGGTTGCAAACGGGGCGTAAATGGACGGATCTTGCCCGTGTATGATGCGAAGCAGGTCCTCGCGCCCAGTAACAACAATGGGGCCGTTAAGAGCATTTAACAAAAAGGGATCGCCATACTGCTTAGCCCAGTTTTCGAGAGCCTTTCTGGGATTCTGAATCAATTGAAGAGTCGGTCGCCAAGAACCACGCGGCCCTGGTGGAAGTCGCGTTGCTCGATCGCTAGTTCGATTTTCAGATTCGTTCCCAGCAGGTGATGCGGATATGGGATGCATTAGTGACTGCTCCTTGCTCGTTTGTCGCCATCGAACATCTTAGGACGTAAGTACCGTTTGTCCGATGTTTATATGCCTTACCAGAACCAATAGCTATGGCTGCGACAGTGTGACCACATGCTACTACTTCGCCGTAGCATCGCTAGCATCTTAGAGTTCGATCGGCTACAACGATTAATCTATGCAAGGCAAAAGTCTCGATAATCGTTGTACGTCCAACCTGCCAAATACATGGTATCCAATAGAAATATGTCTTGCCGTAGCGATTGGAATGTTGCTTCCCGCGGCTGCATCTGCCTCCTTGTCAATTGCATTGGGAGGACGAGAGGTCACGGGGTTGGGATTGATGCTGATCACTTCGGGAACCATGGCAGCCTATGGATTAGACCGACTTATCGATCATCGTGATAGCGACTCCAAAGCACTCCGACGAACTGTTTTGGTTTGCGTAGTTCTTGCTTCAATTGCGGCGGGAGTAATCGCCTGCTCTACCTGGTGGCGATTTCAGGTTTGCGTGGTGTTGGCTCTACTTGCAGGCGGATACGTTCCGCTAAAACGGTATGTTCCCAAAAACGCTTTAACGACAGCCGCTTGGACTACCGCGACGGCTACCCTTCCATTCGCAAGCCAACCTTCGTTACACCTTTCCTTCGCGTGGGCAGTACTCACAGTTGCGCTGGTTGTTTTGACAAACACGATACTTTGTGACATACCCGACTTTGAATCTGATCAAAGACTAGGTGTACGTGGCATTACGCCTCGATTCGGTCCGCGTGCTGGCGCTATCGCGGCGATGGCTTGCAGTGCTCTTGCGTTGATCGGTGCTTCTGTTATCGGAAGCTTAGGATTGATACTTACATCGATCGCGTTGAATGCTTTAGCACTAGCGGCGTTGAGTCGTCCAAATCACAAAAGTATTCGACTGTTCGCCGACGTCTTCGTGACGATTCTACCCGGGCCTATAGCCTTACTGTTTTCGTAACAAGCATGAGTTCACATGCGGTACACGCACTGGCATGCACTCGAGGATTGTATCAAGAACGACTTCAACGCCTTTCAGACCGGATTGGCTTGGATGGGATGGAGCGTCTGATAGTTTCTTGAAATTGACTTTGCAAAATGCTTTGAAATCTATATGGATTGGTAAGCATCACGATTGTTCGCATTGGCTTGGTTCCCTGTAACGATCGGTACACACGTCGGTCGCTTGTGTCGAGTGCGCGCGCCATTTCAGGAACTAGGCTTACTCCATGATTTAACGAGACAAGCTCTTGGACCATGGCGAGTTGGCTGGTCCTTTCCACAGACACAGGATGAAAAGACTTCTGCTGGCAATAGGAAACAACGCTATTTGTCAGGCAGTGCGCTTCGCCAAGCAGCACGAACGGAAGTGACTCGATATCACTCGCTCGTATCGCGGTCTTCTTAGCAAGCGGAGACTCGTTTGCAGTAACAAGAAGCAACTCTTCCTCAAACAGTATTTCCGCTTTGAGGTACTTCGCATCGACTGGGAGTGCGGCAATCGCGACGTCAACTACTCCGTCATAGAGCTTCTTGAGCAGATTATCTGTCGTGTCTTCTTGGACAATGACTTTGGCATTGGGAAAACGTCGATGAAATTCTCTCAGCTTTGATGGGAGGAAATAGGGCGCAATCGTAGGAATTGCGGCAACGCGAACTTGACCAGTTTGACCGTCGTCGTTGATCTCGGCTTTGGCGTCATCGATCAGCGATAAAATCTGGCGGGCGCGCCCGAGGAGTAAGTTTCCCGCATCTGTGAGAGCTACATTTCGAGTCTGTCTTTCGAATAAAGGCTGGCCCAACTCGTCCTCCAATCGTGCGATAGAGCGGCTTAACGCTGGCTGGGACAGCGGGATCGCAACTGCAGCTTTCGTAAAATTGCCGAACTCTGCCACTTTCATAAAGTGCCGTAATTGTTCAATTTCCATCTTTGCAGTCTTCGTCGAGAAAATTTCCTTTGCCTAGTCATTTAATGCATTACACGCATACATTATATGTCAACAATGCATTGGACGCATTGCATATTCCTGCAATACTTTTCCATGTGCTAAGGTGTTATTAGCGTTCGAGTTTCGTCTAAGCGTAAAACGCGATGCGGAAATGAATCCCTCTCTCCCAGAAAGAACAGATTATGAATTCAACTCGTAATCTTACCGCAGCAGCGGTAATGAGCCTTGCTTCATCGGTTTGCTTTGCAGAGCCTCCCACTTCGACTGGAAAGCCTCAGCTTTCAGCGGAAAAGCAAACAGTCGAGCTTCAAGAGGCAAAAAACCAGGAAAGTGTCAATCAGTGCCCGGTAATCGGCGGAACATTGCGACCAGCATCACAAAGAATGACTGCGGCTGGCGGCATGGCTAATCGAGATTGGTGGCCGAATCAACTGAACCTTCAGGTACTTCATCAAAACTCACCCAAAGGGAACCCGATGGGCGAGAACTTTAACTACGCAGAGGAGTTCAAGAAGCTCGATCTCAATGAATTGAAGAAGGACTTGGAAGTATTGATGACGACTTCGCAAGAGTGGTGGCCAGCCGACTACGGTCACTATGGCCCGCTATTCATTCGCATGGCTTGGCACAGTGCAGGAACTTATCGTGTTTCGGATGGTCGCGGTGGTGCATCATACGGGACGCAACGATTCGCACCGCTCAATAGCTGGCCCGATAATGCCAACCTCGACAAAGCACGTCGTTTGCTTTGGCCGATTAAGCAAAAGTATGGCAACAAGATCTCTTGGGCCGATCTTATGGTTTTGACTGGCAACGTTGCACTCGAGTCGATGGGTTTCAAAACATTTGGATTCGCTGGAGGACGAGCGGATGTGTGGGAGCCTCAAGAAGACATCTACTGGGGACCTGAAAGCGAGTGGTTAGGTGATAAGCGTTACACCGATGATCGCCAACTAGAAAATCCTCTCGCAGCAGTTCAAATGGGCCTGATCTATGTCAATCCTGAAGGCCCCAACGGCAAGCCCGATCCTTTGGCATCTGCAAAAGATATCCGCGAAACGTTCGCCCGCATGGCAATGAACGACGAGGAAACCGTCGCATTGATCGCGGGTGGACACACCTTTGGAAAAGCTCATGGTGCTGCAGATGCGAGCAAGTACGTTGGCCCAGAACCGGAAGGAGCAACCATCCAAGAGCAAGGTCTTGGTTGGAAGAATTCGTTCGGAAAAGGAAATGGAAGCGACACGATCACGAGTGGTTTAGAAGGCGCTTGGACTTCTACTCCAACCGTCTGGTCCAATGGGTACTTTGACAACCTCTTTGGTTACGATTGGGAACTGGTGAAAGGTCAAGGTGGCGCATGGCAGTGGACTCCAAAAAATGCCGCTGCCAAGGGAACCGTTCCCGATGCGCATGACGATTCGAAGTCACACGCACCGATGATGTTCACCACAGATATGGCCTTGAAGCTAGATCCAATCTACGGGCCAATCTCAAAGCGATTCCATGAAAACCCCAAGGAATTCGAATTAGCATTTGCGAAGGCTTGGTACAAACTGACGCATCGTGACATGGGGCCACATTCGCGATGCCTTGGCCCATTGGTACCCGAGCCGCAATTGTGGCAAGACCCAGTTCCAGTCGTCAATCATCCCTTGATTAACGATCGAGACATCGCGGCACTCAAGCAAAAGGTGCTCGCATCGGGACTCTCAGTATCTCAATTGGTTTCGACTGCGTGGGCGTCGGCTTCGACATATCGAGGATCCGACAAACGTGGCGGTGCTAACGGTGCGCGAATCAGGCTTGCCCCACAGAAAGATTGGGCCGTGAACAATCCTACGGAACTGTCCAAAGTCTTAGCAACACTTGAGAAGGTTCAGCAAGAATTCAATAAGTCCCAAAGCGACGGTAAAAAAGTTTCAATCGCGGACATGATTGTCCTTGGAGGATGTGCTGCGATTGAAGCCGCCGCAAAGAAAGCTGGTCATGATATCGTGGTCCCCTTCACTCCGGGACGTACTGACGCAACACAAGAAGCGACCGACGTGGACTCCTTTGATGTGCTCAAGCCAAAGACCGACGGTTTTCGCAACTACTTTGGTAAGGAACACGATAGACCCGCAGAAGAGTTGCTGGTTGATCGAGCTCAATTGCTAACACTGACTGCACCCGAAATGACCGTGCTGGTTGGCGGAATGCGTGTGCTAAACACGAACACCACCTTTCCTCAGCTAGGTCTGTTCACAAAGCGACCAGAAGTTCTGACGAATGACTTTTTCGTGAACCTACTGGATATGGAAGTCCAGTGGAAGCCATCTGCAATCTGCGAGCACTTCTTCGAAGGCCGAGATCGCAAGACTGACAAAGTAGTATGGACTGGTAGCCGAGTCGATCTTGTGTTTGGATCGAACTCTCAACTCCGAGCCATCGCCGAAGTCTATGCAACTAAGGACTCACAAAAGAAGTTTGTCGAGGATTTTGTCGCTGCCTGGACCAAGGTTATGAATCTAGACCGATTCGATGTTGGCATGAACATTCAACCCAAAACGCCATCGGTCGCCACCCGTTGATTTGCTTTAGCAAGAATCTTGATTAAAAAATCAGGACAATTATTCAACACTCCCAAATGAATGAATTCGTTTGGGAGTGTTGTTAAACTCTCGAAATGGTCGTCTGCGGTAGTTCCCAATGATTTAGAATTTGGTCTTCATCTTGAGGACCAATAGTTATTCGCTAATCTCGGGTTCAGCGCTTTGTTCAGACTCGACTTTTGCGATGCCGGATTCGTAACAATTCAGAAGTCGATTAAGATACTGGAAAGTGCGGCATTCTACAGATGTCTTACGACATCCGCTACAGAATCAAACCCGAGTTTTTAAGTCGCGTTGGTGGACTAGCTTCGATAATAACTCTTGCTGCCTGTTGCCTCGTAGCCGTAGGTTTGATACCCATAACTGCCCATGGCTTCATCAGCACGGTTAACAATGATTCCGTCGATCTTCTTGCCCACCCCTTCAAGGATTTTCAAGCATCGCTTGGACTGAGGCCTGTAGGAATTGTTGATCTTCGCAATAAAGATGACCGAGTCCACAAGTGACGCGATAATCGACGGATCTGAGACAGGCAAAAGTGGCGGGCAGTCGAGAATAACGTAGTCATACTTTTGCTTAAGGCCGTTGATCAGGTCGGCAAATTCGCGTCGCGACAATGTCTCAGCAGGATTTTCGGAAATGTGCCCGCTAGCCAAAAGAGTTAGATTCTCAACGGGGCCGGGTGTCGTTAGCGAATCGAGCGCTTCGCCATTTTCAATAACATCCGACAATCCGTGGTGGTCTGTCTCGATTCCGAAAATTCGGAACGTATTAGGCCTTCGCAAATCGCAATCGATCAAGATCACAGAGCGACCTGCTTGAGCCATTGAAACTGCAATGTTAGCAACGACAGTCGACTTTCCGTCTCCCTCATTAGCGCTGGTGAAGGCAATCGTTTTGTGGTCCCCTTTAACAGCGAAGGAGAGTTGAGTTCTTGTGGCCCTGAAAACCTCGCTGAGCTTAGATTTCGGGAAGTGATGCACAACAAGCATCGGGTCAACTTTCGGCTTCTTCGCTTCCAATGCTCGGATGTCTGGCCAAGATTCCTTATCTTTCGAAAAAGTAGGAACGTGGGAGATGATCTTCGAATCGAGAATTGCTTCTAGTTCGCTCGGGTCATGAATCGTTGCATCTCGTAGTTCACCAACGGCGACCAACCCAAGCCCAATAAGACCGGCGGATAAGATTGAGATTAGCGCGGCAATCAGTGGCTTTGGTTCGACTTTTTCGCCAACATCAGGTTCGTCAAGAACTTCGTGAATCATCGCGCTGGAAGCGCCTTGCATGTTGATTTCACGGAGTCGTTCAAGGACTGAGTCATAGAGGGCCTCGCGATGGTCCCGGGCGCGAACCATCGTTTCGTTTTGAAGTTCAAACGAAACCAATTCTTTGGCTTGTTTCTCGGCAATCTTCATTTGGTTTTCAATATCAGCCTGACGCTTCTTCATCGTTACTAAATCGTTTTCCAACATTTTGATGTAAGCGATCATCACGTCGTCAGGTGTAAGTTGCGCGTCTTCGTCTGTTACTTGCAAGTTATCCGCTTTTTCTCCTAGAAATTTCTCGGTAGCTGCGATCTCGTTTGCGAGAGCCTTCACTTCAGGATGGTTGTTACCGAAATCCTCTTTCATGGTCACCAATTTTGACTTCATTTGAAGTAGCGATTGATACTCGATCGCCGCACCAGCAGTCCGTTCAGGTTGCTTGGCCATAAAAGCAGCTGTCGCGGCCTCACCACGTTCAACACCAATCAGAATCCCTAGTCGTTGAGCGTTTTCATTATCGATAAGGGAAAGCTTCTCCAGATTCGCTGCAGGCGTCTTACCTGTGATATTCTTCAGCGCATCTTGCACTGTTCCGAAACGTCCAAGAGCTTCGTCATAAGCCAACTGAAGTGTCGATAGTTGTGCTGCGAGTTCTTCATACCGCTGCATGTAGATGTTTCCTCCAGTGGAGTTTGTCGCGAGCAGTGGAACTTCTGAACGAAACTTCTGGTACTTCTCAGCGAGTTCACTGAGTTCACCTTCAAGCTCCAATCGCGCATCTACAATCAAGCTTGCGGCCTCAGAGTTAACATCCTGAAACTTTTCCTTGATGAATAACTCATATTGCTGAACGATTGCTTCGACAACCTTTTTTGCATCTTCGGCATCGCTATGACGAAACTCGATTGTTATCGAATGAGACTTTTTCGCCTTTCCTGTTCCGCCAGAAGTCACGTAAAGATTGTCAATCACGTACTTCACAGGAGATCCATCCTCACTCAAATGTGCTTGAATCGAAGGCAACTCTGCAAGTATCGTCTCGAGGTCAGTTGACGTTACGTCTTGTGATTCTGGAACAACTCCGACATCCGCGGGCTTCTCCAGTGACGAAGCTACCGACGGTTCAAGAACATCCGGTTTCGGCTCAGACGCTCCTTTGTTTTCGGCGACATCAACCTTTGTTTCCGGTTCAACATTTGGTTTCGGTTCAGTGCTGGCGCTTGAGTCGGAAACAAACGTCGTTTTTAAGTCGTTCGCTTCTTTTGTGTCTTCGACGGGACCAGGGGATGGCTCAACAGCATCCTTTGCTTTTGAAACAGTCTTTCCTGCTTTATCAATCCCAAGTGCTTTGCTAATGATTCTCGGACTTTGAATAATTTGGATATGCGTCGCAAGTAGCTCTTCCGAAAGATCGCTTTGGGTTCCATTCACATTAGTAGAAGCCATCGCACCCGAGTTGTTCATCATCAGCATAATCTGGGCCGTTGACTGAAATTTTTCAGGCCAGAACAGCATGTAACAAACACCAATCGCTAGACCGCAGATCACAGCGAAAACCAGACTCCACTTGCGTCGATTAAGGATGCCCAAGACATCTACTTGTATTTGGTTGTTTATGCCCGCTGGATCATTCGACGCGTTGGTATTACTAGAATTCATAGTTAACTTACTGAGATTTGCGGAGACGGTAGCCACAACAATGTTGCAGAACAGCAGGCTCAGGATGACGTGCCCACATCCACTCCAGTCTGAATAGATCGGGTAGATGTGTCAATCAATTCCGTGATTTGGAACGTCGTTTCACCATATAAAAGTGAGCGATCTTTTGAGTGACTCATTAAAAATCCCCCACTTCCCCCAATCGGAACCTTCCCTGATAGCAGCGGCCCCTTTAGCTCGCGGCATTTGGCTCAAATACCAATTGATCGACGGTGACGTGTGAACTAGGTCGCAATACGATCCAGTAGGCGTCAACTAATCGTTACAAACGTTAAAAACGATACCATTTATTGATGTTGAGAGAACAACCGGAAAGTCAGGCAGTTTCTTGACTATCATGCGACGTCGAGTTTAGTATTCTATAATCCTTGGCAAAATCCTGGGCATTCTGTGTTTTGCCAATCCTCTCTGAGTTCACGAAACCTACATCCATGCGCCCTCTCAGCAAAGACAGCATGAATCGGGACCGATCCCGATCATACTGAAGAACCTTGAATCTTCATGAATCGCATCTATTCGCATGAACGAGATTTTGTATTGCTAACGGGAGCCTGCGGGTTCGTTGGGCGATATCTACTTAAAGATTTGTTGCTAGCCGGACGTCGTGTAGCAGTTGTTGTTCGTTCACGAGGACGGCAATCCGCGGTCGCTCGTGTAAAGAAAGTTCTTGATTTCTGTGAGGAAACGGCCAATCAATCATTCCCAATGCCTCGCGTTATTGATTGGGACTTATGCGAAAACGCGTCAGATGGAATCAATACGAATGACCTTGATTGGCTCGCTGAGAACGTCGGCAGCATTCTTCACTCTGCCGCGAGCGTTCGATTTACGCTAGACAGCAAAGCCGAAGAACCGTTCGCATCCAATGTCGGTGGAACACGGCGACTACTAGATTTAGCAACAGAACTTGGGCCGGTTGATTTTCATCATGTTTCGACAGCCTATGTCTGTGGCGATCGCCAAGGCACGGCGTTTGAAAACGAGACAACTCTACCAGCTTTCAAGAATGTTTATGAAGAGTCGAAGTTTCTTGCAGAAGAGCAGCTCAGAGAGGCTGCCCATGAGTTTAAATCGCTGACTATCTATCGACCTTCGATCGTCGTAGGAGACTCGCAAACTGGCTACGCGTCTGCATTCCAAACGATCTATGGCGGCTTAAGATTAGCATCGACTATGCCTGAGAGTCATAGAAACGACGTCGAGTCGCTCTTTGAGTGGCTTGGCGTTTCCGGTAAGGCAACCAAGAATCTTGTGCCTGTTGATTGGGTTTCACGCTCGATCGTTGGGATACTAGAGCAACCAAGTTTGCATCAAAAAACATATCATTTAACGAATCCCAAAGACGTGTCGGTGGACCAATTAGCAACTGCAATGGTCAGTGCAATACAGAAGGAAAGCAACTGCTGGCAGTCGATGAAATCATCGGCAAGCGAAACGGTCCCCACCGACGACATCAAACGTGTTTTCCTGGACTCGTTTCAAAACTACTTCAGTAACGACCCAATCTTCGACCGAACACAAATTGATGCGGCACTTCCGAACC
>JAIYDQ010000437.1 GCA_027487375.1 Planctomycetaceae bacterium
TCGCAAGGCGTTCGCGAATAGTGGTTGCACCCGTCACATCAGACTCAATAGCAGGAACGACATCGGGTGGCGGTGGAGGGGGTGTCCCCAACATATTCTCTAAGACCCATACGCCGCGAGTCACAGGTGAGGTATCAACTCCGTTGGCACTCGCGGTTAACACGCCCGCCATTCCCAATACACCGCCGCGACGATTGCGATCTTTCAAACTAACCTTCTGAAATCCATCAGCCAATCGCAATGTATCTTTTTCTGGCAAACCGTATAGCTTCGCAAGCTTCTTGTCGACGAAGGTGTAGTCAGAGTCGATGAAGTCTGTCACCGGACCATTTGATTCTAGAAGATGTCGGAAAAAGTGCTTTGCTTCTTCCTTCATCGAAGTAGGTAAATCTTCCGAGTAGTACTCACTCGCCGCTTGCCGTGGTGGAGGCAATGAACCGATAACTCGAAGATTCAACCAACTGTCAAGAAAACGCCTCACGAATTCATCAGATCGAGAATCCGCTAACATACGGAGCACTTGCTGCTTCAGAACAACAGAGTCCACAAGTAGCCCTGCTTTGGCAGATTGCATCAATTCATCGTCCGGTGGAATCCCCCAAAGCGTGTAAGATAACCTGGAGGCAAGGTCATAAGGCCCAAGTTTCGATTCATCTTCAGGCGTAGCTTCACAAAGATAGAGAAAAGATGGTGAGCAAAGTATCATCTTGATTGCATCCAATGCCGCTTGACGCTCGGAGATCTTCTCATCCAAGCGCTTCAGATAGAGCTTCTCGATACGCAAACGATCTGATTCGTGAAGAGGCCTACGAAAAGCTCGCTCGGCAAAGGCGTAAAGCTGCTCAATCGCACGTTCTGATTGAAAGCCCTGCGGCCCAAAAACGGCGATCTCTTCGGCTGTACCGTTGGGTTCGGACAAGGGGCCTCTTATCTTGATCTCATCAATACGAATGTGGGGCAGTGCACCGTCGGTGAGCAACTTGGCTCTGCTTACTCCAGGATCTTTCTCAACCTTCAATTCGTCTTTGTATTTCTTGTTAGTCTGTAGAACTGACGCGCGCGACTCATAGGGTCCATTTGGAAAAATGAATCGAGGTGTTTGCCCCTCTTCAAGCCAAACACGAAACGTGATCCACTCCGGCTCTTTGTCAGGAACAATTGCTTGTCCAAGAATAGGCTCGATTGATTGCGGGTAGTGAATATGACCTCGTTTGATATCGCCTGGCACGACCGCTAATTGAAAGGGCTCGCTAAAATCGATTCGAAAGATCTTCGGGTCGTAGTGAGTGTCACGATGCATTGCTTGAGCATGCACTTCGATATCGTAAAGCCCTGAAACGGGTACGCCGTGAAGGAAATCTTCGATGTGACCGTAACCACCCTGCCGAGTATCAGTGTTAGGTTGCTCGTAGAGACAAAGATATCGGTAGTTGAAGACCGACTTGTGTGGCCCGGAGAGTTCTTCATACTGGACGAAGTGTCCTTGAAAGTGCCAATCTTTCACAGGCGTATCTGGCTTATTGAGTCGTCTTTCAACCAAGCGATTAGCGGCGTTGAAATACTGATCCAACAACACGCCCGAAGTGATCATCTCCGACCCAATTCGTTCAATGTTTCGGCTGGCTGTCTCTGACGGAAACTCTGTCGTGAGCCCAAGTGTGTCTACGCGACGCGAGAACAGTGTGGCTAACGTGTTTTCATATTCACGATTGGTCAACCGACGCATTACGGTTCTACCACCAGTACTCTTGAGGCGACTCCGTGCGTCTCGCATGCTCGCGCGAAGAGACTCGACGATCGCTAGGCGTTCATCAATAGGTGGTTGCTCGGCATCCGGTGGCGGCATCTGCCGAAGAGTAAGTTGATCGACAATCTCGTCGGCAGTGATGAGATGTGATTCTGATTCTAGAGACAACTTGAAGGATTCGAATTCACGATTTCCCTGCGCATCTTGCTGATTATGGCAGTCGATGCAGTAGGCCCCCAAGAACTTGGAAACTCTTTCTATCGACTCATCGCCAGAAGCAAGTTGACCAACTGAAACGACGCAAATAAATCCCAAAGCAAATGCTGAGATTGCAGTCCACTTTTTTGACTTACACAACATCATTATCACGCTTGAATCCAACAGGCGAAACCACTTGCTGATTACGAGGACGTTCATATCAAGAGAACGTGCCGGTACTGGTCCCACACGACTCCGCGGGAATCCCGAATCGTTGAATGATATCGAGGAACAAATTGCAAAGGGGAACTCGCTGCGTCATGTGTTTGTATTCACCTCGGCCATAACCTCCGCCAGCCATGATGATTGGCAAGTCATCATTTGTGTGAGAGTTTGCATCAGCAATACCACTACCAAACAAAACTGCCGTCGAGTCCAACAGAGATCCATCGCCATCGTTGATCTCGGAAAGCCGCGTTAAGAATTTGCTGAAGTGCTCGATCTGATAGTGCTCCAACTTGATTAGATCAGCAATCGCTTGTTCGTCATTGCCGTGGTGAGACAGCCCGTGATAGGACTTGTCGATGCCCAAGTCTTGAGGCAGGAAGCTACCGCCGATTTCGAGCGTTGCGACTCGAGTGGAATCGGATTGGAGAGCCAACGCGATCATCTCGTACAGTAGAGGCAAATCATGAACCGTATTGCGATCAGCGGGACGCTCCAAGGGCGCCTTTGGCTTGGGATGATCGATCCACTGCGACTTCGCTTGGAGTCGCTTTTCTACGTCTCTCACTGAGGTGAGGTACTGATCAAGTTTCGCGTTATCTTCACGATTTATCTGGCGTGTTAGGGCTCGTGCTTCGTCGACCATGGAGTCCAAAATAGAGGCTTGCAAACCGTTTGCAATTTTTTGCTTCTCTCTCTGTCCCAGTGAATCTTCGACAAAGA
>JAIYDQ010000489.1 GCA_027487375.1 Planctomycetaceae bacterium
AACCGCGAGAAGAGAGAAGACTGCGATAACAAGGAGAGTAACGATTGCGGTCATTCGACAATAGGATCTTTCCGCTACCAACGTTCAACCACATGTCAAATCAAGCAAGACACAGCAGGTGCTCGCTTCATCAACACAAGAAGCATGCTTCTTGTGTTGCAAACGAAACCCGCAAAACGATCTATTGCTCATTTGGGAGATTCGGATCTTGGCCAAACGCGGGCGGCGCAATTCCACCAGGCATGGGGCCACCAGGCATACCACCACTGCCGCCCATCTGCTGCATCATCGGACCAGCCATCATCATCATCGGTAAGATCATCGCGTCGAGTTCTTCCGATGTTTTGATCGACTCAAACTTGGCAATAAATTGGGAGTCGACCATTTTAACCTGCTCGATCGCTTGTGCTTGATTCTCGGGTGTTAATCCACTGATGCTCGCACGAGCTTTTTGCATAGTCGTATCCCACTCTTTCACTAAGTCACTTGCAACCCATCGGCCGTCAACTTGGCTCCAGTCGCTTGATTGCTTCTTTCCAGCATTATCAATCGTGACAACCGCTTCCGTACTCGATTTTTCTTCGACGGTGAACTTGATGTCCTTCAAGCTAGTCATACCTCCTTGCTGGGTATCGATTCCAGCGTCAGTCATCGCTTGCACGAGTTTTTCGCTGGCCGGCGTAAGTCTCTTGAGATACACGCCGATCAAATCACCAGGATCAGTTGACTGCAACCGTCTGGGATTGATGATCTCGGTTGCCACTACTGCATCCAGCATGTTCACGCCAGCATCATAAACACCAGCGTATTGCGAGGCATTGAACTGAGCGAGCATTTTTGATCCCAAAATCAGTTGCTTCTTTGATTTCAATACTTTGATGATCCGATCGCTCGTCGAATTGATGGCTGCGAAAAGTTTCGGATCAAGTTGTTTTCCAGCTAACTGCATCACTTCGGTAAGATCAGTCCGATGTTTGGTAGGCAAACTGTCAAAGAGGACTCGGTGATTTCCCTTTGCGGATTCGTCAATCAAATACTGAACTGTTTGTTGGCACGACATCCCTTCTGGAAACGGGACCGCGATTGAAGGAGTTGTTGATGCTGTGTCGCTTCCTGCGGTAGTTGCACCACCGCCTCCCATTGCTTTGGCTGCTTTGCGAGCTTGAACGCGACTTGGGGAACTCAATTTCGTCATGGGGACTCGGACTTCCTGTCCGTCGGCTTTTCTCAGCACAACGATGTCCCCGTCGACCTGAACAAATTCTGCAACGATTGAAAATTTCCCGGAAGTGTCTGTCCACTTGGGACTTGGCTCTGCTTGCGCGGGTGCGATAAATGAAATCACAGCCAAAAGACCGACGAAACTTGAAAAAAGGCGAATGCGATCCATGGTGAACCCCGGACTAACGTGCTAATGGAACCAAATCAAAGGGACAGAGCCCAAATAAACCACCCTTACACAATAAGGATTTGCAGAGCGGAATTCTATCAGCCCACCCCGGTAAATCGCAAAAAACCCACGACTTCCTTGTGATCGTTCCAATTTCATGGTTACAGGAACTTCAAAGAATCAAGAGTTTAACCTGTGCTGGGCGTCTAAAGGCTGCGCTCCAGCATGGTTGCGATCGATAATCGCGCTCAACTGCCGCTGTCTAATTACTCTTTCATGATTCTCTATTCTGAGAAGTTCTGAATCTGCGCAAGTCTCAGTTGAAACCGATCATCACGACACGCAGCGACGGGCGATTACTGCAATCAGTTTTTTGCCAGAGCGAGCAACAAGCAACGTTCGAGAATTATCTCCAGAAAGCTTCATCTCCTTGCGCAAATCCTCGGGAATGATCGGCGCATCACGAACTTTGATTTCAAGTACGCCAATGTTTTGGGATCGCAAATACTGCTTCAATTTCTTTCGATCCAGTGGCAGTATCTCTTCGATCTCGAACCACTGGATTAGTGGATCGTTCATGCTGGGAAGTGCTTCGGTGAAAAAGTACCCCTGCTCTGCCCCCAGAACTTTACAGTCTCGTTGACTTGAAAGAATGAGTTGAGCTTCCGCGGCTCGCACAGCGGGATCGGTGTCGCCGATGAAACGGGCGGTGGGAGGAATGGTTTCAGCGATGCGATCGAAATGTTCTTGGGTCGCTCGGCTGCTATCTTCGAACGTCCAATGATTCCAAACATTTTTGGTCTGCATGGTTGATACCGTTATCGTGCCCGATGGAAATCGATCGATATTCCACCACCAGCGCTGTTGGCGAACGGAATTTCCCCAAGAAACATATTGCTTCCCGATGTGATGGAATAAATGGCTACCCATTGCGCATTTGTGGAAGGCCGATTCGTCCGCTTGGGTTATCGGAGCAACCTTGACAGAACCACCTTGCGATTCCGAAATCAATCGCAAGACAATATCCAGTGGCGGCATGAAATACTCGGCGTTCGTTGTGCGCTTTCCACTCCCAATATCTCCCAGCGCTCGACGATCAGGATCAATATGAACCCAATCATGGCGACTAACGATCAGTGATTCGGCAATGTTGTTTTCGACAGTAAACTCCTTCACGCGATTGCTTTGCAAGTTCGACTCGCAAAGCAAGCAAGCGATTGGAGAAAGATCCAGTGCATGTACCGGCCCTCGACGCCCCAGGGCAACGCTATCCGCGCCGGCTCCTGAACAAACATCGTGCACAAGATCGCCCAAAGGAAAACAATCGGCAACCATCTTCGCGACCCATTCGTCGCTCGACTGTTCCAAAAGTCGTCGCGTCCAAATCCAGTTTTGATGATTGGAGAACTTGGTTTGTGCGCGACGGCCAAGTTGACGTTGATACTCAGATATCGACGATGCTTGACCACGAACAAAAGCTTGCCATTGCTCTAGTGTAAAACCGTCTTCAGAAGTGAGTGTATCAGCGAGCATCTATACTTTGCAGTAAACAAAAACTTGCAGTGAGCGATCAATTGTTTAGACTTCACACCGCGAATTCGGATTTACAGCTTTTGATTTGTCTTAAAAAACTTTCCATGTCTTCGGTGCGATCATTCACGTTTGGTTTCATTGCATTCATCACGGCCGTACCGAGCGCTCGATCTAAATCAGGTCGATAAGAGAAGATGTCCTTCGCTGGCGACGTGTCGTGATGCAACGCAGCCATCCCTGTGGTGTCGGTCGCAGGCCATGGAAGTTCAAAAGTAAGCAAGTGATAGCAAGTAACACCGAATGAAAAGATATCGACGCGTTTATCCGTTGGTCGTCGACGAATAATCTCGGGAGCCATATAAAGAGGAGTCCCCGTTCGATTGCCTGCTTGCATAAATGGCTTTGTTGCAGGAACAGTGAGTCCGAAGTCGATCAACTTTACGATGCTCATGTCCTTACTACAAATGAAATTGCGAGGGCAGATATCTCGGTGAATGTATTCGCAGCGATGCACATACGACAACGCAGTCGCCATTTCGCGAATCATTTTCAGCCGCTTCCCTTTCACGGACGCTTCGTCGCGTTCCTGAACGATCAGTTGAATTCCGGGGCCATCGATAAATTCCATGACAAGATAGGGGAGTCCTTTATTCGTAATCCCGTATTCATAGGTCTTGGCGATATTGGGGTGAACCATCGACGTTGCGATGACTCCCTCTGAAGGCTTGTTAAGCCCCTTAAAACGACTTTCAAAGAATTCCACTTTTTCGGGGTCGCACAGCTTCACCCCCACAATTTCATTGTTTCGTTCACGATCGCGAGCCACGTAAAAGTTACTCATCGTTCCAGAAACGGCCGAACGCAGTCGCTCGAATCGCAGCTCGACATCGACGCCTCGCTTGCCGCCGCTAAAGAGTCCCTGAAATTTGTCGAACAGTCCCATAGATGCGGTTTTTAGCGAGTAAGATGAGGATTCACATGAAGCGGAAAACGGACGATTGTAGTCACCTTAGACAATCGCCAGGAATTGGTGTACCGACAGTAGCTTGGGACCATAGACCCGAGCAACGATTTCGGACGGGACAATGGTCCCATCCTACGTTACATTTTTTTCGGTCGATTGCCTTAAACTATCT
Source organism: Planctomycetaceae bacterium (assembly GCA_027487375.1). Taxonomy (GTDB): domain Bacteria; phylum Planctomycetota; class Planctomycetia; order Pirellulales; family Pirellulaceae; genus JAIYDQ01. The sequence goes on from JAIYDQ010000489.1 coordinate 4,060, forward strand.
TAGCAAGCTCGATTATAAAGTCGCGCCGAAATATCAAGAACTGAAAAAGCAACTGATTGATTACGAATGAATAAACGAAATAAAACGACAAAACCGGGGTCGAGGTGGGGAAATTTCCTTGTCGGAATTCTGATCGGTGGGGGAGTTGTATACGGTCCGCTGCTCTTTTCGACTAACCTGCAATCCGAAGGCGGAGCCCCTCCAATCGTCGAGGTCGGAGGCGAATCCCCAGCCGCTGACACCCCAGCTACCGACAACTCTGTATCTGACAAACCGGTCTCGAAAGAACCAGCATCAGAAACACCCGCTGATGCACCTTCCAAATCTGGCTCTGAATCTGATCAACAAGCCAACACGAAGGAATCGGCTCCTGAAAAGTCCTCTAAAGAAGTAGTGCTGGAGTCGCCTCCTTACCGCGGGCTGGATTCAAATTTATATATGCAAACTTCTGCCGAGTATCGCGCGATTTGTCTTCAGACTTATCGTTGGGCAAAGCGAGTCATTCACGACAAGATTATTGCTCGCGTAGGACGCGAGGGAGTTGAGGGAGCTGCGCCAACCAAGCCACCAGCGGTTGTTTTGGATCTGGACGAAACGGTACTTGATAATCGACAGTTTCAAACACGCCAGATTCGTGAGGGCTGGGCTTATAACAACGACTACTGGGCCGAGTGGGAAAAGGGTGGAAGCAATGACGTTGGAGTTGTACCTGGTGCAGTTGAATTCATTCACCATCTTCAGACACTTGGCATTCAACCGATCTACATCACCAATCGAAATGTTCGCGCACAACAAGAAACACTCGATGCCTTGCAACGACATTCGATCTCAGTTCCAACCGAGCTGCTCCTGTGCGCTGACGCAAATACGAAGTCGAACAAAGATAGTCGCCGGGCGTTGATAGCTGAGAAGTATGATGTTCTGATGTACGTTGGTGATAACCTCCGAGATTTCGATAACATTTTCAAGGACGATGAAACGTTGGTCGACCCGGCGAAGCGAATTGATGCTCGCAAGGCAACAGTCGACCAGCAACGTGAAAAGTTTGGCGAGGATTGGATTTTGCTTCCAAATCCTGCATACGGCGAGTGGCAGAAACCGCTCGGTAAAGGTATTGAAGATGCAAAGCAATTAGAACCGCGGTTGCCGTAGTTGTGCTTGAGCAAAGGTTAGTTCGACAGCGCCCATTTGAACCTCACAATCAATCGCACCTCTGCTGGAGTACAGCCTTTAGGCGCTGAGCATCTTGGATGCTACCAAAGCGGCTAAAGCCTGGACTCCAGCGCAAAGTGGCGCCGTCCAATTAGGATGCCAAACATGATGCGATGAGTCGGGATGAACTTGACCATCGCCCAAACACGCGTAGCGAAACTTAAGTCTTGAGACCACGTTTCGCAACTTGTTTGGTGTCCTAATCGATAAGTAGCTCTTAGAACCAGGAAGGTTTTCTTAAAATCAAAAATGACACCAAGTTAAGTGGCGGTTATGCCGCCGCAATTGCTGCCTATGCATTATGGGGAGTGATCCCGCTGTATTGGCAACTGCTAAACCAGTTCGACCCGATTGAACTGATTTGTCATCGGGTCTTCTGGGCCTTCGTCACGCTTACGATTGTCTTGTTGTATCTGAAGTTTTCAGATCCGCTTTCGATCAGTAAACATCCGAAGCAAGACATCTTCCTGGGCCTTATCTACATTCCAGTTGAACAACGACGAAAGGTGATTTGCTGGAGTATCGTTGCATCGACACTTGTCGGCGTGAATTGGCTGGTCTTCGTTTGGTGCGTTCAAGCCAAGATGATTGTCGAGAGTTCGTTAGGGTACTTCATCAATCCGTTGATGAGTGTCGCGTTGGGAGTGATTGTCTTGGGTGAACGACTGCGCTGGATAAATTGGGTTTCTATCGCGTTAGCTGCTTGTGGTGTTGCTTACTTAACTTGGCAGTACGGTTCTATTCCATATTTAGCGTTGACTTTGGCCCTATCGTTTGGTCTTTATGGCTTGGTGAAAAAGAGAGCGTCTTTGGCAGCCATCCCTGGACTTTGGCTTGAGACAATGGTGCTACTTGTTCCTGCGGTTGTATACCTTGGTTATCGTTTCGTGAATGGAATTTCAGCACTTGGGCAAAACGGTTTCGGTTGGGACCTGTTAATTGCGAGCACTGGCTTGGTCACGACAATCCCCCTGCTTTTGTTTGCTTTTGGTGCCCAGAGGATTCCACTTTCGACGATGGGACTACTTCAATTTATTGCTCCAACGCTCCAGTTTTGGATGGGCTGGTATGTGATGCGTGAGCCTGTGCCCGCAGCGCGATGGTTTGGATTTGTCATGGTTTGGGCTGGCTTGGCCATCTATGTTGCTTCTAGCCTTTGGACACGCTCTAGGCGAATCGAGACCGTTGCGGTCGAATAACGACTTCACTGATTACAATGAGGGAACTTGATCTACAATCCTAGGACACTCCAAGTTGCGTTTTTCAGCGGAACTAGGGTGAAATGGGTATGATTCCTGATGACTGATTTTATCTCCACCATTTTTGTTTACCCGGCTTCATCTTTCAGTCGTTTTGACAAGCGACTGCGAAGCAGTCACGTCGGGGCAACCTTTTCAACTATCGACTTTTTCTTCCATGCTTGGTTCTCTTTTCGATCGCGAAGTCCTCACGCAACCGCGACGCGTTACGCATTTCGCTGGCCGAGTCATTTTTGTCCTTGCGATGTTCATGATCGTTTGTACTGCTTGGTTGTTGTTAGCCGGGATACAACCGGTGACAAGCATCGGCAATTTGACTCGGTTTAGCTCGCTCGTTTTTCAGATCATCGCTCCTTTTCAAGTCATCGTGGTGATGTGCATCGCGACACTTGCTGGAGCAACCGCAGTTAGCTCGGAGAAAGATAAGCGGACATTTATTCTCCTTCTGATGACCTCGCTGTCGAACTGGGAAATCGTGATTGGCAAAATGAGCGCTGGTTTTTTATCCGCTCTCAATCTATTCGCTGGTAGCGTTGTGGTGATGATGTCGTTGACGCTACTGGGAGGAGTTTCTGTTGGGCAAGTCTTCCAAGTTGCGTGGATCACCTTGGGAGCGATTTTTGCTTGCGGTGCTTTCGGTGCAACGATTGGTTTTTGGCGTGAAAAGACTTTCCAAGCAATCGCCCTTAGTCTCTTGGGGATCACCCTGTTCTTAACGTTTGCCGAGGTTGCCTTTGCGGGAGCCATTCCTGGCGTCGATCCCGCTTGGGGCGCATTGCTGAGTCCTCTCCGAGCGACGACCACGGCGGCTCGTCCGATACCGGAGCTGGCTACATTTTTTGGAATACAATCACCCTGGATTTCCGGAGCGATACTCTGTGGGATCGCGATCGCTTTGGTTGCTTTGTCGATTCAAAGACTACGCATTTGGAACCCATCGCGCGAAGGACGACCGCTGGCACAAGAGAGCGAAGGAGATTCAAACCCAACCGATCTGAAACTAGCGGCGACTTGGAAAGTGCGTGAGCCGCGCCGCGTATGGGACAACCCCATTCTTTGGCGAGAGATGTGTACGTGGGCTTATGGTCGCAAGGTCTTAATTGTTCGATTGGCGTATTTGCTCTTTGGATCTTTGATTGTTGCTGGACTCTACTTTGCGATTCAGTCAGGCATCGCGTTGCAAAAGTCGAGCGTGAATGAATCGCTTGTCCCGGAAACAGCGATGCTCCTAGCGCCGCTATTCGTCGTCTCGCTGATCATCATCAATGCGCTCGCCGTAAACTCGATCACCAATGAACGCGATGGACAAGCACTCGACCTATTGCTGGTCACCGAGATAACACCCACAAGCTTTTTATTCGGAAAGCTGGTTGGCGTTCTTTATGTTGCGAAGGAGATGGTCTTGCTGCCGATGGGTGTTTGCATCTGGCTTTCAACGCAGGGAGCTGTCAGCGGTGAGAACCTCGTTTTCAGTCTCATCGGTCTGCTGGTGATGGACGTATTCGTGGCGATGTTAGGCATCCACTGCGGGATGATCTACAGCAAATCGCGCTCGGCTATTGGGACAAGTCTTGGAACGGTGTTTTTCTTGTTCTTGGGTGTGGTGACCTGCATGCTGATCATGATTGGCTTCCGAGGGTCGTTTGGAAGGCAATTGGCACCCTTTTTAGCAATCATCATCGGAGGCGGGGCGGGGCTTTATGTGGCGCTTGGGCATCGCAACCCATCGCCGGCGATAACTCTGGCTGCGTTTGGGCTCCCGTTTCTGACATTCTTTGCAATCACCAGCTTCATCATTCGCGACCAGGAACTCACCGTTTTTAGCGTTCTGGTGACCGCCTATGGATTTACGACTTTGGCGATGATGGTGCCAGCGCTCAGCGAGTTTGAATTCGCCTTTGGAAGATCGCAAATGGCGAAAGAAGAAGGGTGAGCGGGTGCTATTGCGTAGTTATCTTTATTGATCAAACTATGTGGCTGAAGTTCGTTTTTTTACTCGATCCTTGAAAGTGTTTCCGCTATGCAACGTACTCTCGTGCTTCTTAAACCAGACTGTGTTCAGCGTCGTTTGATCGGAGAGATCATTGGCCGCTTTGAAGCCAAGGGCTTGAATATTGTTGCGATGAAGATGCTCCAAGTTTCTCCCGCACTCGCCAAAGAGCACTACGCAGAGCACGTCGCGAAGCCGTTTTATCCCGCTTTGGAAGAGTTCATTACCTCGTCCCCGATTGTTGCGATGGCGATCGATGGATTGGAAGTCATTCGCGTTGTGCGCGAGATGCTGGGTGCAACCAGCGGCTTGAAAGCGGCACCGGGAACCATCCGTGGCGATTTCAGCTCGTCCCGTCAAATGAACCTCGTCCACGCAAGCGATTCCGAAGAATCAGCGACTCGCGAGTTGAAACTTTACTTCGCCGAGTCGGAGCTTTGCCCGTATTCGCCAACCCTTATCGGTAGCTTCAAAGCGTCTGACGAATAAAGTTTGGAGTTGCTAGTGACTCCAGTGACTAGTTCGACAGCGCCACTTTGAACCTGACGATCGATCGCAACGCTGCTGGAGTATAGCCTTTAAGCGCTGGGGGCCTTGGGTGCTCCCCCAAAAGCGGCTAAAGCCTGGACTCCAGCGCAAACCTGGCGTTGTCCATCCAGCCACTGATTCCTAGCTGGTTGAGGAAATCCAACCGCCGCCAAGCACGCGGTCACCTACGAAGGCGACTGCGAGCTGCCCTGGTGCAATACCTTCTACGGGTTGATCGAAAGTGACTTCGAACTCTCGATTTGGTCTTCGCACGACTACTGCCGATTCGGGTGAAGAGTTGTAGCGGATCTGCACAGACGCGGCAAAAGGGGTGTCAAACGCCACATCCGATAGCCAGTTGTCTTCTTTGGCAATCAGTCTCGTTCTTTGGAGCGACTCCTTGCGACCGATCACGATGCGATGTCGTTGGCGATCGATCTCGGTGACGAAGTAGGGTTCGTGCATTGCAACGCCGAGCCCTTTGCGTTGGCCGATTGTAAAGCTTTCGATACCTGCATGCCTGCCAACGACTTTGCCTTCGGTCGTAACGATTTCACCCGAGCTATCCTCGTTGGAACGCTGCCTTACAAACTCACCGTGTTTACCGGAGACGACAAAGCAAATCTCTTGGCTATCTCGTTTATCAGCAACACGCAATCCAACCTCGGCGGCTAAGCTGCGAATCTCTGATTTCTGATAGCCTCCGATTGGAAGCATCATGCGTGGCAGAAAACGACGGTCGATACCTGCCAGTACGTATGCTTGATCCTTGCCATCATCGATTCCGCGATGGAGTCCAAAAGGAGTTGCTGGATCGCCCGTCGGAAGCATCCTCGCATAGTGACCGGTTGCGACATACTCTGCACCGATCCCGTCGGCGTATTCGAACAACCGGCCAAACTTGATCCAGTTGTTGCACTGCACACACGGGTTGGGTGTTCGACCTGATCGATACTCGTCGACAAAGTAATCGACTATGCGTTTGAAGTCCGACTGCATATCGAGTGCATAAAACGGAATCGAGAGTCGATCCGCAACTCGACGAGCGTCCATTGCATCGCTTGCACTGCAGCAGCCTTGCTTGTGGTCGGTTCTTCCTTGCAGGATGGGAAGAAGCGGATTCTCGCCGGTCGATTCGATCTTACAACTGCTTGCAGATTCTTCACCGTGCCTCATGAAGACACCCGTCACATCGTATCCATCGCGTTGCAGCAAGAGGGCAGCGACGGAACTGTCGACGCCGCCACTCATCGCAAGTAAAACACGCTTGGACATGATTTTGTTGAGCCAACTATCTTTGCGAAAGGAGTTCCAGCTCGCCAGCTCGAACAAGTTCCAGAGCCTCGGCTGCTGAAGTCGCAGACCGCAATTGCGTAAGCCAAACCGCATCGGTTAACAATCGCGACAACCTAGCAAGAATCCTCAAATGCGTGCGGTCATCGGTACTGCAAATCAAAAAGAAAACGTCTGTCAAATGACCAGACTTGTTTCCGAACGGGAGCGGCTGACTTGTAATTCCTAGTGCCAAGATCGGTTCTGCCAAGATCGTGGATTGTGGTCGACGTGGGTGAAGCAAAGCGACACCGCTTTCGAGGGCCGTCGGGTGCAACTCTTCACGAGCGGCAACAGCTTCTGCCATCCCGGTAGCGTCCCAAAGTAGCCCCGTGTTGGCTGCGAGCTGACACATCTCACGAATCACACTGCCACGGGTTCGCGCCTGAAGTGGAATTTGAATAGCGTCGATAGGGAGCAAGTCTGCAAGCGATCCTTGCTCGTCATCGGCATGTGCATGTCGATCCAGCAAGGCTTCCATTTTTCCGAGACCTTCTGCATCGCTCACTCCGATTTTCTCCTCCAGCCAGTGATGTACATCCGACTCACTAAACCGCCATTGCCCGGAGATTCGCCTTGCAGGAAGTGTCCCGCGCGAGGCAAGCTTTGAAACCTGATCAGGAGTTAGATGGAGGTAAGCGGCGAGTTGATCGACGTCGAATTCTTTGCTGGACATGGCGAGTCTCCGAGTTGTGGACAATCAAAGCGACCACATGATTCTCGGGATGAAAAGTTGCAGACGTATGAAGAATGGATTGGGATTGGATGATTTTTCAGAGCAAATAGCGTGCTAACTATTGCTCCGAAAACGACTTTAAATCAAAAAGCCTGTTTTTCCTAGTCCAATCTCTTCCCATCTAAAAACGAACCGCAGCTTGACTCAGGCGTATCACTGAAACATATCACTGGCCTGATCAAAGCTCAGCCGATGGCGCTAGCCACGGGTTTCGACCTTGCCACAATTTGCCCGATAGCACCCGAGGCTAACGCCAACGCCTCAGGAACACTAACCTTTTCATCATCCCATCGTACTACTAACCGTTCGCTCGTCGCAGCGAAATCGCATAGATCAGGACAACAGCTCCGGAAGCGAGCAAGCTCCAAGGAATCCACTCAGCCGGTCGAAAAATGCGGTTTTGAGTACTTGCGAGCTGGCCTCCAAACATTGTGTTTTGCTGTAAAGCCATCGGATCGTCGACGACACCAGCCGCTAAAACAGCACTGTCAATCAGCAAACACTCGATTCCCAAGATCACCAAAACGATACCGACCGCCGAAAAGAAAGCTCGCCACATCATAGTAAGTCTCGCATCAAGGCCCACTAAAAGGACCGCTAAAGGAATTGGGTGGTTTGTAGCACCAACGGGGATTTGGAAAGGCGTCAAATCCTTGACTCGCCCACGATCCCCTCCTGCGCTGTCATCAGATCCTCGGAAGTTTGCCATGGAAATTGACTCCTAGACGACATTTTTAGCCTTCTCCGAGGCTTGTTTGCTGACTTGATACGTCAGAAACCTTATAATCCAAAGCTCTTAGCGTCACGAGAAACTCAGTACAATCGTGTAACGACCTTCCAATTTGAAGCTAGTCACAGCGACAGCGAACGCCCGCCCCACCCTATCTCCACTGGAGAACTAAACAACATGAAAAACAAGAAACTAATCACCAACAACTCGCGACGTAAATTCATTAAGACTTCTGCGGCCATTACTGGCGGCTATTGGGTCGCTGGCGGTATCGCGCCACGTGAAAGCCGATCGGCGCTAGAAGAAATTCGCTTCGGATGCATCGGCGTCGGCGGGAAAGGCCAGAGCGACTCTGCCGACGCAGAACGAAATGGCAAGATTGTAGCCATCTGCGATATCGACGATTTGACCATCGCAAAGCGCAAAGAAACCGAAGGCTTCGAAGATGCTGTCGCATTCAATGATTATCGAAAGATGTTTGATGAAGTCGGAAAGAGCATCGACGCAGTCACGGTGACGACACCTGATCACACGCACGCAGTGGTCGCGGCGATGGCCATGAGAAACGGCAAGGCGGTCTATTGTCAAAAGCCGCTAACAAGAACCATCTTCGAAGCTCGAACACTTGCCGAACTGGCTGCGAGCAGCAAAGTCGTCACACAAATGGGAAACCAAGGCTCCGAAAGAAACGGACTGCGCGAAGCTGCCGCGAAGATCAAAGCGGGTGTCATTGGCGATGTGAAGGAAGTCCACGTTTGGACCAATCGACCCGTTTGGCCACAGGGGATCGAAAGACCTGCCGGCGAACCAGTTCCAGCTCACATCCACTGGGACGAGTTCCTAGGACCAGTAGAGGCTCGCGAATACAATGCTGCTTACCATCCATTTAAGTGGCGAGGTTTCTGGGCCTTTGGAACAGGAGCCCTTGGAGATATGGCTTGCCATACGATGAACATGCCGTTCGCGGGCTGCGAAATGGTAAATCCAATTGCAGTCCAAGCAACTACCAGCGGACACAACGGAGAAACCTACCCAGGCAACTCCAAGATCACCTTCGAGTTTGCCGCCACTGCGTCACGTCCACCATTGAAGTTCTTCTGGTACGACGGTGGAAACAAGATCGCTCCCGAACTGATCGAAGGTCGCAAACGAAGCGATAGCGGTCTTCTCATCATCGGAACCAACGGAAAACTATTCTCGCCGAATGACTATGGTGCGGAATATGAAATCATCGGCGGTACCGATAAAGAAGTTGACTTTGTTCGTAGCCCTGGGCACTTCAAAGAGTTCGCGGCAGCGATCAAGGCTAACAAGCCAGAAGCTTGCTGGTCGAACTTTGCAAACTACGCCGGAAAACTTACGGAAGTCATTCTCTTGGGTAACTTGGCTGTATGGGCTGCCGGTCGTGCTAAGGAAGGTGTTGCATCCGTCGAAAGCCCACGACTCGAATGGGATCAAGCCAACATGAAGGTCATCGGAACCAACGAGTACGATTCAATGATCAAGGCTCCGTACCGCGCTGGTTACGAGCTGTAAGCTATAACCACCGATTTGTAGCAGCGTCTCTCCGCAATCGCGCTTCATGCACGAGCCTGCGGAGAGGCTCGGCTACGTGGTGAGCAAATACGTAGCAGCGTCTCTCCGCAGACGCGCCACACTCTCTCGAGCCTGCGGAGAGGCTCGGCTACGGAGAGGCTCGGCTACGCGGGTCTATCGAAGCTTGATGATATCTTCATCAAATCTTCGATAAAAACCCTGCCTGTAGTTGTTATATTCAATCGCGATAAATCCCAATCCTTGGCGGATGGGATCACGAAATGCATTTGCCTGAGCCTCAGTCGCTCGTCTCAGATATTCATCCGACAGAACCTCGCTAGCCACCCCACCGCTGCCCACGCCGTCGGCAGAGCTTTCAACCATCCACTCGGCGACTGTTGATCTGAAACATCATCGCAACGCACTTCCCGAGTCCACCCCCCTCTCGATTTTGAACGATAACTCCATGTCACTACGATTGAATCTCGCCAGCGAATTAGTATCCGACCGCCGTCGCTTTTTTCTTCAGTCGGCAGCATGGAGCATTGTTCCCTACATCTCGCAGATAGTTCCGAGTGTTGTGCTTGCGGCACCTTCCTTTTCGGTGAATCCGTTTACGTTGGGTGTCGCGTCAGGAGATCCATCTGCAGACGGCTTTGTAATCTGGACACGGCTGGCACCGAATCCGACGGAAGGGGGCGGAATGCCTTCGGAGGTCGTGCCGGTGGAATGGTCCATCGCGACGGACGACAACATGAAAAACGTGGTGCAGTCTGGCCAAGCGTTGGCGACTCCGCAATTGGGTCACTCCGTTCACGTTGAGGTTGAAGGTTTGAAGCCAGACCATTGGTATTTCTATCGCTTTCGATGCGGTGATGCAGAGAGCCGTATTGGACGAGCAAAGACTTTTCCAGCACCGACCGTGATGCCGGACAAACTCAAGTTTGCTTTCGCCTCCTGCCAAAGCTACGAGCAAGGTTTTTATACTGGCTACCAACACATGCTCAAGGACGACCTGGATCTAGTGGTCCATCTTGGTGACTACATCTATGAATACGGAGGCAAGGAGAATAAGCCTCGAAAGCATATTGGCAACGAAATCAATTCTTTAGTTGATTACCGCAACCGCTACGCACAGTATCGAACCGATGAACATCTCCAGTCCATGCATGCCCAGTGCCCATGGTTGGTCGTGTGGGATGATCACGAAGTCGATAACAACTACAGCAGCGATATCTCTGAAGAGCATAGCTTTGATCGCAACCTCTTTTTGCTTCGACGTGCTAACGCGTACCAAGCGTTTTACGAGATGATGCCGTTGAGAAGAAGTTCCTTGCCCAAAGGACCTGATTCTCAAATTTATCGATCGCTGCCTTATGGATTGCTCGCCAATTTTCACATGTTGGATACTCGACAATATCGAAGCGATCAACCTAACGGCGACGGAAAGAAACCGCTTACCGATGAAGTTTACAACCCGCAAGCAACCATGCTCGGCATAGATCAAGAGCGATGGCTGTATCGAGAGCTAATCGATTCCAAGGGTGCTTGGAACGTACTTGGTCAGCAAGTGATGATGGCTCGCGTTGATCTTGCCGAGGGAGAACCATCGCTGTTCTCGATGGATCAATGGTCAGGCTATGATGTTCCACGCCGACGTTTGCTTAGCTTCCTGGAAGAACGTCAGGTTCCCAATCCAATCGTGCTCACCGGTGATATCCACTCCAATTGGGTGAACGATCTCAAGGTTGATTTCAGCTATCCCGATTCGAATACAGTTGCGACCGAGTTTGTCTGCACGTCGATTTCCTCGAGCGGCAACGGTGTTGATAAGACGAAAGCCCACGCTCACGTACTAGCAGAGAACCCATTTGTGAAGTTCCAAAATTCACAACGCGGGTACACTCGATGCGAAGTCACGCCCAAGGAGTGGAAAGCCGATTATCAAGTTCTCGACTACGTCGAGACACCAGGCTCGCCGATCAACACCCGAGCCTCGTTCGTAGTCGAATCAGGTCGCCCAGGTGCGCAGCTGCAATCGTAGCGACCGCAAACAACTAAACCCCGTAGTTTGGGGCCACTTGTCCCGAACGATTAATCAAACGGATGCTCGGAAGGACAAACCGGACGGGAAAGCGTTCCCATCCTACTGCCGCAAGGCGGAGCGTCTTCGGGTGATGTTTGGGTCAAGGGATTCAAGCCAGCGTAAATCCACCATCGACATATCTACGTAGAACGCTGTGGCGAGACCGTTATCACAAGATTGCTCTTCTCCTTCGCTTCCAATTACGCCCGGGCGAAGGTTGAGAAAGTTTATAATTTGTACGAGATCTACAGGCGCGACAACGTTATCCCCAGTCACATCAAAGTAGAACTCGTTGCTGTCCGCGAATGGCAGTTCGCGAAATCCAGTACGTGCTATCGCGTTGATTATTACAAGAGCATCAATTGGTCCGACTGCGCCGTCAAAATTGGTGTCGAAGCGATTGAAGGGGTTCTGGAAAGGTGTAGCGTTTTGGATGTTTAGCTTCGCTTGCCCATTAATCATCCTATGAATGTACATCCCTGAATCCAACTTTGGTCCTTGTAGGGTCCAACCGGTTCCAATTTGTAGCTTGTCGCTTAAGTCGAGCTTTACCTTCAGCTCATTGGTCGACGATGAAAGTCGCAGAACCTCGGCGGCATTGAGTATTAGCTCGTTGTCGCCGTCACCGGATATGTCGATTACTTCAACATCGCGGATACGGTTATTTCCAATCGCAGTGAGGTTTAGCGAGAGCCCACTACCATCGAATCTCAGCATGTCGATTCCGTTGCCGCCAACGATCCGTTGGAAATTGCTATCGCCAATGGCTAATACGTCGTCGCCATGACCACCGATAAGCACATCAGCTCCACCTCCGCCAATCAAGGTATCATTCCCGCCGGCTCCGTTGAGGATTTCGGCTCCTGCTGTGCCGTTGATCTTGTTGGCGGCATTGGTCCCGAGATTACCCGAGAGTATGGAATTGGTAAAGTTGCCGCCAAAGATCAAATAGCTGTCATCCGCTCTGCTCTGCCCAAATCTGAACCTATTGAGAACAAATGCTCCGATGACGAGATCGTCGAAACCGTCACCGTTGACGTCGCCGGCACCGCTAACCGAAATGCCACTTTGGTCACCCGCCTCCGCGCCGAAGAAGGTTAAACCAACGGTTGGTCCAAGTTCACCCAAGTTGGCCAAATCGATCGTTCTTGGTAGAGATGCGGCCCCAAAGATCAAGTAGCTTTCACCGGCATCTGGTTTGGCATTCCCCGCCGCATCAGCAAGGGGTGCCCCGATTAAAAGATCATCGAAGCCATCGCCGTTGACGTCCCCTGCTTTACTCACTGAACGTCCACTTTGGTCATCTGTATCGCTGCCCCAAAAGGTGCTCCCGATTGCTGGTTCAAATGTACCGAAGTTGGTCAAATCAATCTCAGCCGGGAGCGATGCGGCTCCAAAGATCACATAGCTCTCACCAGCTCGATTCTTCAAATTCCCCGACGCATCTGCCGTGTATGCCCCGATCAGTAGATCATCAAAGCCGTCGCCATTAATGTCACCAGTGCCACTCACCGAACGGCCGCTATAGTCACGAGAATCGACACCAAAAATGGTGATACCAACTGTTGCTCCAAGTTTGCTCAAGTTGGATAAATCGATCGTCGCGGGGAGCAACGCTACCCCAAAGATCACGTAGCTATCTCCGGCAGCGCTCGTGCGATTCCCTGATGCATCGGCGCGAAATGCGCCGATGACTAAATCGTCGAAGCCGTCTCCATTGATATCCCCAGCGCTGCTCACCGACCGACCGCTTCGATCTTCAGCATCTCCTCCGAAGATCGTAATCCCAACGGTTGGTCCAAGCGTCGCCAAATTTCCCAAATCGATTGTTGCAGGAAGTAAAGCGGCTCCATAGATCACATAGCTTTCTCCAGCAAAAGTCTTTGCGTCACCCAACGCAGCGGCAAGTTCTGCCCCGATGATTAGATCGTCAAAGCCATCTCCGTTGACATCCCCCGCGTTGCTAATTGAACCGCCAGCCCGATCCCGTGTGTCAGCGCCGAAGATAGTGATCCCACCTATTGACCCAGGGGAACCCAACTTCGCTAAATCGATCGTTGAAGGGAGCGATGCGGCTCCGAAGACCACATAGCTTTCACCCGCTTCGCTCTTGGAGTTATCTGATCCATTCGCGGCGAAAGAGCCAATGAGAATGTCGTCGAACCCATCCCCGTTGACGTCCCCGGCGCCGCTAACTGACCAGCCGCTAAAGTCCGTCGCATCCACGCCAAAGATCGTAATCCCTGCCGAACCCAAGCTTGCCAGATTGATCGTCTCGGGGAGCGACTCATCCCCAAAAATCACATAGCTCTGGCCCGAAAAACGATTACCATCTACCAAAGAGTCGGCATAATGCGCGCCGATGATCAGATCGTCGAAGCCATCCCCGTTTACGTCCCCGACGCTACTGACTGAGAAGCCGCTCTTGTCGGCCGTCCCAAAGCCTAAGATGGTGGTTCCATCCGTTCCCAGAAGTCCTAAATCGATGGTGGCCATCAAACGGCGATCTTCGAGTGACTCGACGTACAAGTGTCGCGTCAAACGCCTATCATGACACCGCAATTGGCGCTTCTCTGATAAACTAAATTTGCGGATTATTGACGTGATCAGCAAGCTCGGAGGTGACTTTCCGTAATCGAGAATCGGCCTTTTAAGAACAACACAACTTTTCTATTTCGATCAGTGTACGATTCGTCAAAACGCAAAAACGTTTCCGAGTCGGTATCGCTTTGTCTTCGTCGGTCCATGGATTAGGTACTTGATTCAGCGAGATAACGGCGGGCTCAGATCAAAGCAC
>JAIYDQ010000027.1 GCA_027487375.1 Planctomycetaceae bacterium
GATCTAACTTTACTAGCATCAGTGGATTACCGACAAATTACGACGTCGATTACTTGTTCAATAGTGGAACAAGCATAGCGATTGTCGCAGTGCCTGAACCAGGAACATTGGCTCTGCTAACCGTCGCGATTGTGGGCGGTGGTTTGTATCGTCGAGCTCGCAATCAAAAGAAGGCTAAAGTGAACGCTTAATTGCGATCGCCAATGCAAGTTGATTGAATAAACAAAAACAGCCCGATGAGTTTTCATCGGGCTGTTTTTTGTCCTAGCAGATGTCGCGAGGCATCTCATGACAGAAGACTTTGCTGCAGTTTGCAACCGAGCACGAATCCTTACGAATTCAGCTATGGTAAAATTTACTGAGCCACGATTGCGCGTTCGCTTTAGGCAACTGGCAACCGAATATAGAACGCAGTGCCTTTGCCGATGGTGCTTTCTACACGAATCTTACCTTGATGGTCTTCGATGATTTCGCGACAGGAAGACAGCCCGAGGCCTGTCCCTCCTTTGCCTGTTTCATCAGGCCCTTTTTTGGTCGAGTAAAACGGTTCGAAGATCCTCGGCAGCTTGTCAGCCGGAATCCCTGGGCCTGTATCTCGGACCATCAGCACAATTTGCTTCCCCTCGAGATCGTGCGTAAGTCGAATTTTGATGGATCCATTTTCTCCAATCGCTTGACGCGCATTGGTCAATAGATTGATCAAGACTCGTTGGATTTGATTGGCCTCCGCAAGTGCCGGCGGGACCTCACCAAGCTCCAATTCTAGGTGTATTCGATAACGCTGTAGTTCGCGTTCAAGCAACACAAGCGTGTCGCGAATCACCGAGGCTAAATCGGTTGCTTCGCGATTCCCGGTGCGATTACGAGCCATCCCGAGAATTGTGTTGGTGACTTTGCTAGCTCGATTCGCTGCGTCCAGAATTTTCCCAAGTGCTTTGTCGCGAGTAGGTTCGTCTTTGTGGCGAATCCCAAGCTTCGCATAGTTCATGATTGTCATCAAAAGATTGTTGAACTCGTGCGTTGTGGTGCTGGTGAGTTCCCCAATGGCAGCTAACTTTTGGGCTTGAGCCAGGTGCGTCTGCATCGCGTCCAATTGAGCTTCAAGCTCTTTTTCCCGAAGACGAAGAATCGATTGCTTTGCTAGCGATTTAGGCGGATTCACTTGCTCGGAAGAAACAGCGGGATTTGTCATAAAGTTTTCAAGTCTTCCTGGCATCGTCGATTCGGTTCTTGCTATCTTCCGATTGAGACCCAAGTCCCCCTCAAGTGGAGAGCAATCATGCCCGTACAAGATGTTATCGACCGACTTGAAGCTGCAATCCACACGATTCAGAAAATGGGGATCGACGTTCGCCGTGATTGGGGCTTTTCTGGAGCAAGTGGGCTTTGCAGACTCGGCAAACAGCATTTGCTAATACTGGATCAGTCCTTGGGGCCATTGGAGCAGATCGATGTGATTCAATCTGCTCTCGCTGAGTTGGAACGCCCCCTACGAAAAGCGGCCTAATGAAAACTCAGCCGGGGCCGCTAGACCAGTGGCACATATCGGACAAGGAATGTCGAATTTAGAAAGAAATCATATGACTCTTCGTTATTCGAAATTACTTGTTCGTTGTTCATTATTCTGAAGCCCCGTAAAGTGAGTGCCATTTAACCCTGGCCACGGTTTTCGATTTCGCCACGATTTGCTCGATGGCATCCAGCACTAACTCCTCCGACTCAATCGTCAAAACTTTTCCATCAGGCCACCAAAAAAGCGAGGCGACTTTTGTTTCTTAGTCTCTTTGAATTGAAACGCGAAACGACTTGGGTTGCCGCGTGCATTACCTTACTTCTCAACGTCGGATGTGCGGTTCTGCATCCTGTTGCAATTCCAGCTTCGCCAAAACACATTCCCACCGAATTAGTCGATGATTCCAGTTCATCAATTGAGTTTGGTAGACGTCTACCTATCGTCGATGGAATCGGCTGGTGTTTAGGGATACCGGATAAACTACTCCTCTGGGATCGACGTGTCTCTAATCATCGAATCTCTGAGGATACAGTAATCGTGATGGCAGACTATCTCGCTCAAAATGACTTGTCGCACATAAAAGTCAGGGCCAATCAATACGCGCCCTTGGAAGACTTTAAACGACTACGAAAAAACACGACCGTCGCATGGCCTTGGCGGTACTCGATTGGATTGGTGTCAGTGGCTGGTGAAGCAATTCTTCCCGGCAGACTATTTGGTGGGGATCACTTTAATCCTTACACGCAAACAATTCATCTCTATAGCGATATCCCAGCGATCGCTCTCCACGAGGGAGGGCATGCCAAAGATTTTGCAAGACGCAAGTATCAGGGGACATATGCGGCAGCTTATCTCTTTGTACCGCTGTGGCACGAAACAATTGCATCGCGAGACGCATTTTCATTCTTAGAAGATCGCGGCGAAGTGGAACGAATCAAAGAAGCCAATCGAATTCTTTATCCGGCCTATGGCACCTACCTTGGTAGCGGAATAGGTTCGCTCGCCTCGGGAGCAAGTGTACCGATTTACTATGGAAGTGTTTTAGCGGGACACATCAACGGACGACTCCTATCGCGATCATACGATCAAGATTGAGTACTGGATGATCCCACGTCAATCCGCCCTCTGTATTTCAGTTCCCCCCAGCAATACCTGCTAAGCGAATCAATCTTCGCTACTCAAGCCGAAGTTTTGAAACACAGAGCAACAGAGGGCACAGAGAAAAACAGAGTAATGCTTATTGGAAGTTGAGTTTTGAAGTGATATGAGTTTTGGTAAAACAAATCTTCAACGTTGGCGTGTTCAATCACGAAAGCGAGAAGATCTCACGAAAACGCGACCACAAACGATAACATCTTTAAAAAGTACTACGCCGCCCTCTTGCTCTGTGTTCTCTGTGCCTCCGTGTTTCCTCTCCCCCCGGCAGTACCTGCTAAGCAAATCAATCTTCGCTACTCGAGTCGAAGTTTTGAAACACAGAGCAACTGAAGGCACAGAGAAATTCGTAGGGAAATACTCAGCAGAGGTCAGTCTTTTGAAGTGACGTGAGATGCGATAGGAGAGATCCAAACACTTGGAACGGACTAGGTAAACTGCGGAACCTTTTGGCCCAGAATCCATGTATTAACGCAAGCTTTGACCATCGCGTCACGTTCAGTTTTCGTCAGCCCAGTAGAAGGTAATGACCGCGATAGCAGTCTATTCACGGTAGGGCTGAAGCGTTAATCTATAACAGGTTCTCAGGCGTTCAAACAAACAAGCTCCCGCACCAATCGTTGCGCAACCTGACGGCATACACACATGGATAAAAGCGAGCCTACCGTGAATAAAGTCCCCACACTCGATGCAAATACTCACGGTGGCATCGAGAGCAGAACATTTTTAGGGCACCCCATCGGTCTATTTGTGCTCTTCTTTGCCGAGATGTGGGAACGGTTTTCTTATTACGGCATGCGAGCGCTTTTAGTCATCTACTTGATGAAGCACTTCTTGTTTGGCAAAGAAGAAGCATACATCATCTACGGCGCATATACCTCGTTGGTTTACATCACACCAGCAATTGGCGGCTGGTTAGGAGATAACTTCTTAGGCCAACGAAAGGCAGTTTTGTTCGGAGCGATCCTGCTCACTTTCGGACACATACTCATGGCTTTCGAGGGCGACGGTGGACAAAATGCCTTTTATCTGAATTTCTTTTACCTTGCACTCAGCTTCATCATCGTAGGATCCGGATTTCTCAAGGCAAACATTTCGTCAATTGTTGGCTCGCTATATGATCGCGATGACAAACGCAAAGACCCGGCTTTCACCATTTTTTATATGGGAATTAACCTTGGTGCCGCACTTGGTGCAATCATAGCCGGGTACCTCGGTGAAACGATTGGTTGGAGATATGGCTTCGGGGCAGCAGGGTTAGGCATGGTGCTCGGATTGATCGTATTCGTGCTAGGAAAGCCTTTACTTATGGGACGAGGCGAGTCTCCATTTCCGGATCGATTGAAACAAGTTCGGGTCGGTCTAACGACAGAATGGTTGATTTATATAGGGGCCATCTTTGCTGTAGTGATTGTTTGGCAGCTGATTCAATACCAAGCCGTGGTTGGATGGCTTCTTGGGCTATGCGGGCTCGCTTTGGCTAGTTACGTGCTTTACATCTCCATAACCACTCTCGAGTCACAAGATCGCGATCGTATTTTCGTCGCGATGTTTCTCATGGGTGCATCGATTTTGTTCTGGGCACTTTTCGAACAGGCGGGCTCGTCGCTTAACGTGTTCACCGATCAACGAGTAGATCGCAACATGTTTGGTTTTAACATCCCCGCATCTACATTCCAATCGATCAACGCAATTTACATCGTGCTATTGGCACCCGTTTTTGCATTTCTTTGGACGTTCTTAGCAGCTCGAAAATTAGAACCATCTACCCCCGCCAAGTTCGGTCTCGCGATGATTCAACTGGGTGCGGGATTTCTAGTTCTCGTCGCAGGAGCGTTGGCCGCTGGCCAAGGGCTAACCCCAGTCATCTTCATATTTGCAATTTATTTGCTCCATACAACGGGAGAACTGTGCCTATCTCCCGTAGGCTTATCTGCAATGACGAAGCTTGCATTACCGCATATGGTTGGGCTTATCATGGGAACCTGGTTTTTTGCATCCGCGTTGGGTAATTTTGCAGCCGGATTGATTGCCAGCGCGACAGGCGGCGGTGAAGAGCTTGGTGTTGAAAGTGTAACTCAGGTATACACAACTGTCGGCTGGACTGCGGTAATTGTTGGCGTTGCAATCGTCATCGTGTCGCCATTCTTTAAGAAGCTGATGCACCTAGATTCCCTTCATCAAGAGACGACTTAGTACTTGGCTCAAGAACCTTTCTTTGGTAGCTGAATTCGTAAGAATTCAGAAGTCGATACAAGCAATCGAATGAGATTAAATCATCAGCTGTCTTACGACGTCAGCTACGCCTTATGCTGGTCGCGAACTTGGAGTAGCTGAGCAACAATACTGACCGCGATTTCGCCTGGATGGTTACGGCCAATTGGAAGTCCAATCGGACAGACGATCGAATCTACTTTCGATTGCTCTAGACCAGCGGTAAGCAACTCTTTTGACAAGACAGCCCGCTTCGCGCGACTCCCTATGACGCCAAGATAGGGAAGAGCCGTATCAGAGCGGAGTATCGCCTCTAAGATAGGTCGATCAGTTGCATGCCCCATCGTCATACAGAGTACGAATGACTGGCTATCGATCTCACTTACGAATTGACGTGGGTCCGACAAAAGCCGAGTCCGAATCTGAGGGCTCTTCGGAATCAGATCCAACCATTCTTGCCTTGGATCAATCACTGTTACCTGACATCGCAAAGTCATTAGCAAACTCGTTAATGCATGCGCGACGTGACCTGCCCCAAAAATCACAATCTTCCAAATACCGATGTTGTAAGTTTCGAAGAGTAAACTCACCGATCCGCCGCAGGTCATCCCAACATCGCGTTTCAAGTTCCATTCGACCAACTGAACTCGCTCACCGCCAACTAACATCTCCTGAGCAAGCCCAATGGCTTTTGCTTCAACTTTTCCACCTCCGACTGTTCCACTATGAATGCCTGACATAGTCACCAGCATCTTGCTGCCGGCGTCCTGCGGTGTACTTCCGTGTGCCCGAGCAAGCGTCACGGCAACAAACGGCTCCCCTGAATTTGACAAGTGAGCAAGTTTCTCAATGAAGGCAGACTCATAAGGCATCGTGAAGCACCACTCGCGTTACATCATCTAAGGCAATCGTCGTTCCTTCCAAAGAAGCGTTAGACGAAACCAAACTCAGCTACAGAACGGCTTTTGGAAAATCGCTTTCATAGATTCACAACTTCGATTGCGAGATCTGCGTTATGCAAGTCTTGGAGAGACTGGCCTACGTGTTGTCGGAGACTCATACATTCCAACAAAACTTCTCCTGTTGCAGGCAAATTCAATGCGGAGGAACTTTGCTTCGAGATCGAACCCATCGCATCTTTCATCGCAGCCCAAACCGCAACACCCATCATCAACGGAGGCTCACCTACCGCTTTGCTACCGCGAATGTTTTGTTGATTATCGTGATTCGGAAAGAACTCGACGTTGAACACTTCTGGAAGATCCGTGATGGCCGGTATCTTGTAAGTCGTAGGAGAGTTTGAAAGGAGCTTACCTTTCGTATCGTAAACCAAACATTCGTTGGTTACCCATCCCATTCCCTGAATGACTCCACCGATACTTTACCCACGATCCATTGCCGGGTTAGTTGAATCCCCGATGTCGATTAAGAGATCGACA
>JAIYDQ010000059.1 GCA_027487375.1 Planctomycetaceae bacterium
CACCGAATATTGGAGTCCTGACTTTAGCGTCTGAACCCCGTCTTTCTTTGCGTTTTCTGCAAGGAAAGCTTTCGACTTCTCGAGGTTTGTCTTTGCCATACTTTGGACTTTGGCTTGAGCCTCAGCTTGTTTGGCCGCGAAGAGTGCATCCAACTGCTCACCTGCTGCTTGGATTTCAGCTTGCGATAATGCAGGCTTCTTCTTCGCAAGAGCGTCTACAATGCCTTTCATCAACGCTTCAATCTTGACGTCTTTTTCGACGAAGCCGCTTCCGCTGAGCTGCGAGCCCATTTGGAAACCGATTAAGTAAGAAGGATTGTCAGAGTTTTTTGCGGCGAGAGCTTCTGGAGTCAACAGTGTTTCCTGTGCATTGAGAGAAAGTGGATGGATAGCGAACAAAGTCGCGGCGACAAGAATCCACGTCAAAAGGTGGGATCGCATCAGTGGGCCTTTAAGCTGGAAGACGGTTAGTTTTTGTTTCTACTCGGCAAGAAACTTGGCCAGCCTTTTTTCTGTTGAATATTGCCGCGGGAGGCAGGAATTCGATGGAAGCGTTGGCCTACGAGCTGGCTCGATTATACGACAAGCCTTCGGGGATCGGGAGGGTGTCCCAAGTAGGTTTTCTCCAATATTTAACTTGCTGGATCTTCGCTGTAGGCAGCTTATTTAGCCATCGCCACCTTGAACCTGACAATCAAATGCAACTCTGCTGGAGTACAGCCTTTAGGCGCTGAGTACTTTGGGTGCTTCAAAAGCGGCTGAAGCCTGGACTCCAGCGCCTAGCGACGCTAGGCAGCTAAGCTGACCATTTGCTGAAAAGACAGTCGAGCAGAGTCACAAGTTTTTTCTGTGCCGTAGCGGCTCCGACCAAGACTTCGTCATGTGATGTTGCGGTAGTAATATCTGGTGCTGCTACGTTCGTGATGACCGAGAACGCTAAAACTCGAAGCTTCAGTGCAGCCGCCAAAATCGTTTCCGGTACAGTGCTCATGCCAACCATGTCGGCACCAAGCATTCGAAACGCGCGATACTCCGCTCGCGTTTCGTAGGTTGGGCCGAGCGTTGCGAGATAGGTCCCTCGCGATATTGCGACTCGAGATTCCTGTGCGGCATTCAGCGCCGCGATGATAAGCGATTCGTCATAAGTGTTTCCAAAACGCTGTGCAATTCCCATGTCTGCCACTTCAGTCTCGGAGTGGTTCGACTTGAGGCCCGAGCGGAACATCAGATCGATGTGACTATCGATTAGAACAACATCGCCTACCGAGAATCGTGGATTAAGTCCGCCTGCGGCATTGGAAACGATAAGCGTTTCAATACCCAGTGCCTTCATGACACGTACGCCATATGTTGCCCAAAGTGGGTCGTGGCCTTCGTAAAGATGCGCTCTACCTCTCATGGCAACGATTGGGATTTGACCAAAGTGCCCAAGGATGAGCTCGCCGGCATGCCCTGCAGCTGAGAGCTTGGGAAAAAAAGGGATATCGCGATAAGGTATTGATGTTGCTTGCGTAATGTGATTCGTAAAGTCGCCTAGCCCACTACCCAAGATGATGCCGACTTGTGGTACTAGGGAAGATTTCTTTTGAATAGCCACGATTGAATCACGAACTTTATCCTCCATGGTTCCTTGTTTTCCTTGAGAAGATGCTTCCTGAATCGATTCGCTCATGCTGACGCGATATTGCTTTAGATGTTTTTAAGAAATTGAATAGCAAGGGCTGTTTCTTCGCGAACGTTCCCTTTGCTGTCGCGCTGTATGACGTAGCTTCCGCGAAAATGGTGCTCTTCCAACGTCGCCATCAACTCCGGGAATTCTACTAACCCTCTCCCTAGCGCGACTTCAGTACCTCGACCACGAGCACGATCTGGGACGGCGTCCTTGGCATGGACCAGCAATACATGTGAGGCAATCTTCCGTAGTCCACTTAAATCGAAGCCGTTCACAATCAAGTTGCCTGGATTCAACGTGACTGCCAGGGAGCCTTCGGGAAGCGACTCAATCAGCCCAGCGATATTCGCAAGTGGCTCAGAACCCGTTTCGCAAGCCAAGAAAGCTCCTACATGCTGAGCGTGTCGGCCGAGATCTGACAACACATCTCGCAACATCTGGTGAGCTGAATCTTCAAGCGATTCTGGAATAATTCCAATCTGATTCACAACCGCATTGGCTCCGAGCTCGCTGGCCATTTTCATGGCTGCTTTGGTTGCCGCAACACGTCGCTCAAGGTCTTCCGCACAGTCGTAACCTCGACTGGTTTGAAAACGTACCGCTACAACCCGCAAATTGAGATCATTGAGCAGCTTGCGAATTTGACGTAGCGCTGTCGCTGTCAGTTCTGTTGGACGCAAGTCGCTGCGGGCGTCGATTTCAATACTGTCGGCTCCTAAGGCTGAGGCGACCTGGACTGCTTGCTTGAACGGCAGCCCGAACGAAGACAGTTGAACTCCAACACTGATTGCAGGCACTAGATTTTGTATCCTTTGGTCACAATGCGACTACCTAAGATTCGTTTTTCAAAACGAATTCTCGATCGAATTCTGTCTCGATCTACGCTCATCGCTGGAATCATTCTAGTCAGCTTGGTCGGACCGTCCACTGGTCGTCAAGGATTGCTTGGGCGATTCCCCACACAATGTCAAGCAGCCGAGCGAATCTTTGAAGCAACTTTCAGTCGACGTGAAGACCTAAATCGTGATAGATGGCCTGATCAGTGGCAACGCAAGACTGGGCGACAACACCCGGCGTTTGTAAAGATGGAAATTGTCACTAAAGCGCCAGGTGATGAGGAGGAGATACAAGCCATTCGGAGGTCACTAGCTCAGTGGTTTGTTGCAATCCAACAGAATCGCTTACCTGGAGACGTATTTACGGAGGCGGTTCCTGATCAAGTAGATCGCTTTCTAGAGTCGACCGTATTTAATCCTTGCCTCCAAATTCAGATGAATGGTGGCTCTGCTCAAGTCGATGGTCCGCTAGTGCCTGTCATTCCTCAGCAAGCTTACCGACTAGACGCTCGAGTTGCCTGTGAACTGCGTGATCCGTTTGAAACAACGATCTCTATCGTATGGTTAGACGCAAACGGTGAAGAGTTAGGGATGATTACCTCGGACGCTGTCGATCAGTCGTGTGCGTGGCGAGAAATGCACTTGGACAAAATCGAAAACATTCCCGAGGGCTCGCGATTCGCAAAGGTCCGATTAAAAGTAGATCCAACATCGACGAATTCAATTGTCGGCACAGTGCAGTTCGACTCCATTGCATTTAGTCGCATCCCTCGCTTAGATTTGCAAATGATTCCCGAAAGTCGAATTGTCAACGTCGGTGATTCGGTTTTGCTCCGATGCAAGATGGATGCTATTGATGACGAAGCTAGCCGATTCAACTTGCGAGTTGTCGACCATAACGGCGAGCTTGTTTGGGAGTCCGATTCACCTCTTCGAGAATCCAAGCTTTCTCCGATACCAGAATCAACAAACCTGCCAAGCGGCGAGCAACAATCCGGCACCGTGGAAACCGATGATCCGAGCAAACGCTCGAGAACCATCGAATGGAAAGTTCCGATAAACCAACCAGGTTTCTACCGCTTTGTCGTTAATGCATCTGAAGGTTCGCCGGTGCGATTCACGAAATCAACGACGGCGATTGCTTATCGAAAATCGACTCAGCAAAATGTTAGAGGGGTCTCTAATCGCAAGTTAGGATGGACCATGCCAACGGTTGGTTCGGAGGTCACCCTGAATGATCTTCCTTCCCTATTAGGGTTCGCAAGCGTAGGGCGTGTTAAGTTATCGATTTGGCTCGCTGCCCCAAAAACACGAGCGGAACAATCGATCGATTGGCTAACCGAGACGCTTACCGCTAAGAATGTCGATTGTTGTGGAGTAATCGCCCCAGAGCCGCCGTGGTTAGTGGCTGAAAAGGCCGCTGCAGGACTTGCTGCTTCTTCCAACACGGAGGCATCACCAAGCAAGCTAGTCAAGTACGAGGCATCACCCACATTCAAGACGTCATCTTACGCGACATCAAGATTAGGGCTCAGCCAAGAAGGAAATAATACAGAACCGCTCGCAGACATCTTGGATGATTCACGCGCATTCGACACGATGTTTTTACCTTTATGGACAAAGGCATCGCTTTTTCTAATCAACTATCAAGTAGGTTGGGATAACGATTTGAGCTTGGCTGAAAATGGTCGCCGCAAAGAGATACTAGACAAGCTGAGTTCCCAAGTAAGAAAGTACGCACCGGAATCACAGCTCATCGTTCCTTGGGATGTCCTTGCCGTGCGTCCGGAACGAGAGGGAAAGGGGGCTTATTCTTTGAACCGACTGATGTTCGTTAGCGAACCGCCTCTCACTGCCTCCGAGCTCACAATTGTCGCGAATGCCGAGAATCAAAAAGGGAGATCCGGGGGGTGGGTCTCCATGGATCCTATCGATAGCCGAAGGTATTCGACAGAGGAGCGCATACGAGATTTACTTCAGAGAATGATCGCGCTTCATTCGAGTGCTCTTGAGACGGGGTGGATTTCCAATCCCTGTGACGAAGCCATCGGTATTCTAGACGCGCGCGGTCGTCCGGAGGAACTGCTATTGCCTTTTCGGACAATCGCTCAAGCTCTTGATGGTGCTGAAGATTTCTATTCGTTCCCCATGGAGCAGCCCTACGTCGCCAACGCGATGTATCGTGCCAACCAGCTAGACAATATGATTCTTTGGGCCTATCAGCCGCAGTGGATCGATGCTCAATGGGGCGACCGATGGACGGCTACTGACATATGGGGGCGACCTGTAGATATTCGACGAGATCCTACAAGTGCAATCAATGCAAAACAACTTCATGTCGGTCGCTGGCCAATATTTGTAAAAGATGTTGATCGAAATATGATCAAGTGGCAAACGGACGTTAAGATTAAGAACCCCATCATTGAAAACCGAATTGGACAGTCTGACCCGATTTTATTGCACGTCCATAATCCGGCCGATAAGTCTGTCGACGGCAAGCTGAAGATTGTTTCTTCAAGCCTCTTTCAAAGTGGATTGGCAGAGAAAGATTTCTCGATCGAAGCAACGGCAAGTAAAACGATCGAAGTACCGATCCTACTTCGTCGTGATGTCAGCCAATCAAACGAACCGATCGAGGTCATTTTTGAACTACGAGGCACTCCTCCCGTCCAGTTCTCAGTTCGTAAGTCGCTCAGTCTAGGGCTGAAAAATTTCCAATTGGAAACCCAATCTCGATTCGACGATCGAGGAAGGCTGATCATCGAGATGACAATGACCAATACCAGTGGCCAAGCTTCCACGTTTGATTGTACTGTTCACGTTCCCGATCGCCCTAGGCAACGAGTTCAAGTCATCAATCTTCAAGATCGCGCAACAAAATCGATAGTCCTCTCCGACGGTGCGCAATACCGAGGGAAGTCGCTTTTGATTCGATGCGAAGAGATCGGAACGGGCCGCGTCTTGAATCAGCGCGTCTCCATTCCAAATTAGCCTCGGTTCTAAGCACGTAGTCGCGTCTCTCCGAGACGCGAAATGCTTGCGTCTCCGCGAGACGCAGATACATGTAAGACCGTTCAGAATCAAAGTCGTGTCTTGGTAATATTGCAGCACCAGTTAACAAGTCTCTCCCAGGCATATACCCCTTCGCCATCGAATCCAAGCGAACCGGATAACACCTAGCCTTTTACACCACATAGCAATCGCAAAAATTTCGCGAGTGCACGGCCTCGATGACTTAGCACATTCTTGACGGACGGTCCAAGCTCCGCAAAGGTCTTGTGATATTCAATCACTTCAAACAACGGGTCATAACCAAAACCGCCTACGCCACGAGCCTCGTTTACAATTCGCCCCCAGCATTCTCCGACGGCCTCAATGATCGATTCTCCCTGCGGCGATGCAAGCACCATCGTGGAAACGTAGTAAGCAGAGCGTTCGGCTGTTGGTGTGTTTGAGAGCCGTTCAAGTAGCAGGGCGTTGTTCGCTTCATCCTGAGTGAGCGAAGGAGCATTATGCGAAGCCGTTGAATGCGACTCTTGAGATAGGCTTGCGAATCTTGCCGAGTAGATGCCTGGAGCACCACCTAAAGCGGGAACACACAGCCCACTATCTTCCCCAATTGCCCAAGTTTGATAGCGAGTCGCATACGTGATTGCCTTGATCCGAGCGTTTTCGATAAAACTCTGCCCTGTCTCATCAACCGAGTCGCTCTTTGGCATCGATGAAAGATCAACTAAGGAATAACCAAGCGGTTCGAGCAAAGGCCGCATTTCGACAATCTTCTTTCGATTCGTCGTGCCAAGAAGTATCGTTGAAATCATACGTTCGTCACCATCTTCGTAATCAAGTTGTTATCGTTTAAACTGTTTTCAAAATCGTGATAGATCATAAAGACTTTTTGATTTATACAAGCCCTCAGAAAACCATCAAGTAAATAAACGATGAAAACAAACTTTGTCAAAGAACAGCTCGTAAAAGGTGAAATTGTTTACGGCGTTATGTGTATGGAGTTCGCATCAACGGGACTGGGAAGGCTTTCCGCGGGCGCAGGAGCTCATTTCACTGTTTACGACATGGAGCACACGGGCTGGTCCCTTGAGACCATTCGCATGTTGATTGCTACCAGTCGCTCGGTCGATATGCTTCCAATTGTTCGGGTTCCAACTTCGGACTATCACCATATAGCACACGTGCTAGACATTGGAGCCGGTGGAATCGTGATACCACTTGTTCGCAATGCCGCGCACATTCGCGAAGCACTGTCATTTGCGCAGTATCCGCCACTGGGCCGCCGAGGTTGTGCTTTTGCGGTAAGCCACGATGACTACCAACCGGGAAACATTGTTGACAAGATGAAGCATGCCAACGATTCGCTCTTGACGATCGCTCAAATTGAAACGGTTGAGGGCCTCGAAAACTGCGAAGAGATCGTTGCTGTCGAAGGAGTCGATGCCATTTGGGTAGGGCAATTTGATTTGAGTACTTCCATGGGTATCCCTGGCCAATTTGATAACCCTATTTTGCTCGATGCAATTCAACGAGTGCACGCGGCCTGCAAAAAGCACAATAAGCCATCCGTCCTTGGATTAGGAGACCCGGACGAACTCGCGAAAGGACCTTCCAAAGGTTATCAAATGCTTGTCTACACCTCCGACCTATGGATCTATCAACAAGCTCTTCGAAGTTGCTTTGAGAAGATTGTAAAAGCCAATTCAATACCGTAGCGAGTTCAATGCCGTAGAACGAAAGGGTGGTCTCATGAAAATCGTTTGATGCAACCGAATCTATAGATTTTCAGTGTGCCCGATGTTTCGGCTATACTTAGTGGTACACCGTTACTGAGACGTTAGTTGCTGCTTCAAGTTGATTTGGTCACCGATGAGATTTCTGACACGCCCATCGACACTATCCAAACCAATGTTTGTGGTCCTTTTAATCCATGCGTTTGCATTTACGGGGTTCGCTCAACAGTCACAATCGCAG
>JAIYDQ010000369.1 GCA_027487375.1 Planctomycetaceae bacterium
CAACCGATCGCAATGCCGAGCATGAATTCTGGCAAGCTTCCATTGAACCAAATCAGAAACCACAAAAAGTAGACTTCCGTTCCGAACGATTCGCAGGTGGAGTAATCATGTCGATCGCCAGTGCAGCGGGACAAACTGCGTTTGTTGCGTCGCGTATGGACCAACCTCCCGAAGTCTTCTTGAAGTCCGGTAACAAACCCGTTTCCAATCTCAGCCAAGCAAACACGGAGCTATGCTCACAAATCACCTGGGCCACTCAAGAGTCAATCAACACGATTCCCATCGAAGGCGATCGCAAAATGCAGATGTGGATTTTAAAGCCACCTGGGTTTGATCCAAGCAAAAGATATCCGGTTGTTTATTTGGTGCATGGTGGTCCTCAAGGAGCTTGGGAAAACGGCTGGAGCTTTCGATGGTGCCCTCAAGCGTGGGCTGCGCGGGGCTATGTTGTAGCACTTCCCAATCCACGAGGATCGACTGGGTTTGGGCAGAAATTCGTCGAAGAGATTTCTGGTGATTGGGGTGGAAAGTGTTATCGTGACTTGATGGCTGGTGCTGACTATTTGGAAACACTTCCCTATGTCGATCGTGATCGCATCGCAGCAGCCGGTGCGAGCTTCGGCGGTTACATGATGAATTGGTTTGCCGTCAACACAGATCGATTCAACTGCTTAATCACTCACTGCAGCGTATGGAACTTCGAAAGTATGTGGGGAACGACCGACGAACTTTGGTTTGATGAACACGAGCATGGCGGATTGCCTTGGGAACACCCGGAACGTTACCGCGAGTACTCGCCCCACGTGAAAGCCGGAGAGCTAGGGAAGTTCAAGACACCGATGCTTGTTATTCATAACGACCTCGACTTTCGATGCCCCATTGGCCAAGGTCACGAACTCTTTTCGGCTCTACAACGTCAAGGCGTCCCAAGTCGCTTCGTCAATTTTACCAACGAAGGACACTGGGTCACCCAACCAGCCAACAGCCAACGCTGGCACCAAGAAGTCTTTGCATGGCTCGATAAATACTGCCCGGCGAATCGGTAGAAGTCCTTGCCTTTTAGGAGGGCAGGGACGAACCTTTTCTATCATGGGGGCGAGCGATGCTGCCATAAACGAGATCGGCGAAAAACGTAAGCTCTCGAGCTGGTGCGTTTGTGGCTTTACAGAAACTGTTCTGATTGAGACACGACTGATAAGTCCTAGAGCTGCGACGATTCGTTGTGCTCTAAGGCATCCTTTACCTGCTTCAGGACTCCAGTCCAGTCGCTTTGGGTTGATTGACGGAATAGCTTGATGGAATCATACCAAGGGCTATCGCTGCGATCTAAAAGCCAACGCCAATCGGGCATCTTGTTGAGTAGTACCCAGGCTGGTCGTCCCAATGCGCCTGCCAAGTGGGCGATCGATGTGTCGCTGGTGATTAAGAGATCCAGCTGCGAGAGAATGGCGGCGGTGTCCATGAATGCTCCTCCGGATTGATCGGTTCCATCGGGAAGCGTTATCAAGGGGCGTGAACCTTGCCAGGTTGGCACTTGTTCGGATCCGAAACCTTGCTGAAGACTGATGAACTGGATGTCGTCTACCTTACCCAGAGGTTCATACGTTGAAAGTGCAAAGGATCGAAAAATGTCTGCTTGATGATCTTTATTTCCTTGCCAAACCAGTCCGACTTTCCGTTTCGATTTGGGAAGCCGACTAAGCCATCCCGACCAATACTGCACGAGGCTTGGCGATGCTTTTAGATAAGCCCTCGACATAGGAATCGTATCGGTAGTTGTATGCAAAACGTCAGCGACATCTAGCAGCGAACAGTGGTAGTCGAACGGATGTTCAATGGGGAGTGAATTAGGAACATAGCGATCAATACCCAGCGCGGCTTTGTTTTCAGCAAGGCCGAAAATCGCCATGAGAGCAGGCTGCGCATGAACGATTGTTTTTGCACCGCGGTCATGAAGGACTTTTGCGAAACGAATGAATTGCAACGTGTCGCCCAGGCCTTGCTCGGCGTAAAGCAAGATGGTTTTGCCTTGCAGATCTTCGCCCTGCCACTTCGGTTGCTTGTAAGCGTACTGAGCTGCTTCTGGACATTTCCAACGCCATCGATACTCGTTCCATCCGTTTTCAAAGTCCCCCTTCAAAAGCGAAATGACGCCGATGTTTCTGTGTGTCTCGGGCTCGTCCGGTGAGAGTTTCATCGCCTTGGAGTAGCTTTGAAGTGCTAGTTCTAGGTTCCCAGACCAGGCATGAAATGTTCCACGATTCTTGTATGCGTTAACGTAATTCGGGTTTTGAACGAGAGCTTTCTGAAAAGCCTTCTCAGCATCTTCTGGCCGTAGCGCATACCGCAGCGAATTCCCCATGTTGTTCCAAGCGATTGGAAAGTTGGGCTGGATGGCAATCGCTTTTTCATAAGCTTCAACGGCTTCGTGATAACGACGCTGGTCATGAAGAGCGATCCCGAGATAGCACCATGCGTTGGCGTTCTTTGGAACTTGAGCCAGCACCTGCTGATAAGCTTGCATGGCTTGTTGGACATTACCACTTTGGTGAATCTTCCAAGCGGCTTGAAGATACTCTTCGACAGTCGGCATCAACCTAACTCCATTTTTCAAGTCGATCGCGGGATTTTTCCTCTGAATGATTGCCGAGGAAGTATATCAACCGACTCGCAAGCTGGTACAGGCCGAACGAGCATCCTTAGGATTTGAACTCGTAGCAAATGCCGCAAGAGTTCTAAAAAACGCAGGCGGGCTTAAGTTCTGGCTGATGTTATTGACTCTACCGACCACTAAATCCTTAAGAATCCTGCTTTCCCGAACTTAAGCGTTTAGCAAACACCAGTGCTCCATCCCGATCAATAGTCGGTTGCGTGGAAGAATTGTTGCTTTAGTTTGCCAGAACACATGGGCTTGTCGAGCGACGAGAAAAACCAATTCCTGCAAACATTTGGTTTGAAATTGGAACATTTTTGCCCTTTCGAAGATCGCCGCCGGAAAAAGCAAATACAATGCAGAAGGCCTCTCTCCATTTTGCCCCCCGCTGCTTCTCAGCACTCACAATTCGACGGATTTCTATCACCCCAATAGAAGAGAGCTCTACGATGTCTAGATTTGCCGTATCGCTTGCTACAGTTTTTGCGACCCTATTCAGCGCACCGGTTTCCGCTGCGATGATTTTTACAAGCTCAGCTACCTTCCTCCCGAATGTTGAACCAGGAGCATTCCTCAATCCTTTTTCGTCCGGCGGCAATGGTGGGGCTGCAGCCATTCCTAGTTTAGACTTTTCAGGTTCAGGCTTTTCATACACCGTAACCGCTGACGCTAGTGGTTTGTTTGCAGACAATGCAACTGTTGGCAATTGGGCTGCTGCGGACCCAGTGGTGTTCACCTTCACAGGCAACCCTGTCACTGCAATCGGGGGCAACTTTTTCTTAAGCGACATCAACGGTGCGCTCCAGACGGACGCTCAAATCACAATCCAGCTTAGCGATGGAACGATCGAAACATTCACTGCAACATCCACTAATGAGTATCGTGGTTTCATTTCTACGGGTCCAGCAATTACCTCGATGACTTTACCCGCAGTAACGCGGTTCCATAATGTTGACAACCTTACCGTTGGCACGGCCGTCGCAGTACCCGAACCAACAACGATCTGCTTGCTTTCGAGTGTATGCGCGATTGCATTGGTCGTTCGGCGTCGTCGCTTAAGGCAAGTCGATAAACTAATTCCCAGTGCATTAACTTGCTAAGGTATCTGCGACTTCCGCAATGCAACGCTTTTCAAAGCACTCTATTTTGTTTCGATCGCTCGAAGCAAAAGTTGTCTGATTGTGTAGAGACGCGTTGGGATGACGACTTTCTTTCCGTCCAGGTCGGTAACGTAAAAAACGTCTACGATCTGATCTAGGTGCGTGCTAATCTTAGCGATGTGCAAGATCAATCGCGCGTCGTAGATTGCTTTTGCGATATCGTAGAGTAACCCGAGTCGGTCATATGCAAAAACGGAGATGATCGTAAACCGGTCTGAAGTACTGTTGTCGAAGCGAACTTGGGTAGGCTGGTTTCGAATAGCTTCTTCGCTACCAGAACGGACGCGCCAGACGCGACGAAACGTTGGAGGTATTGCTTTTGCCGGAGTAATTGCCTGGATAATCTTCTCGCAAACCGCATTGATTCGATGGTTAGGAGGTGGCCCGAGGTAATCATCATCGGCGACCAGGAACCGGTCCCAAGCGATGTCTCCAGGTTGCGTATGGATCTCTGCTGACAAGATTCGCAATCCCTGACTACTCAGGGCGCCGCTTATGCGATGAAACAGCCCAATCGGTTCGCGTTGCTTAACTGCGACGGTGTATTGAATGGCTTCCGTTTCACTATGGTAGGTCCCCCATGCCATCGGCGATTGGAGCAAAGATACCTCATGGAGTTTCCTTAATTCATGGACCACTTCCGACGCATCGACTTGGAAGAGATACGTCGTCGGAAGGCTTTCAACCTGTTCACGATACCATGCGAGGTCATCTTTCTTGGACAGGAGTCGGAGCACAGCATTTTTTCGCTGCTGCAGTTCGTCTTTCAGCCCCGTGGCATGCTTGTTATCTCCAAACTTCGCGGCTGTTGCTTCAAAGAGTTCGACGATTAGCTTCATCTTCCAATCGTTGAGTGCACCAGGGCCAACGGCTGCCAAATCAGCGCAAGTGAGAACGAATAACTGTTCAAGATTCTCGATAGAACCAACCTGCGCGGCAAACTGAACCACAGTTCCTTTTTCCGTCAGGTCATATCGAAAGGCCGAGTGAGCCATCAACAGATGCTGATGGACCAAGAACACCAAGAGCTCTCGCTGGGCGTTTGGTAACTTTAGTTCGGTTGCAGTCTCTTCAGCAATTCGTTTACCGACATCGCTATGGTCCTCGACAAATCCTTTTCCCAGATCGTGCAAAAGAAGCGCCAGGTGCAAAATTGACTTAGGCTTTATCGCTCGATAGGTTTCGCCCAGGATTGAATTCTGCTTTTGAAACTCGCATGCAGCTTCCACGGCTCGAATGCAGTGTGCGTCTACCGTGTATTTATGGTACTCGTTGAACTGAAGCAGGTATCGAGCATGCTTCATTGCGGGAATGATTTGCTCTAAAACTCGGAGTTCATGCAGTCTTCGAAGCATTCGTGCTAGCCCCGAAGGATGCTCCATCAAGGCCATAAACTTATTGATGAGTTCGTCTGACAACGGTTGGGGTTCAAGCCGAAGCATCCCAGTTCGGATAGCTCGCCAAGTTCGGTCTTCGATGCGACGATTGAATCGATTAGCGACAGTCATTAGCTCCAAGACTTTTACAGGAGAGACTTTCAGTTCTTCTAAGCCTCTCTTATTGGCCCAAATCTCACGAAGTCCAAGCCAAAAATCGTTACCTATCGGGCGAGCAATCATTTTTGCCATCGCCCGTAATGTAGGTGAGCCGACTTCGGATGAGTCGACAAAGTGGGCTGACGAATAACGTATCTCGCTCGTTCGCTCAAAGTACTCTTGCATAAACTCTTCGACAGGAAGCAAACCTTCTTTGCCTTGGAATCCAAACGCGGTTGCAAGGCGAACCTGCTGAGAGCGGTCAAGGGAATCTTGGCTGCGGCCTGCATCAAAGTGCAATTGGTTTCGCAGGCGAAGCAGGTACTGATAACCGATCCGGAGAGAACGAAAATCCTCGGGCATCAACAGCCCCTTTTGGACCAGTTGTTCTGGATCGGATTCTCCATAACACACAAAGCCAATCCAACGAACCAACTGGATGTCTCGAAGGCACCCTTGCGATCGTTTCAAATTGGGGTGAAGCAAGTAAACCGTCTCACCAAATTTTTGGCGTTCCTCCAAGCGGGCATCCACAATCATGCGAACAAAGCGACGTTGATTGGTATGAACAAAACGCTGAAACTTCGCGTGGAATGACCGCACCATTTCATCGTTACCTGCCAACGGACGACATTCGACTAGTGCGGTCAAGATTGTTGCGTCGCGAGCCGAAAGTTTGATTGCTTGCCGGGGTGTTCGAATAGAAAACCCAGGTTGAAGCCCCGCGTCAACAATCATGAGTGAGAACACACGTGCCAATGGGGTAATGCGTTCTTCGGATATCCCATCATAAAGAAGCATGATGTCAATATCGGAATAGGGTGCCAGGTCACGGCGTCCGTAGCCGCTGTGCGCGACAAAAGCGAATGAGCTTCTGAGCGACTCACACCCAGATTCGCGTATCGCGGCTTCAATTAGAGAGCGAACGACGTCATCAACGATCGATGTCCATCGGTAGCAAACCTGCAACCCAGGGGCTCCCTCGGCATGCAACTGGCTAGTTTTTAGCCTACCTTCCAGCAAACTCGCACGAGCCGAGACGACTTCGGATAAAAGCGCTTTGGCAATCGGATTTGGAGAGGAGCCATTCAAGATGGGCACGACTTATAGCGCGTCCTCGCCCGTTTCGCCCGTTCGAATTCGAATTGAATCTTCGAGGCTGTAGACAAATATCTTTCCATCCCCGATTTGCCCGGTTTGTGCGGTTTTGACAATTGTGTCCAAAACCGTTTGGAGATTTGTGTCTGTACAGATTACTTCTATTTTTACTTTGGGAACAAAGTCAACCGCGTACTCTGTGCCGCGATAAATCTCGGTATGCCCTTTTTGGCGACCGTATCCTCGAACCTCACTTACGGTCATTCCGTGAATGCCCTGTTCTGTCAAAGCGTTCTTGACATCTTCAAGTTTAAAGTGACGAACAATTGCTTCAACTTTTTTCATTCAACAAACTCCGAGGTGTACTGAGCCGGTTTAGCGGGGCATAGCAGGACATGAAAAGCCAGCTAGGGCCGTATGCCCGACACCGCGAGTCCGCGATGCCTACTCTCCTCAAAACCAAATTTCCCTATACAGTGTACCTGAGTCGCAATCCCCGCAAAACGGGGCACTGATGAAGTCTTTCCTTTTTTCTGAGTTTAACAACGGCAAAGACCTCATTGCAGGTTTGCAAAACGCTACGAAATTTTATCTAGACGCCTCGGATAAGCATCTGTTCGAATGACTAAGCAGCCCTCCAAAAAATCAAAAGCCAACAACGCGGACCTCGTGGGAAGGCTCCGTGTCATTGGAGGCGAACTCCGTTCGCGAACGCTGGAATTTCAAACCGACCCCCGAACGCGGCCGATGAAAGATCGAACTCGTGAGGCCATGTTCAACCTACTGGGAGCGGACCTAGAGGGATTTATTGCCTGCGATTTGTTTGCCGGTTCGGGAATTCTTGCTATTGAAGCCATCTCGCGAGGAGCAACTGCGGCGGTAGCGATTGAATTGCTGGATCGCGCAGCCAACGAGATTCGTTCAAATGCTACACGCTTGGGAGTAATCGATAAACTAATCGTTCATCGCGGCGATACGTTCAGGTGGCACCAGGATTTGCCCGATCAGTTTCGGCAAATGAGCCTACGAATTCCGGCTTTCTTGGAAGATCGTTGGTGCGTTTTTGTTTGCCCTCCTTACAAGCTTTGGGAAACAAACCTGGAAGAGATGACCCTGCTACTCGAAAAGTGGATCGACTATGCTCCCGTTGGGTCGCTCTTTGCCGTCGAACTCGATCAAACCACGCCGCCAGAAGTTTTGCCAGCCTGGATCGATTGGCAAAAGCGGCTCTATCGTCCGGCGCTGGTTGCGATCGGTGAAAAGACGGAATCTTCGGCCTCACACGCGTAATTGTTTTTAGCTCACGATGCATTTGGATTAAGGCACTCAATCCCACCGAACTTCGTTCCTCCCAAATACCTCTCTCGTCTTCAGAAAGAACGCTAACCATGTCGGAAATTCAAACTTACATCCAAGCCTTTCGTTTCAATCGCACGAAGACCTTGGCAACACTTGCTGAATTCGAGAAGCAGGCATCGCCGTTGGAGGCTCTTGCATTTCGTCCCGGGGTAGGTCGAGCCCATGCTGCCTGGCAATTTATGCATGTGGCAATTACTGAAGAAGTGTTCTCCACTACACGTTTACTTGGAACCGAACCGGCTTTCCCAGAGTTGGTTGAAAGGTTTCGCGGCGGAAGCACTCCTGATGAGAACATTCCATCCATTGACGAAATCAAGAATACCCTCACTATCGCTCGCGAGCATCTTCTTGCGACGCTTGGAAAGTTCTCCGATCAAGATTTAGAAATGATTCCTGCTGCATTCGCTCAACGTGGGTGGACGCTTCGAACGTTTTTGCAAGTCATCTCCTGGCACGAGGCGCACCATCAAGGGCAGACTCACATCACGCTGAACGTGTACAAATCCCGAATCTCTTAGCATAAGCAACTCCGCGACGTGGGCCGGAGAATTGTTACCTCTTGCCCCGAAATCATGCTATTGCGACTTCATCGATTCTTTCATGCTCACAAAGTCAGAGATAAGAAAGATAACCGTCGTAAAGGCGGTGACGACTTCCAAAAGCATCACCAGCTTGGCCGGAATAGTTTGCGGAAGGATGTCGCCGTAACCAAAAAACGAGAAGTTCAAAACACTGAAATAGAAACAGTCAAATAATAGAACACCCTGGCCCTTGCTTACATCTAGACCGGCGAAACTTCCCGAGTCCAATGTTTGTAGGCAATAGAAATCGATTGCGAATGACAGTGTGACCTCCGCCATGTTGTAGCCCATAAGCACTAAGAATCGGTGGTACGGTAAATCGCACGCGGTGGCGTGAACCAAATGAAGCAGCGTCTCACCAAAATAATATCCTGTCTTAGCGGTAGCTAAAATTACTACAAGCCACTTCAACCAAGGACTCCATGTCGGCCCCAGATTGCTCGATAAGGACAAAATCAAGCAAGCAATTCCAACGATGATGACAAGTTCTAGGACTTCACGTATGGATGTCTTCATCGGAGTGATTGCTTGTGCAAGTAACTAAAGGGGGCCAACCGAACGAGTGCTGGACAGGTACTTTGCAGACCACGTCCAGCAACACTATTCGTCCAACACCATCCTAAGAATACTTACCTGGCAGAAGAGTGAATCGGCATCAAAAATTGTGCCTTTGTTACGGTGCCACCCTCTTCACCTGCAACAGTGCTCGAGGCGACTTCGCCAAGATTTTTTAAGATCTTCCATAAGTCGACCAAATCCTGAGCCTTTACCTCAGGCATGGAACCTTCTTCGGGTGCGACCACCGAATCTAGCGGAGTGCCTTGCGACTCGAATCCGTAAACAATCCACGGTAATGCCAACTGAGATAGTCGCCCAAGATTAATGTATGCGGCCGAAGCCTTGGGGGATTCCGAGTTGAGCAATGGATTTGCAATGTTGCTCTTCTGCATTTTGATGAGCGATTGCGTTTGCTTAGTACTAAAAGACGAAACCATAAAGTTCTCGGTGAAGAATGCATGAGGTGCCATCGACTCGGGAACCGGGCAATCTGCAGGTATCGGGTAGGTAAACTGCACACCGCCTTCTACTTTTGATTCAACTGGTCGAGGAATTTCATAACCTGCTGGGACAGAATCCGGATCACTCTTGCGCATAACCGCGAGTACTTTGTCAAACCATTTAAAGAGTGAATCATACGCGTCGATCATTCCGTCCTTGCTCGTTATCCCCGTGACCGTTGCCAACTCCGGTAGTGGAAGTGGCTTGGTTGACGGAGGCATATCCTTCCACCATTGCTTGTTTTCGAGATTGCCAGCTTGAAGAACAAAAGCATGTTGTCCGTCGCGCATCGCTGGCAAGAATTTTTCTTCCCAAATGTCGGCAAGCTCAGTAAGCAGCGGCCAGCCGAATTTCATTGCAAAAGCCCCCTTTTCACGTTGTTCTTCGTCAGCGTAATCGCTTTCCAGAAACGCTTCGATGTAGACTTTCAGCCTCTGGAAAATCTTGCGAGAGGTCGCGAAGTATTCGGGATGATCTTGAAGTCGAAACGAAAGAAACACGATCGGATCTTTTCCAACGTGATTCAAGATCGTAAGTGGCTTGAGCGAATCAAAGACCACGTCTTCGGTTCTGTTGTAAATGACCGATTCTGTGCCGTTTTCGGTCAAGTACGAGACCGCAGTTTGGCCTCTGAACTCGGGGACGAGATCACCGATTGCTTCATCAAGCCATGCCAAATCCTCGGGGATTTCTTCGAGTGTCTCAAGAAAATCTCCTTCGATATTCTTTTCGAGCTCAAGAAGGATAGCGCGGCTATTTTTTGTGAAGAAGTCTTGGAAATTGGCTTGGAAATTGGCATCTGCATAGGCGTCAGAGACATAGCTAACACCGGTGACAACTTTGGATGCCAGGTCTTTCACAGGCTTCATATCTGCATGGGATAGAAGTGACTCGCTGCCGCCAAGCTCTGACACATCTTCGGACGACTCGCTGAGCGCAATCACGATATAGCTATCGAGTAAACCGATCGTGAAACAAAACTGACGGCCATCAACAAGATCTTGGATTTTTTCCATAACATCCGGGTCAGAGGCTTCGGAATCGGCGAAAAGCTCCCAAGGAATCATCTCGGAATCGATTGTCCACGCGAGACGAGTTCCTCGCGTGTCTTCAATTCGCTCAAGACCTTCTGCGAATGGTGCAGCATCGGGAATGCTACCGAGTCCTAATCTCAAAAGCCCTTCTAATTGGTCGATTTTATCCAACACGCGATCCAAGTCGGACACCTTGAACCCTTGCACAATCAAAGGGATTTGTAATTCATCGACCTCGGACTTTGGAAGAGACATAAAGAACTCTTTCACGTCTTCTCCGTCGGTGTCATCGCTAGCCACCAGATTATTGACTTCGTCTGCCAGTTCATTAACCCGGATAACTAATTCAGAAAGTCGACCGTCAGCGAACAGAAAGACTTCTTCGGTGAACATCTCCGCTCCCATCTCGAGCAAGGACATGACATTGGGGTCTTGGATTGCACTGCGAACTTGGCCGGCTTGTCCCTCTTTTGCTTCCCATTCACCCTTTATTCGAGTAACAATGGACTGCACGAGGTGATTATCTAGTACGTCGTGATAAAGCTGAGTCGCTTGAAACTGCTTCCATTGGCTTAGCAGATTCATGCCGCTGATGTAGATGTCGGTATCAACAGGAGCGATCGACAATCCGCTCGCGGCAACAGTTCCCGCTCCCTTTTGACGCTCTACGGCATTAACATTCAGTGCCAATCCCGCAAAGAAGCAGACGAATAGAACGCATTCGCGACATCGAGAGGAAGTAAAACCGTTTACCATAACACTGAACGCAGCCATTCGAAAATCCCTTGCCTTGATAGAAGCCGTTCATGGAAACTCAACAGCTCTTATTTATAAGCAAATACGTTCTGGCAACATATACCACGTCTGTTAACGATCCGAGAAAACTTCAGCTTCCGAATCGATGTTTAGCATCGATTTATATTCGTTTTTGGATCTGTGCCCCAAAAACGCATTCGAAGTATACAATTTTTGACATAATTTCTATGCAGCAGGAAAAGGATTGAATGGATACGTTATCGGTCAATGCGGTACTCGGGCCTCAAGGGCTCGTTTCAAGGCGCATAGCCGCATACGAGCATCGCTCGCAACAACTGGAGATGGCCGCTGCAGTGGCCGATGCATTGAAAGACCAAAAACACTTGGTTGTCGAGGCGGGAACAGGGGTCGGAAAAAGCTACGCATACTTAGTTCCTGCAATTCTTCATGCGACGAGTAACGAAGGAAAACTCTCGCCAAGCGAGCCTGACTCCTCGAAGTCATCTGAAGCAAAAAACGCTCAAGACAGAAAGAGCTCTTCCGAAGCAGTTCCTGAAGAAGATGATGATCGAGTCCATCGAATTGTGATCAGCACGCATACGATTAGTCTTCAAGAACAATTGATGGCCAAGGATATTCCTCTGCTCAACTCCGTAATACCGCGCGAATTTTCCGCGGTGCTGGTAAAGGGCCGCGGCAATTACATTAGCCTTCGAAGAATGCAGCTAGCCAAATCTCGCGCTGTAAACCTTTTTGGCAATGAATCCGATTACAACCAACTCAAGCAAATCGTCGATTGGGCTGAAACGACCGATGACGGTACACGCAGCACCATGGCATTCAAACCGACCATGTCTGTTTGGGATGAAGTCGCCAGTGACAGCAGCAATTGCATGGGACGTAAATGCCCAACCCATGACAAATGTTTCTACTACAAAGCCCGCCGTCGCGTTCACAACGCGCAGATTTTGGTTGTCAACCATGCTCTATTTTTTACGGATCTCGCTCTTCGCGATGCCGGAGCAAGCATCCTCCCCAACTATGACGCTGTGATTCTAGACGAATGCCATACCATCGAAGCAGTTGCAAGCGACCACTTGGGGCTAAGCGTCAGTAGTTCGCAAATCGATTATACGCTTCGAAAGCTCTATAACTCCAACAGCGGAAAAGGCCTTCTTGTCGCTCTGGACCTGAAACAGGTCCAAGATCTTTGCCACAAGTGCCTTCAACGTCTTGACGAGATGATTCACGATTTTGTGGAATGGTATGACAACAAGCCAAAGCACAACGGTAGAGTTCACAATAAAGAGATTGTCGAAAACATTCTCTCGGACAAGCTCACGGAACTCGCAAAGCAACTTGAACGATTCGGGAAAGATCATGACGTCCCGTCTGTAAAGCAAGAACTGCTCGCGGCAAGCAATCGATTAACGACACTTGCAATCTCGCTTGAAGCATGGCTAAAACAAACTCAAGAGGATGCGGTTTACTGGCTGGAGAAAACGACTAATCGCATGGGGAGCAAAATCATATTGCGTTGCTCGCCGATCGATGTTGGCCCGACTTTGCGAAAAATGCTTTTTCAAAAAGTTCCAAGCGTGATCATGGCCAGCGCCACGCTCGCGAGTGGTCGAAATGGAGGATTCGAATTTTTTCAATCACGCGTCGGAGCAACGGGCTCCAGGACCAAGCAACTTGGTAGCCCGTTCAACTATCGTAAACAAGCCGAGTTAATTCTGCTGACCGATTTACCTGACCCTTCTAGCGAACGACAAGAATTTGAAAGCATGCTACCGTCGATCATTCAGCACTACGCGGGATTAACCGAGGGGCACGCGTTCGTGCTTTTTACGAGCTACGATCTGCTGCGACGCATGGTAGATCGATTGACTCCTTGGATGTCGCGGATGAATCTTGCAATCTACAGCCAAGCCGACGGGACACCTCGAGGACAGCTTCTGGATGCCTTCAAAAAACATCCTCAAGGAATCTTGTTCGGTACCGATAGCTTTTGGCAAGGCGTCGATGTCCCCGGTGACGCATTGCGAAACGTGATTATCACGAAGCTTCCCTTCAGCGTCCCCGATCATCCACTGCTTGAAGGACGTCTGGAAGCAATCCGAAATCGCGGTGGAAATCCCTTTCGTGATTACCAACTTCCGGAAGCAATCATTAAGTTGCGACAAGGGTTTGGCCGACTTATACGAACGGCAACCGACTCAGGTATGGTCGTTATCGCGGACCCGAGAATCACCACCAAGCCCTATGGAAGAACATTCTTGGACTCTCTGCCCGAGTGTTCGGTCTCGCATGTCTCAGGAAAGCGATGGGCAAGCGATCTATCATGACACGTGGATATTTTACGATTCAAACTTGCATCCAAGCGGCTCACTTGATTCGATGGTTTTGTCTTTGCTTTGTGATGCTGCAGGGAATGCCTTCAACAGCCGAAGATTGGCCACAGTTTCGCGGACCAAGAGGCGATGGATCATCGCTTGTAAAGGATCTTCCCGTGTCATGGGGCGGGATCTTTGATAAGCCAAAATGGAAGACGACAATACCCGGTCGCGGTTGGTCATCCCCCGTGGTATCTGGCGACAGGATTTGGTTAACCTCCGCAGAGACGACCGCTATGGTCGAACATCGCGTTGAAGAAACGCTTGAGGAGAATCCACATGGCACACTCGATTTCCAAACGGTGGAAAGCGTTACGCTTCTCGCAATCGAGATTGATGGCAACACCGGGACAATACTTCAGACGATAACTCTAGCGACGATTGCGAAGCCAGCTCCTATTCATGTACAGAACTCCTACGCATCGCCGACGCCTATCTTGGATGAGCAGCGAGTCTATTGTCATTTTGGTTCGCTAGGAACTTATTGCATCGATCGAAAGAGCTACAAAAATTTGTGGAGCGTCAAACTCGCAATCGATGACATCACTGGATCTGGTGCGACCCCCGTCGTGCTTGATGATATGATAATCATCCCATGTGACGGAGCTCACGAGCAGTACTTGATCGCACTGGATACGGGCACAGGAAAACCACGCTTGAAAACACATCGACCACCAATCAAAGCAGATAAGCCGGCATTTAAAAGAGCCTTTTCAACACCGCTAGTTGTTCGGCAATCCGAGCGAACACAAATTCTTTCAACGACGGCTCAATGGTTGGTTTCCTACAACCCCAAGGATGGATCAGAATGGTGGCGAGCAAGCATTGGAAATGGGTACTCGCTGATTCCAAGACCGATCGTAGATCAAGGTGTCGCATTCGTTTGCTCCGGTTTTATGAAGCCTGAGATGTTCGCAATTCGAATCGACGGCAGTGGCGATGTCTCGCAGTCCCATGTGGTTTGGAAAAAAGGGAGACAAGTTCCCGAGATTTCTTCGCCAATTGTGCTCGATGGCAAGATTTTCTGCGTCTCGTCATTAGGAGTAGCAACTTGCGTGCGCGTAGCGGACGGCGAGCGACTTTGGCAACAACGTATTCCGGGAACTTACTCTGCTAGCCCAATTTGTTCTGAAGGAAAAATCTATTTCACAAGCCAATCCGGCGTCACGACTGTGATAGCAGCTGAGGAAAAGTATCGAGAAATCTCCAGGAATGAGCTGTTTGGCGAAACCTATGCTTCGCTTGCCGTGATTGAGCAAGACCTGCTCATCCGCTCTCACCCAATTCTTTACCGAATCACCAAATGAGATACCTCCACAAAGGCCGCGGAGGAATTTGCCATTCTGTTGTTGAGGAACCAGGGCAAGTCAGTTTTTCACGTTGGGCAATGAACCGTTAGCGCTAGCTCCGGATTCTCCTATAGCAAGCCGTAGCTAGCGCTCACGGCTCAGCCCGTATTTTGAATAATTGACTAGCCCTCGTGGACGTACCTATCGGATTGACTTTGACGATCACGAAGACTTGGAGAGATTGCAGGTAGGAATCGAGGGAAAGACACTGATGTAGACGATACCAGAGTTGTCTCTCTTTTGAATTGTTTTGGCAGCGAAGGATCGCGACCATGCGAAAGCTATCGTTTCAGCGCGTAATTTCTTGCGGACTAGTAACAATCGCTGGTGTTTCCAGCGGTTGTGTGAATTGGTCGCAAATGAAACAAGAATGCCATACTGACCGAATGCGAAACTCCGCGTGGCCTCAACCGTTCCGTTCCGCTGACGCCGCTGCTGTAGTAGCTCCCTTTGAAGTCATGAAGGCGAATGGTTGGCAAGAATTTAATACACTTGCTCACTGCTTCTTCGACGAATCAAACCAGCTCACCGACGCAGGCCATTTGAAGGTCCAGGAGGTGCTCACAATGACGGCCCAGAGCAAAGCACCTATCTATGTTCAGCAAGCTGAATCGCAACAAGCCACTGCTGCACGGGTCGAGTCGATGGAGCTAGCCATTTCAGCACTCATCCCTGAGGGCCCCCTGCCGCAAATCGCCGTCACGAACACGGCTCCATCAACCTCCTCAGGTGCGTATCAAACAGTCGTAAGCCGCGCCTTGATTCAAACGACTCCGAACCCTCGGCTTCCCAAGTTCGGAGCAATCAATGCACCATCCGAAAACTCGATTGCGCCTAACGCTGCATCAGCGGGATCCAAGTAAGGTTCAGCATCGGCAAACAGTGCTTTGTCAAACCTGAACATTGGGCCAGCTGAAATCGCAAGTATTCATGTGTCGGTGACGCGACGAAAACAGCTGGTCTCTTCAAAAGCCAAAACGTTCGGCTGCAACCCAATAAACTGCAATCTAATGAGTGACGGCTTGGCTATCTGAGTTACCTACCGGCTGCCCATTTCGTGCCTTGGACGAATGCGCGTAGGAACACAGGATCTTGAAAAGTGTCGCTGGAATGTCCATAGGTCGTTCCGAAAACTCGAGCCTTTCCGAACTGATTTGTCCAAAAGACTGGATGCTTCGAGCCATCTTTTTCGCTCGTCGAAGTTGCGAGAACAGTCGTGTTGGGCCAAACCTTCTCAATGATGTAAAGCTCGTCCTTGGCTGACTTATGGTCTGCAGGAAAGTCCTTCATGATTGCATGATCAGGTTGAGTAACATCGATTTTGTAGTTGCTCTGGTGATCGTGGCGACGGCTGGTAACTCCTAAAAACTGTCTCCAGTCATCGATGTCAACGCCTCGGTATGTGTGCATCGCGCAGTGGACGACCACGGCGTTAACGCCTTGATGGTGGGCTGATGTGATTCGTCGGATATAGTCTGCATTCTTTGTGTTTGCAAAGCACTCATTGTGAATCACAACATCGAATCCATCTGCCCACTTGGGATCATCGTATAAATCGATCTCCGCTTCCGTACCTGTTCCTCCTTGATGAATCACAGTCCACTCGACATTGACGTTGGATTCTTTAAATGCCTTCAT
This sequence comes from Planctomycetaceae bacterium, assembly GCA_027487375.1. GTDB lineage: Bacteria > Planctomycetota > Planctomycetia > Pirellulales > Pirellulaceae > JAIYDQ01. The sequence goes on from JAIYDQ010000369.1 coordinate 16,619, forward strand.
GATCGCTTCGGATTGAAATCGATAGTCGTGGCAACAACCGCCAGTAACGATCATTGCTTTGATAGGCGCCTTGGCACTAGGTTCGGCTATCTGGACGTCAGTTGCTTTTGGCTCTTGTCCAAACGCTTGAGACACCATGAGCATGCACAGATAGGTTTTTAGGCATCGAGAGAGGGAGAGTAACATTTGTAGGGACTCGTTCTAGGTGGGAGCAATCTTATTAAAGACGGGGAGGGGTTCGACGAAATTGGGGACAGTTCGGACTATGCGCAACTTGTTGTTAGTCTCAATTGCTTGGCGACTTTATACAACATACAACGGATAGTCTAGCAACACAAAGCGATGCAACTGGTTGGGGCTACTCGAACGATTCGGCTGCCGCTGGAAAATTGCCAAGCTGTAAGTCGCTTTGGAACTTTGCAACAGCTGTCCGAGCAATATCCGAAACATTAGCATACTTGCGGACGAACTTGGGAGATAGCTTTTCCGTCAGTCCAAGGAGATCGTTGATTACAAGAACTTGGCCGTCACAATCGGGACCTGCTCCGATGCCAATGGTAGGAATTTCGAGTGCTTCGGTAACTTCCTTTGCAAGCGACCTTGGCACACACTCCATCAGCACCATAAAGGCACCGGCTTGTTGTGCGGATTTTGCGTCTTGCATTAATCTGCTGGCATCGCGTTGAACGCGATAACCACCCAGCGCATGAACGCTCTGGGGACGCAGACCGATGTGAGCGATTGTTGGAATTCCCGCATCGACCAAGGCCGCGATCGACTCGGATTGCTCATGTCCACCCTCCATTTTCACAGCATGACAGAGGGTTTTCTTCATGATTTTCGATGCCGCCTTCAATGTATGCGACACGCCGCGTTGACCAACGGGGAACGGCAGATCGACGATTACCATGGCATGCTTCGCAGCACGGGCGACCATCTCTCCGTGGTAGATCATTTGGGCTAAAGTCACCGGAATCGTGGTTTGATGCCCTTGCACGACCATCCCCAAGGAATCTCCGACAAGCAGACAGTCGACTCCGGAATCATCCAAAAGACGTGCCATGGAAAAGTCATATGCAGTGAGCATTGAGATCTTTTCGGCGTTCTTTTTCTTCTGCTGGAGCGTTCGGACATTCACTTGCGGCGAAACGGCGGTCATAGATTCTTTAAGATTCGGGGAGGAGTATTCACAAAAATTCCCAAACTCGGCTTGGAATGGCTTATGATACTCGAAACAGCTTCTTCTTTGTAAATATTTGTTGACCAGGAGGTTACGATCGATGTACTTAGAGCCTATTAGTTCCTGGCTTGACTGTGGAAGTTTTAAGCTTCGCTTGTCTGGCATCTGTGCTCTTACTGTCGCAATCATGGTCGCGATTTCTAACCAGCCTGTTTTTGCGCAACCTGGCGGTCGTGGAGAAGTCGAACTTGCAGGGTCGTTTGAAGGCGCTCAAGGCATGCTGGTGCGTTTGAAAGACCCGCAAGGGAACTACGTGGTGGGGACGCTCGATCAGCGCGGTAGCACTGTGTCCTACAAAGGCAAGGCAGACCGTGCCGTCCTCAAACCAGGTACATTTGTTCGTTTCGCTGCTTCTGCGACTCCGGACGGCACTTTCCTGGCCCCGCTTTCAGAAGTCGAACTTTATATGCCTAACCCAGACGTGCTTAAGCGCCGCGCAACTCCGTTGCAGATGTCGCTTACTCATCCAGGCATTCACGTCATGGCGAACATTACACCACTTCAGCCAGGCGGCTCACCAGACCCAGAGGTTCGCGTCGTTGGAAAGATTCTGGCTATCGAAGAAACGTCCTTGGCGTTGCTCTGCGGTGACCGTCCTCTCAAGATCGAAATTGAACCTAACCTACGAGTCGCTATGAACCTGCCCTCGCTAGAGTGGGCACAAAGTGGCGACAAAATTGCCGGCAGAGGCTTTTTCAATAACGAGACGCGGCAACTGATGATTCGAAGTCTAACCGTTACAGGATCAAAGACATTGGGAACCGAGTTGGCAGCAAACAATGCACAGCAAAATATGCAAATGGCAATTCCTGAAAAGAAAATGACAGCAAAAGAAAAAGCTCTGGCAAAAAAAGAAGAAGCCCTCGCGAAGAAACTTAAGAAATCCATGGCCGATACCCCAGCTGCTATCGAACCCGAAAAAATGATTGGCGAATCAGAACCAAATGCTGCACCGGAGAAGTAAGGAGCAACCGTATGAGGATTTTTTCTCGTCATTTTTGGATTCTGATTTGCCTGTTGCTCGCCTCGATCTTCAATGCTGATGCCAGTTGGGGACAGCAAACCTTTCAGTTGCGCGCGCCAGGAGTCCAAACTCCGTCTTTTGCGATTGTTCACCCAAGCGGCATGTTGCTAATTCGCGACGCTTCCAACCAGGAAACGATTTATCGGCGTGACGAAAAATTTGATTCGGGCGACTCTCTCTGGGTTGGATACTATTCCAGTCAAGCTCGGCAAGCTCTTCAGTGGCCTGCGAGTAATAGTGGCGCAATGCGTATCGGGTCGCTGGATAACTCAAACCAGTGGTCTTTTCGAACGAGCCGCATGACGATCCAAACCCAATCGCCAACCAGTCCACTCAAAGAAGCCTTACCCAATAACGGACAGTTAAGGACCTATTTGGGCAACGATTCGAATATCAATCGCCCGAGCGGGGGCGTTACCACGTCTCCGGGAATTCGGGCTGGAGGATTTGGCGGAACTGGGTTCGGTTCAGGCGCGGACTTTGTTCTTCCAATGGATCCCAACCAAGCCCCCGTACCTATTCAGCTTGGAATGGGCGATCCCAGTCGGAGAAGGTTTCTAGCTAGAAATAGCTATGGAACGCTGGGAGTTGTTCCGCAAACTGCATTGGGAAATCAAAGTTGGTACATCGTTCCTTTGGCAACCGGGCTTGCGAGAATCCAGTACTACGATAACCAAACATGGCTAGGGCTTGGATGCGATGCAAATTCACAGGTGCTGACACTTTCTGCAGTTGGTGGAAATGCAAATCAGCTTTGGCGCGTGAAGGCGTGCCCTGGCAACATGGGAGCTTACACGTTCGAGAGCATTATGTTCCCCGGATTAGGTTTGTCCTTCATCGGAAACGGATTGCAGTTAGCTCCGATAAACTACTCTCCTTATCAGCAATGGTGGCCCGTTGCACCTCAATTGCCTGTTGTGCAACCACTCTATCGGAGCGTATCCCAAAACGTGGGCCCCAATCCGCCACTGGAGCCAGCTCGAGTCATTTTGCAAAACTCGCACTCCGATACAATCATTGTTTTGCTTACAGATCTTCGCGGGGGAGTCGGATCCAAGAAGATTCGTATACCCAGTGGTGCCTCGGAAGCCGTGAACCTTGACCGCGATAGCGGCGCGACCATCATCGAAACGTTTGAGGTTCGATCGCTAAACGGTTTTTGGGAGCGTAGCGAGTCGCGAATCGCAGTCCCGCCCACTTCCTTATACGACGTCAGCGTTTATGAAGTCTTCTTGCAATCTATTGCGATCGATCGAACCGGTTCCAGCCCAAACCCGATTGAAGATATCAACTATCAACCTCGGAGCATCGGTTTGTTCGTGATACCTCCAGGAAATCAAATAGCCGATAATGGTGTTCTGGATGTTTATCGAACAGCGAACGCGGCCAGGAATCCGGGAGCGGTAAGAAGGCTGCAACAAGAGGATTACGAAAAGCCTAACGCGAGTGCTCCGGCCGATCCGTTAAAAGCGATTTTAAAGGAGTTCGAAGGAAAGCGAGCCGCGTTTTAATGAATCTCAAAATCGATTTGAACTGCGACCTTGGTGAAGGCTTCGGAGTCTATTCGCTGGGCGATGATGCGGCGATTATGCCCTACGTAAGCAGCATAAACATAGCAGCAGGTTTTCACGCGGGCGATCCTTCAACAATTCGCGAAACGTTGGAACTTGCTTCGAAGTACAAAATCAACATCGGTGCTCATCCCGGATTTCCGGATCTCGTCGGGTTTGGACGTCGCAACATGTCGATGTCTCCCCAAGAAGTCTACGATACCGTGCTTTACCAGATCGGCGCTGTATTTGGTTTTACAAGAGCGGCAGGAATGGATCTGATCCACGTAAAACCTCACGGAGCGCTCTACAACTTGGCAGCCAAAGATCGGTTGCTGGCCGATGCGATTGCCCTTGCGGTGCACCGTTTTGATTGGAATCTTATTCTTGTTGGACTTGCTGGAAGCGAAATTATTCACGCTGGGCAAGCAATCGGACTTCGAACGGCTTCGGAAGGTTTTTTGGATCGCAACTATGAGGCCGACGCTAGCTTGACGCCTCGTAGTAATCCGCAAGCTGTGCTCCATGACCCCGAAATAGTGACTGCACGAGCGGTCCGCTGGATTCGTGATGGAGTGGTTACTGCGAGGACAGGAGAGCGGTTAACACTCCGAGTCGACACCTTGTGCATCCACGGAGACTCGCCCAATGCAGCACGACTTTGTGGTCGCGTTCGAGAGTTGCTTGCAAGCCAATCAATCGAAGTTGAACCGCTAATGCGCTGATTCAGAGCGCTCAAAATGGCACACTGGACATCCCACATTGGATTGGATTAGACTTGAGAGGGTTGTGACGCGACAATCCGTGTTGTAACAGGCGTGGGTAAGACAAGGTTTGGATGTGAGGAATTGCTCTACTAGCGGAGCAATCAAGACGACCTCACCTTAGCTATGCCTCCCTCCATTTTATTGCTAGGCATCAACGATCGACGTTAACTTATGGCGTTAGGGAATACAGAGAAGTCTTTTGACAATCTTGCAAAGCCAATTGCATATCCAGAAAAAATTGTGAGACATGCATTGATCAGACTGAGCATTGCCTCGCTAGCGTTTGCATTTTCATTTGGAAATCTTTGCACGTTTGGGAATGCTCTTGCCATCGAGTCTGGGATTGTTGATTTCGCTCGAGATGTTGCACCTATCCTGGAAGCTCGTTGCGCAAGCTGTCACCAAGGCGATAAAGCCAAAGGTGGTTTTGTTGTTGGCGACCGCGACGCAGTTTTGGGCTATATAGAACCAAGAGACACTGCGTCCAGCTCTCTTTGGACCGACTACCTGACGGCAAAACCTGTTAAAGAGGATCCGAAGAGTTTAGTCATGCCCCCCTCTGGTCCGCTACCGCCACATGAGCTTGCAGTCCTGAAGTTATGGATCGACGAAGGAGCGGCATGGCCCGACGGATATCTACTTGCAAACGTGAAGGTCGCGACCACACCAATCGAAGAAACTAGTACAACTAAATCTGAAGGGGTTTTCGCGAGAGCATTCGGAGCGATTGGATACTTCCATCCGGCGGTAATTCATTTTCCTATCGCACTTCTGATCTTTGGAGGAGCTGCCGCAGGGTTGTCGTTTTTCACTGGTAGCCGCGCTCAGGCAATCGCGTTTTATTGTCTGCTTTGGGGCTCGATAGCAACAGTCGTCTCAGCCATTATGGGCTGGTCGTTTGCCATTGAAAAAGGCTTCCCAAGCTGGGATATCATCCCGGACGCAGAGGCTCTTGCCGATACTCAGTTATTGTTTCGCCATCGTTGGATGGGTGTCACGGTAGCTCTCCTTTCGATGATCATTTTGGCAATATCGATCGTTTCAAGAAAATTTCCCAACCACTCAATCCGGCACGTATGGAGGATTGGAATGTTGGTGCTGGCAATTTTAGTAAGTATCACCGGACATCAAGGTGGCGAGCTAGTCTACGGAGACATTCTCGCAAAGGCCGTTACGCGTTTAGTTGGAAAGTAGTCACTGCTTGTGTTAAAAAACTGTGCTGTTGTTGTCACTGGTGGAGCTTCCGGTATTGGGCTTGGAGTAGCGAAAGCATTTGCGGAAGCGGGAGCGAAAGTCTGCATTGGTGGACGTCGTAAAGATGCAGTCGACGCGGCGGTGGAATCCATACAATCTTCCGAAGGTTTAACTGGGCAGATCTATGGGCACCCCATGGATGTGTCCAATCGTGAACAAGTTAAATCTTTCTTTGATTGGTCGTCCAAGACAATTGGTCCTACCGATATCTTGGTCCAAGCAGCAGGTGTCAATATCCGCAATCGTGCGATCGATCTCATGACTCCCGAGGAATGGGATCAAGTTATCGCCATCAACACAACAGGTGCTTACAACTGTATGACAGCCGTGCTACCAGAAATGAGAGCACGAAAGAACGGGTTGATCATCAACATATCAAGTGTCGCAGGTAAACGTGCGATTGCCCTTGGAGGTGTTGCTTACGGTGCGAGCAAGTTCGCGCTGACCGCGCTAGGGACATGCATATCGAATGAGGTTGCAGGCGATGGTGTACGAGTCACCAACGTGTACCCCGGCGAAGTGAATACTCCAATCCTAGACAAGCGACCGGTTCCGGTCAGCGCAGAGCATAAAGCACAGATTCTTCAACCAGAAGATATCGCGGCGATGATCCTGGCCATTGCAGTGCTTCCCCCACGTGCACACGTTCCCGAGATCGTAATCAAACCACTCAGTCAGGTTTACTTCTAAAGTACTTACCTTACGCAAGGCTTGCAGGCATTTCACAATCTTTGACTACCGTGAATTGTCGCGGCTTTAAGACTTTCTTATAAGTACTTCATTTAAGAAGTCGCCATTCCCCAATTACATCTCGCGAGATTTCCTCTGAATTGCGTCGCTTGCCCGATAGCGGTGCTTAACCACACCATTCCAGAATTAACGGTCTCGCTTGTTGAATATTCTCCGCAATGGCACTGAAGATTACGTTTTCGTTTGTGGTACTTGACGATTAACACTATACTATTACGTAAGATGAAAACCCCGCGGGAGAGACTCTGAAGCAGTGAGATCGATTGCATTACGCGGTCAAGATGACTGAATTTGGAGCGCCGAAGGTGCAAAACAGCCCTGAACCGCTCAGGCAAAAAGGACCGCTGGGATTGATACATCTTCTCTGGAGAGTGATTGCAAAGCTAGCACGTTTTGAGCCAGCTTTCAGCAGTCCACCGAAGGGGTAAGACAAGCCATCTGGAGTGGTTTGTTGGATCTCTCAGGTAAACGGACAGAGGGGCAACGCGTTGCTTTTAAAAAGCTTCGTTTTGTTCCTTCGTTTCGTATTGCTTGGAGAATTGCCAATGGCTTCAAACCAATTGCCACCGTTCGTTTTTCGTCACCTCGGACCACGCGAGGACGAAATTTCACAAATGTTAAAGGTGCTCGGCTATGAATCGCTAGAAGCACTTACTCACGCAGTAGTACCTCAATCGATTCGCATCGACCATCACTTGAATCTGCGTGCTGGCATCTCCGAAGAAGCGGCACTGGCCGAGTTAAAAGTGCTTGCAAGCAAGAACCGCATCCTGAAGTCATTCATAGGGCAGGGCTATTACGGAACGCACACGCCGAAAGTCATCCAGCGTAACGTTCTGGAAAATCCAGCTTGGTATACCGCTTACACGCCCTACCAACCGGAAATATCACAAGGTCGATTGGAAGTATTGTTTTACTTTCAAACTTTAGTCGCAGAACTCACCGGCCTTGAAATCTCGAACGCTTCATTACTCGACGAATCGACCGCAGCGGCCGAGGCGATGACGCTTTGTTTAAGAAGCACCAAATCAAAATCGAACCGTTTTATTGTTTCTGCAGGTTGCCATCCGCAGACGATTGAAGTTCTTAAAACGCGAGCTGAACCACTCGGAATCCAATTAGAAGTAGTAGATGACGTCACAAGTTTTACCGATTGGTCTGGCGTTTTCGGCGTCACTCTTCAGTATCCTGCAACAGATGGTTCCATTGCGAACTTCGAGACGACGATAGCAAGCGCACATCAGCATGGGGCGATGGTCGTCATGGTCACGGATTTGCTCGCGTTGATGTTGCTGAAGTCGCCAGGAGAATTGGGGGCGGATATCGCAGTTGGAAGTAGCCAGCGATTCGGAGTGCCGCTCGGATTTGGTGGACCTCATGCGGCCTTTCTTGCAACAACAAAGGCTCACCAGCGAACGCTCCCCGGGAGACTAGTAGGCCAGTCAATCGATAGCCATGGAAACAAAGCATTCCGGCTTGCCCTGCAAACTCGAGAGCAGCATATTCGAAGAGAGAAAGCGACTTCGAACATCTGCACCGCGCAAGCACTTCTGTCGATTATGGCGACACTCTTCGCGATGTATCATGGCCCGGAAGGATTGCGAAAGATTGCCTGGAGAGTGCATAAATTGACGTCGATTCTCTATCGATCGTTGCAGTCCAGTCGATATCGCGTAAAGGAATCCGATTTCTTCGACACGATTGTGATCAACACGGATGGTGATACGGAGAAAATCCTCGAACAAGCCATCGCAGCGGGATACAACTTGCGAGCCTTCTCTTCAAATCAAGTCGCGATTTCGTTCGACGAAACAACCACCGAAGCAGACTTGAGAGCGATCAACCAGTTGTTCGGGGGAGATGAAGAAATCGTTACCATCGGCTGTGCTAACGAATTTCATGAAGAGCGAGGTTCGCTACGCAAGGATCAATTGCGCAACGATTGCGTGATGACGCAAGAAGTGTTTCACAAGTACCGTAGCGAAACCGAGATGATGCGATATCTCCGCAGACTTTCGGAGATGGATATCGCACTAGATCGTTCGATGATTCCTCTGGGATCTTGCACGATGAAGCTCAACGCGGCAAGTGAGCTGACTCCAATTACATGGCCTGAGTGGAACAGTATTCACCCGTTTGCTCCAAGCGATCAGGCCACAGGTTATCACGAGATGATCGCCGACTTGGAAGCCATGCTCTGCGAGATTACTGGTTACGATGCGATTTCTCTCCAACCCAACGCGGGGTCCCAAGGCGAATACGCAGGACTATTGGCAATTAAGCACTACCACGAATCGAGAGGTGATTTGAATAGGGATATCTGTTTGATCCCAAGCAGTGCTCACGGTACCAATCCTGCAAGCGCACAGATGGCGAACATGAAAGTCGTCGTTGTGAAGTGTGATGATTTAGGTAACGTTGATTTAGAGGATCTGGATCTAAGAATCGCGCAGAACGTAGGACGCGTAGCGGCCATTATGATTACCTATCCATCGACTCATGGCGTCTTCGAAGATCGAGTACTGGATGTGTGCGGTAAGGTTCATGATGCGGGTGGGCAAGTATACATTGACGGGGCAAACCTGAATGCGTTAGTCGGTGTCGCGCAACCCGGTAAGTTCGGTGGTGACGTGTCGCACCTTAACTTGCACAAAACGTTCTGTATTCCGCACGGCGGTGGCGGACCAGGCGTCGGTCCTGTTGCCGTTAGAAGTCACTTAGCTCCTTTCTTGCCCAAAGATTCTCATAACCAAGATCGCCAAGGATCGGTTGTAAGTGGAGCACCGTTTGGCAGCGCGAGCATTCTACCGATCTCTTGGATGTATATCCGTATGATGGGTGCAGTCGGATTACGGATGGCGACTCAGGTTGCAATTCTCAATGCGAATTACATCGCACACCAATTAAAGAGTTGTTTTCCGATTCTCTACACAGGTAATGCTTCGTTGGTAGCTCACGAATGCATCATTGATACGCGTCCGATGGAAAAGTCGGCGGGAGTCACGGTCGACGATGTTGCCAAGCGATTGATGGACTTTGGATTTCATGGCCCAACAATGTCGTTCCCTGTTGCAGGAACACTGATGATTGAGCCAACCGAAAGTGAATCGCTCGCGGAGATCAATCGTTTTTGCAGAGCGATGAAGCTGATCTATGCCGAGTATCAACGAGTCCTTTCCGGCGAGTGGACAGCGGATAACAACCCGCTACGCAACGCTCCACATACTTTGGATTCCATCCTTTCAGACGAGTCATCCAAGGTTTACTCGCGTCGTGAAGCCGTTTGTCCAGATCCTGAGATGGACTACTCGGTAAAATACTGGCCACCCGTTGGACGAGTCGATAACGTCTATGGAGACCGAAATGTAGTTTGCTCGTGCCCACCCATGGAAGACTTTTTGGAGTCCCCTGAAGAGGCTGCTGATCTAGCAAAAATTTAATCCCAATCCAATCAGGAAATCCCGCTATTCTTATTGGATTTGAGCTTAATAACCTGTCGCGGCGAATGCAGAAAACAACCGAACTTGGACGTCGATTTTATTCAAGGTAGGTGTTCCACTTTGCCGCGCCGCGATAACTATTCAGCGCGAGTTCGGCATCATGTGGCGATAAATTCCCTTTGGAAACTTGCGCATCAAGCTTCGCTTGGAACTGTGAGACAAGGCCATCACTATCGTAGCGTGCGAATTGCACCATATCCTGAATCTCACTGCCAGGAACAAGGCATTTTATGGTGTAGCTTCCATCGGTCTCGATGACGACTTGTGCTTCGTTAGGCATCCCAAAGAGATTATGTTGATTGCCCATGACCTCTTGATAAGCGCCTACCAAGAATATCCCAAGATAGTAATCTTCATTCTTTCGAAAAGCGGGTAACTCAAGCGTCTCTTTCACATCTTTCAAGTCGACAAATTTATCGATTTTGCCGTCGGAGTCACACGTTACGTCGACCAAGGTAGCGAAATCCTTTTTGGATTCGTGTAAACGATGCAAAGGAACGATTGGGAAAAGCTGGCCGATGGCCCAGGAATCGGGGGCGGAACGGAAGAGCGAAAAGTTGCACAGATACTTCGCAGCGAGCACTCGCTTCACGTCCTCGAATTCTTCATCCGGAAATCTTGAAGCCTCGGATTCCTTGAGGGCTCTCGCACAAACTTCCCAGAAGAGCACCTCGCCCTTTGCGCGATCCTCGATACTAATCATCCCGAGATTGAATTGCGTGTGAAGCTGGTCTTTCAGCTCAAGAGCATCGTGATGATATTCGACATAGTTTTTACCATTGATTTCATCACACAAGTATTTGAGCTCCGTGATGACTTGTGGATCATCTTCGTCGATCGTGACTTCCGGTTCGTCATCGGCAAAGGTTTCAATCTCATCGCGGATCGATGTAACCAGGACCGTATGATAAGCGGTCATCATCCGCCCACTTTCGGTGACCAGATTAGGATGAGGCACTTCCTCTTCATCGCAAACAGCCAAGATCTGATAGACAGCGTCGTTCGCAAATTCTTGCACCGTGTAATTCATCGACGATTCAAACCGAGTCTTCGATCCATCGTAATCGACCCCCATACCGCCGCCGATGTCCAGATATTGAACCTTCAAGCCGAGTTGGTAGATCTTCGCGTATACACGAGCAGCTTCCTTCATTGCGTTTTTCACTCGTTTGATATCGGTGATTTGAGAACCGATATGGAAATGGAGCAATCGCAATTTGTCTTCGACTTTTTGCTCGTGAAGCAAACGAATGCATTGCATGATTTCTGAAGTGGTTAAACCGAATTTTGCCGAGTCACCACCGGAGGAAGCCCACTTTCCTGATCCACGCGAATAGAGTTTTGCTCGTAATCCGATGTAGGGGCACATCTTTGTTTCGGCTGCTACTCGCAAGAGCATCTTGAGCTCGTTCAGCTTCTCAACCACGATGACAACCTGCTTACCAGCTTTCATCGCGAGCGTGGCAAGCCTGAGGAAGCTCTCGTCTTTAAATCCGTTACAGATAAGCAGCGATTCGGGCGCTTGATCCAACGCAACTGCTGCAAAAAGTTCAGGCTTCGAACCACATTCCAATCCCACACGGCATCGTGAACTATCCGCAAGGAACGCTTCGACCACTTCTTTGCGCGGATTCACTTTCATCGGAAACACCGGGTAGTGTTGTCCACGGTACTCAAACAACTTGATTGCTTCCTGATAGGCATCAGAGAGCTTCCTTAGCTGATTCGTGAGTATCTGAGGAAACCGAAGTGTCAGGGGCAGCTTCATCCCCTTTTCATGAACAATCTGATCGACAAGCTTCTTCAGATCGATCCCGCTATTTGCTTGATGAGTGTGAACGATTTGGGAAGGATCGCTAGCGCCGGGAATGGGATGAACCACCATATTTCCGAGCGTATTGACACTGAAGTAGCCTGCCCCCCAATTTTCTACACCGTAGGTTTGATGGATTTTTTGAAGCGTCTGCTCATTGATCATGACACATTGTTTCCTTCGTTCGAGATGACAACTTTTCCAAAGTGTTGTCCACTTTCCAGGTATTCAAAGGCTGACGGAGCATCTTCAAACGAGAAAACGCGATCAATCACGGGCTGAATTTTCTTTTGTTCTAGAAATCGATTCATCGCAACAAAAGCATCGCGAGGACCAACATAGATCCCATCTAATCTTACGTTGCGGGCAACCAGAGGAAACAAGCTACACGTTGGGGCGCCGAAACCAGTAAGAACACCAATCTGTGCAATTTGCCCACCGGCCGCAACGCAGTTCATCGATTTCTCGAGCGTACCCGGTCCACCCGTTTCGACAACGTGATCTACGCCCAATTGATCGGTTGCTTTTAGGACAGCTTTGTCCCAATCGGGGTTGCTTCGATAGTTGATGGTGTGTGTTGCACCGATGCGTTGAGCCCGTATCAGTTTCGAATCACTGCTGGACGTCACGACTACTTTAGCCCCATATGCATGAGCAATTTGTAAAGCAAAAATCGAGACGCCGCCCGTGCCTAAAACCAAGACAGTTTGCCCGCTCGCCAAGCCACCGCGAACGATGATCGAGTACCAAGCGGTCAAAGCGGCACACGGAAGAGTAGATGCTTGGTGATAGGTCATCGAAGCGGGAATAGCAACAACACCATTTTCGTCCAGGACGACTTCATCCGCGAGCATCCCGTCAATCGTTCCACCGAGATCTTGCTTGTGATGTCGCATCTCAAAGCGACCGGATTGCCAACTTTGGAAAAAACACCCGGCGACTCGATCTCCAACTTTCCATTGCTTGACCGCGGAACCTACCTCGACAATACGCCCGGCTCCATCGGAAGCAGGAACACGTCCATCTACATTGCGTCCCGCCTTATTCTTCAAAGCTATCAGATCTCGATAGTTTAACGACACCGCTCCGATTGCGATTCGAACTTGATGATCAGAAAGCCTTGTGGAAGGACGTGTTGCGAGTTTTAAGATGTATTTTTCTGACGCTTTTTGATACGTCCAAAAACGACCGGCCATGGATGTTTTAGTTCTATTTGAATGTGGCTCTAGGCGAAATCGATGGGGCAGTAAAACGAGATTAGCCGAGTATAGCCGATTCTAGCATTGCCCGTAGTCCGCTAGGCCGCGCGGCAACTTCCATAAAGACTCGAAGGAATCGCGATCTACCTGGGAACTCTGGGTGTCCAGGCGTCACTTCCTAGGCTTGGTGCATAGAGCTCTATCGTCTTATCATTTACCAATTTTCGGCCATCCGCCATCTCGTATCGAACGTAAACTTGGACACTCTTGGCGATAGGCCGCTTGGATTGCCAAGCAACTGCTACGTGAAAACCTTGCGAAAATCCGATCGGCTCCAACGACTGCTCAAGCTCTTCGGCAGTCCAAGTCCAACGACCTATCTTCGATTCCGCTTCGGGCCTTCCGGAATCGACAACGACAAGCGTCATCCCTGCGACTTCAGGTAGAAAATCGCCATACTGATTCTTTGGTTGGAGAACCAGTCGCAGTCCGTCTTCGTTTGGCTCAGATTCGCGATTCGAACCACGGCAAAGCGAAGGGTGAAAGGCTATTTCGACGACCCGCGTATCGGTTGGTTGCGCGATCCAGTCGGGTTTCCCAATCACTTCCGTGCGGGACGAGCCGGCTACCGAATTCCGATGATTGTTTGAAGCCAGTCGATTCGTTGCTCCCGCTTGTACTACGGCGCTCCCATCCTTCTTCACAAATGTCGGAACAACAATTTGATTCGATGCAATCTCAATTGGGTCAGATACGGTAGGAAGCGTAATCATGGAGCTTACATCTTCGTGTTTATCACCTCGTATTTGCGTAGTCGGTAAATTTGGAAGGGGTGGAGGCATCAACGGACCTGGCATGATCCCGCCTGGAACCGGATTGGGATTCTGGATTGAATTGGCGTCAGGTAGCTTAAACGGAAGGGTTTCGATTGAGCCTGGAACGCCCATCTCAATCTCCGGTGGCTCAAGGTCCAATGAGTCAGCCCCCGATGAGGCACTTGGCTTAGCTGGTTTGGTTTTGTTTGCTGGTGGAGCACTGAGTCCCTTCGCTTCTGATTTGCTTTCTGGCGCGGCGTTTGCCTTTGGTGCCGCCTTCGAAGCCGGTTCCGAAATGGGATCTCTTATTGGATCGACTATCGGATCTGCTTGGGGAAGGATCGGCGTTGTTGGCATCGCTTTCGGTGCATTATCGCTACCGGAGCGAGCCCGACTCCGAGAGTCCTGAAGCTCTTCAAGTCTCTGACGTAACGGAGAGTTACTTGAACGCTGCTGAGTGTTTGAAGATTGCTGAGCCAGTGAACTGCGAAGAGCTTCATTCTCCGCGCGAATAATGTCAAGCTCGTCTTCTGTCTGACGGTATGCTGCATCGTATTCAAAGATGCGGTCTTCCAGTTCGCGAATCTCACCCGCCATTCGTTCGACGTAAAGATCCGTGTACGCACGCCGTTGACATCCAGCCAGCAACAATACGCCAATAGCAAGCGTCCAAAAGGCCGGCCCCATGGTTAGTCGTTTCGTTGATAGCGAAATCACGTTCGACATTTTGGAAAACAGAACCGCCTGAACGTTGAATTAGTGAACTTAGGAAAACACGCTCTAACGCTAAGCTTCGCGCTAAGCAACGTGTGTTTGGAGGGTTTAGCTAATTCTAAATGCCGACGTCAATTGCATCTTGAAGTGCTAGCATCATCGTTATCGATTTTTTCGGCAAACTTCTTCAGATCGGAACAGGCATACCGCCGATGCTATCCGATGACAGAAGAACATAGCGATCCTATTTCGTAAATCAGCGACATCATGCAACGAGTGCGAACGCAATCGTCAAAGCAAATCGAACGAGCTAGCTCAGCTATCGCTCTATCGTTGGCTATTGCATTTGGAATGATGCCCAAGCTGAACTTGACCGCCCTTGCGATACTCGCCTTTTTATCGCTAGCGAATCAGTTCACTCGAAAAGTTGCGGTTGTCGGCTTCGTTTCATTCGTGTTGTCATACGCTCTTCATCCGGTGATGCAGGTTATTGGCATGAGCTCGGCAACATTGCCGGCTGTCCAATATCTGTTGAATGTCTCAGAACAATTCCCAGTTTTGCCGTGGTTCCGCTTCAATAGTCCAGCCGTTCTCGGAAGCATCTGGACTGGAGTTACGGTGTATACCACCCTGGTGCTTGCGAGTCTGGTGATGCTTTCAACTCGATCTCGTGAAGCCCAAGCTCATAATTCAAGCTCGCTGAACGCCACCATGCTTGATATGGCGCTCGATAAAGCGCTAGTCACAGGCGAATTCGAACTTTCCACTTCACAGGTTGCTTCAAAATCAACTCCGGCTGAGTATGCAGTAGGAGCAAACGCTGAAGTTAATGATCAAGCGTTTGACTTCTCGATAAAAAGCAACGCTCGAGCCGAGAGTGACAAGAACCCTTCGTCTTTGTTTGATCCACTCGCGATGGAACACGACAAAGAGAATGCCGTTGCATTGGATACGTCAGAAGACTATTCCAACATGGAGATTCGTGAGTCGGTTATCGAAATAATCCGATTCATAAGTCACAAAGATGCGGACTTACGCAATGCGGAATCCAACGATTCCGAGTTATCGCGAAGTAGCAGTCCTAATAAAGTTATAAGCCTACCTATACACAACCTGATGCAATCTAAGACGCAAAGCAATTCGATAATCTTCACGGATGCCAAACCAGTAGGAGATGCTCGGCGTAGTGTAGCTTCGAGCATCACCAACGCAGAGCGATCGATGGAGAATACTATGAACTTGATTAAGTCTGAATTCGAATCAACCACTCCAGTCGACGCAATGAACTCAAGCAATCATATACGTCACGAGTCGCATTCGATCCAACAGGACCCCGCATCGAATCTCAATTCAAAGCCGCGGGATGAAGCACTGAGATACCTTCTGTGGCATCTCAGTGAAGCCAAGGATCAACCAGTCATTCGGGAACGAGCTTCATGAATCGACGGTCGGTACTCGCATTGATTGTAATTCCTTGTGCCGGATTGTTAGCGCTGCCGACTTTGTCGAGCTGTCTCGTTCAGGATTTCCTACACCAGACAATGCGAATCGATAGTGAGTTCGAAGGCGTTTCCGTCGACCCCATCAATGGCAAGTTGGTCCTGAAGAACCTTGTGCTAAGCGACGCTCATTCCATGGGCGACAAGTCTGATGAGTCGGCAACAATTGCCCAATCGATGAATAGCATTGGAACCACCTGGGCAAATTTCTCACTACCGCAACTGCTTTATCGACGCTTCGACTCATCCTTAATCGTGATGGACGGTTTAGAGATTGGTCACTGTGACAAATCAGTATCGATGTTGCCTGACTTTAAGCCGCACGCCGACACTGTGTCGACCAAACGATTACCGCAGATTTCCGCTGATACCAGCTCTTTCATACTAAATGATCCAGTTTTTCAAGTATCGATTAAAACCGCACTGGACCAAGCGAGAGATCGAGCTGCCGTGAAGCAACAACATCTTCAATCTGAATTCAACCGATTGAAGAGAGATGCAAAGTTGCTTTCCGAAAAACCAATTGACACACAGAATCCGCTTCGTAGCGAGTTAGAGGCGAAACGTATTCGAAGTGAACTTGATAGGATCACCGGAGAACTCAAAGCCCTCGGGGCGACTCTTGAGCGCAATGTTGCAAGCACAGTGGACGCAGGACCGTTGGCTCGGGATAAGATCCTGGTCGATTGGATGACATGGAACAACACACGCTTGGCAGAAGTCGATGATATTGACATTGAGCACCATGTTCGGAGGATGCTTTCGTCTTACGCATCCGACTGCATAAAACCGATCGTTCCTGCATTAGTGACAACGCACGCGATATCGAGATGGAGCGTCGGCGCGTCGAACGCTGTTGCAGATAGTGCCGCCGATACGGAGCGTCGCAAGGATTTTGACCTTGTTTTGAACCCCAAGGCCCAACCACCTTTCACCTTCCGAAACGTCAAGCTTCGTGGACGAACCTTAGTTGGTTCCGAACCACTTACCTTGACTGGCACGGTCAAAAATCTGGGTTTACTTAAACAAAACGCGGCTTCCTCGGCATCCAATCAATCGACCCAGACAGATCTGACTTTCACAGATACGACCATTCCACCGTCATCGTATCCCAGCACGCCATCCATTCCTTTAGTCGCCTCTGCGACTTATTCACCAACAACACCCAACCAGACGATCGTTTTAAAGCATCACGATCTTCGAATGGTGAATCAAGTTGAATCTCCACTCCAACTTTCCGAGGAAGGGCTTCGGTCCAAGATAAGATCAGCACACCCCAAGTCTGAACTAACTTGGTCGCTGGAAGGAGATCGATGGGAGTGCATCTTTAAAACCTATGGTTCCGACATTCAAATAGACATCATCCCGTCGCAGAAACTCGGTACTTCTGCGACAAACAAGCCGCTTCCCAAAGCCACTGAATTCGTCGGAAACAGCGAAAACTCATTCAATTTGTATCGTTCCAAATCACATCAACAGGGCAATGGAACCCCATTTGTTGAAATCACCTATAGCGGAAAACTCGACGGTGAAAAATTCGACAACTGCAACGAAACCCTAAGTGCCGGCTGCATTGCGGAGATCACTCAATCCATCAAGAGCTATTTGAAACAAAGAGCCGAAACCGAACTGGTTGCGTTGAAAGCAAACTGGATCCGCCATGCCGAAGAACAGATCGCAAGCTGGCAAAAATCGCACGAAGCCGAAC
>JAIYDQ010000022.1 GCA_027487375.1 Planctomycetaceae bacterium
GAGTAAACCTCGCGACGAATCGATACCCCGGATTGATTATCCTCGAGTTGATCTAGCTTCTTCTCATACGCGTATGGAAACAGTTGCTGGCCGGATAACGCAGACTCGCTAGTCGCTTTCGAGGACACTGCGAGCGACTCAGTCGTTGGTTCTAGCAAGCTGTTGTACCAGTTGATTTTGGTTTCCTCGCCCGGAAACGCAATGAGAGTTCCCCCTTGTGCGACCCAAGTTCCGAGATGCTGCGAGCATTCGCGGGATAGCTCAGATACATTCGCCAAAAGTAATAACTTGTGACGCTTTAATTCTGCAAGTGAGCACTGACTGGAAGCGACACGTGTGACCGAAAACAGTCCGTCTTTCTTATTCGATGTGTTTCTCCTTCTTGGTGAATAACCAAGTGCTGCGGTAAGATAGTCCGCATCGCTCCATGACTTTTCATCTCCGCGAATTTTTCGCGGGCCTTGTTGGTCATCCGAAAAATCGTCACTGACTAAAAGTGTTGGAATCGCTCCGACGGCAAGCACAGCCCAAGAAGCACGGTTATCACTAGAGACCGCTTCTTCATGCTCAATGGAAGCTGTGACTACATGCGAGCCGTGGCTTGGAAATTCAAGAGTAACTGCCAGTTGCGATTCTGCATCACCCGGCAAATCTACACGACGCGTTGTTAGTGAGCGACCATCGACTTGAATCAGTATTGGCACATCGACAACAGCTGTCGGAGAATGGTTCTTGATTCTAGCTCTTAATTCCCATGCTTGCTTTACTCCTACAAGTGATTGGGTGTTGCGATCAATTGCAATCGAAAGATTGGCCGGTGCAACATTTTGTTTAGAGTCCGTTGCGGGTTGCGCTCCGGCTACGCGATTGCCAATTGGCATGAGTGCGATCACCGGTTTGATCGGTAATCGCTCGATCCTATCTCGGAGTGTTGCTAAACCAGTCGAGTCTATTGCTCGAATGTCATTTGCTTGAAAATCAGAGACTACTATTACGCGTTGTGATGGGTCGGGGGACTTGGCGAGGGTGTCCAGTGCGGAACTTATCTGGTCAAGCAGCGGAAACAAACCGCTATTGCTGTCGATTTTGCTGGTGCGTTCTTTGAGGATACTTTGATCTCTTGAAAATCCGAATCTCGCATTTTGATTCGTGTCGTCCCAAGTAGAAATCGACCATCGTGTGTTGTTGCCGGTGCGAGCAACCAACTGTTCCACCAAATCGTGTGATTGTTTTGCGAGAGTATTCACTTCTTTTTGCTCTGAATCATTCGCAGAGGCCTGCATCGATATGCTGTTATCAATAATGAGAACAGTTGCCGTTTGGTCGCCAGAGGAAGGAATAAAACCATTTGGAAAGAAGTAGCTTTTTAGGATTGGCCTTGCCATGCAGATTGCGAGAACGATTGGGATTAGGCATCGCAATAACAGCAAAAGCCAAGTTTGCCAACGCAGTCGACGCGAATTCACCTTGGCGGCATCTTCCAAGAAAATCATCGCCCCCCAATCGATCGTTTGAAACTTGCTTCGATTCAAAAGATGGATGATTAGGGGAATCGAAAATGCCGCAGCGCCAAACAGCAGAAGTGCGTTAAGAAAAATCATCGTAGTCCACCTCGCGATGCGAGATAACTCGCGAGCACTTCAGCGTGAGGCATGTCCGTGACGCATGGGACTAAATCAATTCGGTTTTTGAAACAACCATCGGCAAGGGTTTTCCGGAACGCCGCAACTTTGTCTAAGTAGGCTTTTCGGAGCGTGGCTGGATCGATCATCTTACGCTGGTCGGTTGCTTCGAGGTTCCGAAACTCGGTTCGCTTTCGAAACGGAAACTCGAGCTCATCACGATCGAAAATTTGAAACAAGATAACTTCTTTGTTTGCGAGTCGAAAAAAACTGAGTGCTTTGATCAGCGTTGGCAAATCATCAAAACAATCCGATATCAGAACCACAACACCGCGGCCCCGAAGTCGTGGTGCTGCTTGTTGAATCACGCTACCGAGGCTTGTTTCACCCTCGCACTGGGAGTTCGCGAGGGTTTGCATGAGGACTTGCAAATGATTCGGTCGGCCGCGTGGTGGGATATAGGATCGCAGTTCAGTATCGATGAGACCGAGGCCGACTGCATCTTGTTGGCTAATCAAAAAATATGCAATCGCGGCTGCCATCCGTATTGCATACTCATGCTTTGAAAGCTTGCTCGCATCTTTAGCTCCGCCACCATAAGCCATCGATTTGCTTTGATCGACAAGGATCGTACAGCGTAGGTTGGTCTCTTCTTCGTATTGACGAATGAAAAGCCGGTCGGTCTTTCCGTAAAGCTTCCAATCAATCGAACGAATCTCATCGCCGAGAACATATGGACGATGCTCTTTGAACTCGGCACTAAAGCCCTTATGTGGTGATTGATGCTTTCCAACAGTGATACCGTCAACCACGCTGCGTGCGAAAAGCTGCAGCGATGCAACGCGAGCGCGATCCTGCGGGCTCAGTAGATCAGAACCCGAGTTAGCGAGCTTCACGTTCGCTTCTGATGAGTATGTTTTGGATCCAGAAATCGACATGAACGGGATCGGCTTTTGCTAAAGAACGCGAGAAGATGTCCGTGAATTTTGAGTCGCATTCGGGCGTGGTAGTTCCTCGATCGCGCGTCGGATAATGTCGTCACTGGAAAGTCCTTCGGCCTGAGCTGCAAAACTTGGAACGATCCGGTGTCGAAGGACTGGCAGAGCAAGTGTTGTGACGTCGTCTAGCGTAACGTGATGGCGACCGTGGAGAAGCGCTCGTGCTTTCGCTGCAAGGACCAGTTGCTGGGACGCGCGTGGACCAGGACCCCAGTCGACTTTATCTGCAATCCATTTCAGAGGTGATAACTCAGCAGGTCTCAACGAACGAACAAGATGAAGGATAAATGTCTTCACGTGCTCTGGCAGAGGCACAAGGCGAACGGTTTGCTGGAACTCAATGATCTCTTCGCCTTTGAGTACCGCTTCGATTTTGGTTGAATAGTTGGAAGTGGTTCGATCAATGATCTCGGATTCTTGATCGAATGTGGGATACTCCACTACGACTTGGAATAGGAAACGATCTCGCTGGGCCTCGGGAAGCGGATATGTTCCTTCTTGCTCAATGGGATTTTGAGTTGCAAGTACGAAGAATGGCTCTGAGAGTTTATAGGTCTTGCCGCCCACGGTGACTTCATGCTCTTGCATTGCTTCGAGTAACGCGGCTTGTGTCTTCGGAGGTGTGCGGTTGATCTCGTCAGCCAGAAGCATTTGTGTAAAGACGGGGCCTTTTTGAAACACAAGCTCGCGATGGCCAGTCTGCGGCGACTCTTGGATAATATCGGTGCCGGTGATATCGGCCGGCATCAAGTCAGGCGTGAACTGGATGCGATGAAACGCGAGCTCCATTGCATCCGCGAGCGACTTCACCATCAGTGTCTTCGCGAGTCCAGGAACGCCTTGCAAAAGGCAATGGCCTCGCGCAAGAATCGCAATCATCAACTGCTCAATCGTTTCATCCTGGCCGACGACCACTTTGGAGATCTGCTGGCGAACACTCTTGCAAGCTTCACGCAGCCTTTCTGCGCGGGCCAGATCGTGATTCTCAATTGGAACAACGGAAGCACTCATTAGCAAACAACCTTAGGTATCGAGAAGCAGCGGAAGGGGAGGGGAGGGTAGTGGGGCTGGAGTTGAGCGGTTGCGGTCAGTCGTAGCTCCAAGCTATTCCATCCTAACCGATTTTGATACAACTTACGACAATTCTTGCTCGCAGATCGCACGAATTTCCGAGTCGATCGCGGCCTGCATCCAGAAGTCGTAGCGAATCTTGATGCATTGGATTTCAGCAAAGTCAAACCGCGCCAATGGTAGAGCGGTCTGTTGGTTTCTCGTTGGGTTACAATTCTGGTATGTATATTTTCAACAATCCGGTTCTCCAACGCGAACTGCTCACGAATCTTCGTGCGCCGCGGGCATTTGTTCTGCTTTTGGTTTATCAAGTCATTCTGGCCGGGGTTGTCTTGATCGCTTATCCACGCGATATCCGGATCGATTTGACGAATGAGTTTACGAAAGTTCAGGGTTTAGTCGACTTTTTCTTTCTTGGGCAGTTCGCGATTGCGTCCTTGATGGCCCCGAGTTTCGCGGCAAGTGCGATCACCGGGGAGAAGGAGCGTAAGACTTATGAAATGCTTCTCGCCAGCCCGATTCGTCCGTGGTCGATCGTTCTTGGGAAACTCATCGCGTCGTTGACTCACCTGACCGTTCTGATGGTCGCATCGCTGCCGATTATCATGTTATGCCTTCCGTTAGGGGGCGTTGCGATTCAGGAAGTCGTCGCGGCCTACGTGGGACTTTTGGCGTCGGTGTTCTTATTTGGTTCCATATCGATCGCATGTTCGAGCTACTTCAAGCGAACGAGTTCTTCGCTAGTCGTTTCTTACGCGATCATATTGCCGATGGTTGTTTTGGGGTGCGTATTCTGGCGGGGGCTTGAGAATCAAGGATTCGTACGGCTCGCATTAACCACGTTCGTGCTACCGATCGTTGCGCTTTCTGTTGGCGGTGTACTGCTTCATATGACAGCGATGCGTTTGCTTTATCCACCAGATGTTGGAAGCGGAGGCAACGAGGTGACTGATTTGGAGAAGGAACAGGACGAAGCGATTGGGTTGGTGATACAACGCGATGCATTTCCAGATCGACTCTTCGCTCCACCGCGACGAAGGACACTCTTGGCTGACGGTGCGAACCCAGTCTTTGATAAAGAGATTCATGCAGAGCTCTTCAGTCAAGGAACGCTCATGTTGAGGCTGGTCGTGCAGCTGAGTATCTTGCTTGCTCTTCCATTGATGGCGATATTGCTGTTTTATGCTCCGAACTACGCGGGTTGGTATATTGGATATGTTATCTTGTTCAATGTTCTCGTATCGCCGGTCTTCACAGCGGGAAGCGTTTGCAGCGAGCGGGAGCGACAAACGCTGGACCTATTGCTAACGACAACGTTGACTCCTTGGCAAGTTTTGTGGGGCAAGTTCGCGGCTGGATTTCGCGTCTCGTTTGTGTTGACGATGTTTTTAATGTGGCCTGTCGTTTTGGCGTGCGTGCTGAATCCTGACCTGGCTAAAAACTGGTTGTCGATGTTAGTGTTTCTGGCGATGGTAGTAATCGCGTCGCTCTTCAACGCTTTGCTTGGGCTTTTTTGTTCTACCCTGTTTAACAAGACTAGCAACGCGATGATGGGAACATACTGTATTCTGATTTTCCTCTATTTCGCGCCGATCGCAGTATTCGTCCTTGCGACTACTTTTTCCGAGGATGCAAAGCAAATAGAGCCATTGCGTTGGTTAGGCGTTGCTAGTCCGCTTCTAACGCTTGATAGTGTTCCGTTTACAGATCTGCGATCTCAGCGGGATGTCGTGGAAGCAAAGACGGGTTCGTGGATGTTCATTGGCGCTTACTTCTCAGTCACGCTCTCCTTGATAATTGTTCTTGCAAGTACCGTGGTTTTTCTGTTTCGGGATCGATGGCGACTTGCAGGGAAAAGCTAGTGTATCGCACTAAGTTAAAAGGTACGTGCTCGTAGCAGATGACGTAAGCAATTTGATGACGGCTAACGTGACTCCAATCGCAACAGCCAACTCTATAAAGGGTTTTGAATAGATTATGAATTTGTCTAGGCAAATACACTTATGGGTCAATCCTTTATCGCAATCAGATTTACGACGTCGTTTCTCCATTTATTTATCCGAGAGTTTAGTTTGAGCAATTCTCCAGCCTCCAATCCCGAAAATGATGAGCGTCGTGTTTTACGAGTTGCGCTAATGGGAGTTGCAATTTTATTGCCGACGTTAGTAACTTGGATTTACTTTACGTTGCTCGCGAGCAGCCCTGCTTCGTTGCAAAAAACCGCGTTTACGATTGGTAAGTCGCTGCAGTTTTCACTCCCCTTAATTGGTTTGGTTTTGCTTGGACTTTGGAAAGTATGCTTTCTTGACGGTGCAAACGAAATTCAATGGAAAGCAAGTGTTTGGCTTGGAATCGCTTCAGGGCTGGCGATTGGGTTGTTTATCTACTGCGTAAACCGATTTGTTTTGATGCCATATGGATTCATGGAGGCGCCGACTATTGAGATTGATGAAAAGCTAAACGAGTTTGGCTTGAATTCTTTATCGCTGTTTATCTTCATGGGGGTTGGCTATGCGACGGTGCATAGCCTGATGGAGGAATACTACTGGCGGTGGTTTGTATTCGGGAATCTTTCAAATATTTTGTCGATACGAAATGCGGTCTTACTATCAGCAGTCGGATTTATGCTCCATCATGTGCTCGTGTTGGCAAGATACTTTGGGTGGGGAAGCCCGCTCACTTACCTTGGTTCTGCCGGGGTCGCAGTCGGCGGAATTGTATGGGCTTTGATTTATCATCGGACCGGTACGCTCCTTGGTTGTTGGATCAGCCACGCGATCGTCGACGCAGCGATCTTTATCGTTGGATACGAGTTGGCATTTGGTTGAATAAAGCTTAGTCGACTTACATTGTAGAACAGCTGTCCCAGCTGTTCCCCGAGGCGTCCACGCCGAGCCCGCAAACCCCAATCCCGCTTTGATAGAGGGGTATCGAGACACGGTTGGGCCATGACGTCAACTTCGAGGGGAAATCACCTTTTGCGCTAATCAGCTGGGGACAGCTGATCTACATTGTAGAACAGCTGTCCCCAGCTGTTATTCGAGGCATTCACGCCGAGCCCGCAACACAATGGCCAAGGTAGACGTCCGTTGTCTAAGTCTTTACTAGCTTAGGGTCCTTGACGAAATTTTTTCTCCAGTTGTGCATGTCTCCAAAGATAGTTGGCGATATCTATCGTTGGTTACGATTTAGAGTTTCGGTAAAGATCGTCGTGATGCAAGATTACAGTTCAGATGTTAAGTTGTCATCGCTACGTACTAACGAGTCTTATCAAAAACTAGAGTTACTAAAATGAAACACTCAAACTCCCCATGTTTACTATGCAGTATGCTCTTCCTGGCAATGGGACTAGCCGGATGCGAAGAAAAGAATGATGCCGTCTCGATCGCGGAGAAGGAAGATAAAGCGAAAGGCGAGGCGGTTCCTGGAATCATCGAAACGAAAGCCATCGCTGAGGAAGCCTTTATTTATGGGCTTCCGATTGTGATGAACTATGCGGTGATGAATGAGTTCTGTGTGGATGAAAAGTCAGGGCAGTACAAAGGGCCTTTCAATACCATCGCCAATGAAGCACGCGTGTTTACTTATAAGGATACGGCCGTTGTTACTCCTAACAGCGACACGCCGTATTCGATGCTTTGGTTGGATTTACGTGCTGAGCCGATGGTGATTTCGGTGCCGGCTATCGAGAAAGAGCGATATTACTCTGTCCAGTTGATCGACGGGAATGCTTACAACTATGGTTACATTGGAACCCGTGCGACGGGCGTCGAGGCAGGTAGTTATTTGGTAGCCGGTCCCGACTGGGCTGGCGAGACACCAACTGGGATAAATCAGGTCTTCACGTCATCAACTCCATTTGCATTGACGATCTTTCGAACGCAACTCTTTAATGAAGGCGACATGCCAAATGTCAAAGAAATTCAGGCAGGATACAAAGCACAACCGCTATCCGCATTTTTAAAGCAACCTGCGCCACCTGACGCACCGAAGATTGATTTTCTTCCTGCGACCACCGCCGGTATCAAAGAGAATTTCTTCGAGTACTTGGATGCCGCTTTGCAATTTGTTCCGGAAACACCGGACACGACAGAGCTGCGCGGTCGTATGGCCAGTATTGGAATTGGACCTGGAAAGGCTTTTGCGATGAAGGATCTTTCGGTCGCACACAAAGCGGCGATCTTGATTGCGATGAAGGAAGGAGACAACAAGGTCGATGCGTTCTTGGCTAATGGATCGAAGAGAGTGAATGGATGGAGTATTGGGGCTATTTTTGGTAACCAGGCATTCTACAACGGAGATTGGCTCAAACGTGCCGCGGCAGCTAAAGGAGGCATCTACGGCAA
>JAIYDQ010000442.1 GCA_027487375.1 Planctomycetaceae bacterium
AGCCTGCCGATCAAGGTTGAATAGGAGTAGTCAGTGGGTGGTTAGTTGTTGGCGTTTGAAATATTGCAATGAACTTTTTCTTGAGAGATGCGATGCTAGTCAAAACGGTTTATCGGTTACTGCTGCTTGGGTTCGCTTTTAGTTTCGTATTCAATTTCAGTAGCGATCTCCGTAATCCATCGTCGCGTTTGGTGGCTGAAGAACCATTGCAACTGGAAAGCTATATTCGGCTTCATTACACGAAGCACGAATACATGGTTCCGATGCGCGACGGAGTAAAGCTGATGACATCGGTATTTGTTCCTAAAGATACAACCAAGCAATATCCGTTCTTAATCAAACGGACTCCCTACAGTGTGCGACCTTACGGTGAAGATAAGTATCCTGCGAAGTTGGGACCGAGCGAACATTTTGTCAAAGCCAATTACATCTTTGTGAACCAGGATGTGCGAGGAAGATTCGCCTCAGAGGGTGAGTTTGTTCATGTGACTCCTCACCTCAAAAATAAAACAAAACCGACCGACGTCGATGAAAGTTCAGACACGTTTGATACGATCGAGTGGCTGCTGAAAAATGTTCCGAATCATAATGGTCGAGTTGGAATGTATGGGATATCTTATCCGGGCTTCTATGCTGCAGCCGGGATGATCGATGCTCATCCAGCGCTAAAGGCCGTTTCGCCACAAGCACCGATCGGTGATTGGTACTTCGATGATTTTCTTCATCACGGCTCGTTTTTTTTAGCACACGCCTTCAAGTGGCTCGCGATGAATTCAACCGATCGTCCTGTGCCGACAACCGAACCAGCGAAGCCTTACGAGTATCCGACACCGGATGGTTATAAGATGTTCTTGGAAGCTGGTTCGATTGAAAACATCGACAAGCAGTATCTCAAAGGGACGATTCCGTTTTGGAAAGAGATGATGCAGCATCCGAACCGTGACGAGTTCTGGCAGAAGCGAGAAATCATTCCGCATTTGAAGAACGTTGCTCCTGCCGTGATGACGGTCACTGGTTGGTACGATGCCGAAGATCTTTACGGCTCGTTCAAGACCTATCAGTCGATCGAAAAGCACAACCCGAATGTCAGTAGCGTTTTAGTAGTCGGACCATGGCATCATGGAGGTTGGACTTCGACCGATGGTGACAAGCTAGGAAAAGTTTCGTTTGGATCCAAAACGGCTGCTTTCTATCGCTCGGAGATTGAGCTTCCATTCTTTGAAAAGCATCTCAAAGGGAAAGAAATTGCGATGCTTTCGGAAGCGACTGTCTTTGAAACGGGTTCCAATGTTTGGAGAACTTTTGATCACTGGCCGCCAGTAAATACCGAAACAAAACAACTCTTCATGCACGAAGGTGGACGCTTGGGGGTTGCAACTCCGTTTATGTCGAAATCGACCAACGCATTCGATGAATTCATCAGCGATCCAAACAAGCCCGTCCCCTATAGCGAAACCATCACACCGGAGATGACGATCGAATACATGGTCGACGATCAAAGGTTTGCGTCGAGACGACCTGATGTGGTGACGTATCAGACAGAAGCGTTCACCGAGGACATGGTGATTGCCGGTCCTATCGAAGCCGATCTTTGGGTTTCAACCACAGGGACCGATGCTGATTGGATTGTGAAGCTGATCGATGTGCATCCGGATGCTCCTGCCTCAACCCCCATGGGTGGCTATCAAATGTTGATACGAAGCGAAGTCATTCGAGGCCGATTCCGCAACGACTATGCCAAGCCCGAACCGTTCGTTTCTGGCGAGCCAACCCGAGTGCGAGTCGAGTTGTTGGATGTGCTTCACCGTTTTCAAAAAGGACATCGATTGATGGTCCAAATCCAGAGCACTTGGTTCCCCTTAGTCGATCGCAATCCGCAAACCTTTGTTCCTAACATCTACTTCGCACCACCAGAAAGTTTCAAAAGCGCAACGCATCGAATCTTCCGATCGGTCGAACACCCCACGAGCCTAAAGCTTGGCGTTCTCCCCGTGAAATAGAAGATGAAGTCTTGTTGAGATTTCGGTAGCCGGTTTCGTCGGCTTTTTATACCCCCGAGTCATCGCTTTGGGATTGGCGATTCTCGGTTGGCCTAGAGCTTCAGGACGATCTAAATCACCGTTAGCCGAATTCGTAAGAATTCCGAGCTCGCTGGAAACACTGACAAAACCTTGTGCCTTCATTTGTATGAAGGCATCCGGTACGAGTAAAGTTTTCCGTTTTTCATCTAGCCGATGCTCTCACGTCATCGGCCTAATTCACCGAGGGATTGGTTGATTGTATGGGCCTACAGGCCGAGCTATGATAGATCTTTCGGAAATAGTTCCATTCTCTCTAAGGTTATGAAAATGCGGTTAGTAATTGTTTTGATGATTTTGTTTGCGTCGACCATCACGGTATCGTCCAATGCTCAGGAGTATCTCACTGGCATTCAATGGCAAATGCCGCCAATTATCAAAGCTGGGGCTACCGATTCTCAACCGCCATCCGATGCGATCGTCTTGTTTGATGGAAAGGATCTATCTGCTTGGGAGAATGGAGAAAAATGGAAGATTGAAGATGGTGTCATGATTTCCGGCAAAGGTTTCGTGAAGACGAAGCAAACGTTTGGAGATTGCCAAGTACATATTGAATGGACAGCTCCAACACCTCCTAAAGGAACCAGTCAGGGACGTGGAAACAGTGGCATCTTTTTGATGGGACGCTACGAGATGCAGATCCTCGATTCGTACGAGAATGAAACCTACTTCGATGGGCAAGCTGCAGCGATTTATAAGCAAACACCACCCATGGTCAACGTGATGCGAGCTCCAGGCGAATGGAATAGCTACGACATTATTTGGACGTGCCCACGATTCAATGAAGATGGATCTCTCAAGTCACCTGCAGCGATTACGGCTCTTCATAACGGGGCACTTGTTTTGAATCACTTCGAACTGCTTGGTGATACTCCTTACAATCGACCACCGGAGTATACGGCTCATGAGAGTGTCGGCCCCATCTCGCTTCAAGACCACGGCAATCCAGTTCGCTTCCGAAACATTTGGGTGCGTGAGTTGGTTCCACCCAAAGGCGAAAAAACCCGCGAGCCCTTTATTCGCAAAGGCAAAGTAGAAACACCGATTGAGAAGAGTAAGTGAGAGCTTGGTCTCCAAGTACACCCAATTAGCAGCGGATCAGAGTGAATCGCGTTGTATCGCGCGATTCACGATCGACCGAGATTCATAGTAGTGGCACAGCGCAACAGCGATCGCGTCGGCCACGTCGGGTGGATCCGGTGGTTCGGCGAGATTCAACTGAAGAGCAACGGCTGATTGCATCTGTGATTTCGGTGCTCGGCCATTTCCAGTTAGTAGCTTCTTTACTTTCGTTGCCGCATATGAGTTTACGGGCAGGCCTCGCATGGCTGCTGTCATACACAGGACGCCTCGAGCGTGGCCCATTAAGATTGCTGTTCGAGGACGCTCATAATGTGAGTAGAGTTGTTCGATGGCAACCGCAGTGATCGGATGGCTATCGAGTATCTCGATGACCCCTTGGTGCAGCTCAAAAAGACGCTTTTCGAGTGTTTGAGCACGCGAGATGCGCAAGACGCCCGCTTCAACCAGCAATGGCTTCCCCGCAACAATCGACAGCACGCCATAACCTGTGATTGCAAGCCCCGGATCGAAGCCGAGTATAAGATTTGCGGCTGAGTTCTTCAAAGGTTTATGGGCCATTGTTGGAAATGAACACGACTCGCTGATCGGCAACATCTACGAGATTGTATTGAGGCTTTTGCTTCGCAAATATTCAATTTATTGAGCCCGAGGCGCTAGCCGACCTTATGGAGCCGACTTCATGAAACGGCTCGACAATCGGCTACCGCCTCAGTCTCAAAAGGCAAACGACTACAATGCTATGCGAGGCTTCAAGACTTTTTCTGTTCCCACAGGGTTCCGTCTTTTCCATCTTGGAGAGTAATTCCCAAACTGGTTAAGCCGTTGCGGACGAGATCGGACGTTGCAAAGTCCTTTTTAGTTCTCGCGTCCGCTCGTATCTGAATAATCAATTGCATGAGCCCTTCGACCACTTCGGCAGAGCCTCCTTCACTTTGCGAAGACTGCTTGCAGGGTTTCAGGAACAAGCCGAGTATGGCTGCGAGCTCGCGCAGGATCTTGATACCTGCGGTGAGCGCTGCCACGTTATCAGGTGTTCGTTTCTTGGAATCTTCTAAGCCCGTCGATTCAATCAAGCGATTTAGGCAACGCGAGATGTCGAAGAGATCGCTTACCGCACCGCCCGTATTAAAGTCGTCGTCCATCTTGGCAAGGAAGCTCTCGCGAAGTCGTAGGACTTCCGAGATTGCATCGCTTTTGATTTCCGGAGCAGTAAACTCGCTGCGTCGCTTGTTGAATTCGATCGAATAGGCACTGACTCCTGCGATGCGCTCGTAGCGATCGAACAATCGATAGAAAGTCTCCAAGGCGGTACCAGCTTCTGCGAGTGGTTCATCACCGAAGAGCGTTGTCGATCGATAATGGGACTTTAGCAAGAAGAACCGGATACGTTCTCCAGTTTGCTTTTCAATCAACTGCGCAAGTCCACCCGCTCCTTTGCTTCGCGATATCTTCCCTGCGACATCATCTGCTGGTTCGGTAGTAGCGTTTGCAGTGGTTGTTGTCGTGTCCGCATTGCGATCACTTTTTCCGCCGACTTTACCGGTCGCAGCGCTGGCTCGCATGAGACCATTGTGCATCCAGTATTTCACCATTGGAGCATTGTGGCAGCATCGGCTTTGTGCCAACTCGTTTTCATGGTGCGGGAAGACCAGATCAAGTCCTCCGCCGTGGATGTCAAAGGTCTTGCCAAGGATGCGTCGGCTCATCGCAGAGCACTCAATATGCCAGCCTGGGCGGCCTTTCCCCCAAGGGCTGTCCCAAGAGGGTTCGTTTGGCTTGGCTGACTTCCAAAGAGCGAAGTCCCCGGAGGATCGTTTGCGAGCGGCCGCTTCGCCACCCTCACCTTGCTGGGCATCAACACTGCGATTGCTTAGCCGACCGTACTGCGGATCACGCGTCACGTCAAAGAAAACATCGCCGCCACTTACATAAGCGAATGACTGATCAACAAGCTCTTGCACGAACTTGATAATCTCATCCATGTTCTCGGTCGCGCGTGGCATATGATCGATTTGATCAACACCCAACGACTTCAAATTCGACAAGTAGTCGGCGGTCATCTGTGTAGCGAGTTGGAACATCGAGATACCGCGAGCTTTCGCCGAGTTAATCAGCTTATCATCCACGTCAGTGATGTTCACAACCCAAGTGACTTCGTAGCCGCAATAAGTCAAATAACGTTTTACCGTATCGAAAATGACGGGGCCAACCATGTGACCAATATGGGCTTCGGCGTAAACCGTCGGTCCACACAAGTACATTCCGACTTTCGAGGGCTCGATCGTTTCAAAAGGCTCTTTAACTTTTGAAAGGGTGTTATAAATTCGAATCGTCGTATCTGGATGCGATTTTTCGTTCGATACGGTCGGTGCGGGAGCAGTTGCTGCGGCCATCGTGCTTTACCAAAAGGTGAAAATTCAGGGGGTAAATCGAAATCTCAATCGATTGGTCATCCCAAGCGATGTTGTGAGTATAGGAAGTCTAGCGAACCGACTAAACCCTGATTTTACGTAATCTGCTCCAACCCGATGGTCCCCGAGTGGGGTGACTAAGAGAGCTTTTCTCCTGAGCCGCAGGAACTTTCCACGGATGCTATCTTGTAAATTGCTGCGAAATCGAAATCCGAGGCGAGCACCAGCGGCCCAGATTTCATCAGCCTTGCCCCCAACTATTGGGAAAGGTTCTCAAAGCATTGACTCGATAGATTTTTTCGACAACTTCCTTCGGCAAAGCAAGCCCTTGAATCGGATAATCCAGCTCCGGAACCGAAAGGGTCTGATCCGTATTGAAGTACTTCCAATCGCGCAACCACTTTTCATGCGTTTGTTGATAGATTCGAACAGCATTACTGTTCCCGTCCACGCCGGTATCTGTCCCGTACAAGATTCGATCTTGATACTTCACCATAAAGTCGATCACCCTTTTCCGATCCCGATGACTTTGGAACTGCAGTTGTCCTGTACGGGCTGCGACCTCGACCATCGCCTTTGGGAATCGGTCTAGGAATTTCGCGATCTCATCGACGCTCCATTCCAGGCTTGCCAAGTGGCACGCAACAAAGACCAATTCCGGATTCTTGGCAAGCATTCGATCGCGAGCCGCTATCTGTTGCTCGTAACTGGGCATCTCAGGATGGAGAGCCATATGGTATTTGGGATTCTCTTGAAAGTAACTCCGATCATTGGTTGTTGTCATGTCTTTGATAGGTAGCCAACAATTCTTCGGCTCGCCAAGATGCCCAAGGAGGACTTTTTTTTTTTTTTTTATGAAAGCAAACACAGAATAAAACTTCGGGTCGTCGATCATGATTAACTTGCCATCCTTATCTCGAAACTCCATACCGATGTTCTTCCAAACCTTGACACCAACGGCACCAGCCTTGAAAGCTTTGTCTAGGTACTCGATCGTTTGCTGACTCCAATCTGGCTTGTCCCAGTTCTCTAGCGGAAAGGCTACGACAGGTGCAGTGCGATCACGATCGGCATTGAATTGGAGAAAGACAGTTCGATGCTTTTCCAGGTTTTCCCTCGGGCTGGGATCCGACCAAACCGCCATATTCACGAATCGAAATCGGTCACGCTTGGCAAGCGAGACAAAGTCGAGCGTTTCGGCATAAACGTGAGCATGTACATCAATTTTCTCGACGCGATAAAAATCTTCCATCGAAAAGTTTTGCGTCTGAGCCAGCCCGCTCTTTACCAAAAGCGAAAGCAAAACTCCTACGCAAAAGCTTCGAGGAAAAGATGCACAAGGAGTATTCGATAACATGGTTCGGGTTTTAGTGCTCTATAAAACTGACAGGAAAACTGAAAGACTTGAAGGATGGGACGGCGGACTTTGTATGGATTCAGATGCTGATAAAAGGAGCCGTACACGCTTGGGTCTTCAGAAGTATCACGACTTCTACTACGAGTATAAACCGCAGCACGCGATCTTAGCCAAAGCCTTGGTACGTTGAGATTTGGTATTCACTACCGTATTCTACAGGAGTGGTTGGGCTGAGTTGTCGTACTGAATATTACCTTCTAAAAGCTGATCAAGGGATTCACAAATGAATGTAACACACCGAATGAAACACGTTTCGCTTAGCATTGTCGTTAGTTTGTTAAGCGTTTCCCTGGTAAACGTTGCCCTAGGACAGGCTCAACAGGTGACCAAAGACGTTTCCTACGGTGAGCCCGTCAGCGACCGACACACGCTGGACATCTATTCCCCAGCAGACGCCAAAAACTTGCCAGTTGTTTTTTGGATACATGGCGGTGGCTGGCAAGCGGGTGATAAGAGCTCGGTAAAGCATAAGCCGCAATGGTTCGTCGACAAAGGATTCGTCTTTGTCTCGACAAACTATCGACTTCTGCCCAACGTTACGATGGAGACAATCGTTACAGACGTGGCCCAATCGCTTGGATGGGTTCACCGCAACATTCGTGAGCACGGTGGCGATCCCAACCGAGTTTTTGTAATGGGGCATTCCGCCGGAGCACAATTGGCCGCCCTGATCTGCACAGATGATCGATACCTTAAGGCCCAAGGGCTGTCGTTTGCAATGTTGCGAGGCTGCGTGCCGGTTGACGGTGATACGTACGACATCCCCGCCATCATCACGACAGCCGAGACACGCAGAGCAGTGCATAAGCTACCGCCGCAGACATTCGGTCATCGTGAAAAGTTTGGTAACAGCCCCGAAAAGCATATCGACTTCTCTGCCGTCACGCACATCGCAAAAGGTAAAGGCATTCCACCATTTATGATTCTATATGTACAAGACCATCCAGACACAAATGCCCAAGCCCAGCGTTTAGGGTCCGTATTGAAAGAAGCAGAAATCACAACCAACCTGGTTGGAGGCAAGCAAACGAACCACTCGAAAATCAATGATGACTTGGGATTACCCGAGGACTCGATAACCAAGGGACTCGGCGAGTTTCTGGATGCTTGTTTAAAGAACTAAGATAGAGTTATCACGTAGCAGTCTCTCTCCGAGAGACGACTCCTCGCGTCTGCATAACAATCACTCGCGTCTTCGGAGAGACGCGACTACATGAAGATTACTCGCGTCTACGGAGAGACGCGGCTACGTGAAGGTGCTTCGCGTCTGTGGATCGTCACTTCGAACATAACAATCAATCGCAGCTCAGTTGGAGTACAGCCTTCAGGCGCTGAGCACTTTGGAGGCTCCAAAAGCGGCTAAAGCCTGGACTCCAGCGCAAAGTGCGATGTACCACTAACTACTTCGCAAGAGCTAAAGATCGAATGTCTTTGATCGCATTGGGAACTTGCGGCTGATCGTCATCTGTCTTAATCGACGGTGCATCGATTGCACTGGCAAATCGACTTGCTCGATCTAGCTGTCCGTCCATCACAAGTAAATTCGCAAGCACCTTCAACTCCGGTTGTCGATTGGTCTCTTTCGAAAGAGCTTGCGACGCGATGGTATTGAGTAGCTTATCGATCGAACCAGACGGAATCGTTGCAACGAAAGACCGAATCGATCCACCAGGTAAATCATTACCCTTGGGATCAGCTTGATTCACCTTGGCAAGCTCCAAGAATCGAAGGACTTCGTTTGAGTCCGCATTATTCAAAGCGCCAAGAATCGCTGCACGAGTGTAAAAATGGCCCGGTAGTGAACTATGCGATTTCATCAATTGCTTGGCAGCAGCGTAACCTTCGGCCGCACCACCTTGACGCGCCATGTCATCGATCAATGCGATCGCCTCATTCGTCCATGCGTTGGATGGTTTGTAGGCGACCCTTGGGGCCGATGAAGCAAGTTGTAAAGATTGACGAGTGTTCGACACTTGGAGCATTAATCCTTGGCCGCTTGTTGTTGGAACACTCAAGCTAGGAGTCGTCGCACAGACCGGGAAACCGGTTTGATAAAAGACCGGAACCACTGGCGGCGGGCAGTACTGGATAGGTTGAT
>JAIYDQ010000363.1 GCA_027487375.1 Planctomycetaceae bacterium
CGAGCGTTAGGATCGGTTTCCATCGCTTTGTGAGCAATGTCTAGAAGAGGATCTTGGATATCCGTTTCGATGATTCGATTATCCATTGCCCACATCAAACATTCTCGAACCGTAGCTCCGCCATGTGGAGGCTTTCCGGTGACAATCTGGAAAAGAATGCCTCCAAGAATATAGATGTCACTGCATCGCCCGATCTTGTCCACTTCGTGGGCCGCCATCTCTGGAGCCATAAAAGCAGGCGTTCCACTCATACCAAACTTTTGTTGGACGCTTAGGTCTATCGCCAGCCCCCAATCCATCACCAGTACTTCGCCAAATGAACCGAGCATCACATTCTCTGGCTTGAGATCGCGGTGGATGATGCTTCGTGAATGTGCAAACGCAACTGCGTCGCACGTCTTCATCAAAATCTCAATGTTCTCTTCGCGGCTCTTGGACTGAATCACATCCAACCAAGGCGTACCGTCGACCATCTTCATCGAATAGAAGAGAGTCCCATCGTCATTGGTTCCAAGATCGTGAATAGGAACAATGTTGGGATGGTCCAGGTCACCCGTGATCTGTGCCTCGTAGAAGAATTTACGACGGCTTTCGTCTGAAACTCCCTTGCCAGGTTTGATCGCTTTGACGGCAACTGTGCGATCAAGATTTCGCTGTATCGCTGAATAAACGACCCCCATTCCCCCTTCACCAAGTTTTTTAATGACTTGATAGTCTGCTGGAATATCTAATGCATCGGATTCCTTTGCAAGCGTACGCTTGCTAACTGTTGCGAGCGCGGAGTCGCCAGAATTCGACTTCTCATCGACTCGTGTACGCCCACCCTTGGGCGCGAAAGTCGCGCCTTGAATTGGGCCAATTCCAAGATGCTGAGAGTCGCTCTTTCTTACCGTCAGGCCCCCATTACCAAATTGAATCGTCGAACCGGGCGATCCTGCAAAATTGTCAACAGAGAAGTCTATGGTTCCATCTGCCGCAGGCTTTGCATCGACATCGATCGTTAATTCGGTACCAATGGGTAATGACTGGAGGTCTAACGAACCTAAAGATATTGTAGATTCGCTATCATGCTTTTTGGGCTTATCAGATGTTTCCGTTGATTCCACAGTGCTCCCAACCGAAAACATCGTTGAATCGTTTAGACCGGTCACCACAGTTTTATCAGTAGCTTCGTTAACGTCCAATGTCTTGGTATTAAATCCAACGTCAATCGTCGCTGCCGTATCAAGATTGTCACGACAGGTGAAATCGAATGTACTCTCTGAATCCAACGCGGTTAAAATGCCGCCGCATGATGGGCACTGCGAGTTCTGTGCACTCTCCTCAAACTGCTTGTTACAACTTTGACAACGGATCATCTTATTTCTCCACCTGAACTAATCTGATCCTACGTGCTAGTCTAGAAAATCTAGACCGCCCCTCTCCATTCGCAAAGTCGGCTAGGGGATGCTCTGGAGTGGATCTACGCCCCTGAATCATCGACAACGCCCCCGCAGCTAAAACCGCCTGCAACGGATAAGTAGAATCTGCTTCAACGATACTTTCCAAATCACTGTCACCTGAGTACGTCTTGCTCGGTAGGACGGATTGCAACTCGTTTTCGAAATCATAAGACCTACTCATCGTTAAGTCATTTGGATCAGATGCACATTGTATAGGAGTCTTGCCCTTCCTTGGGGTCATACTCACATCAGGCTCCAGCCTCTGACCTGGCTTAGCTTCCGGCGGCGCGATCGGTCCCTCAATTCTATCCGACGATTTATATTCCTCCTCGTCAGATTTCCCATCATCAACACTTTCGAAGTCTCTTATGCTAAAGACCTTTAGAATTTTTATTCCATTAACACTGTCGACGGCGATGATTGCATAAGCCCCAGCGGGTTTGTTAGGATTGTTTCTATACTCTTCGATCCATGTCTCTATATCTTGTGTGGTTGCAACAGAGGCAGCTTTAACGTCTCTACTTTCCAAGTCGACTTCACCAAGCATCAATCGTTTCTTAAGAAGCGCAGTCGACTTAATCTCATCACCTCTTGAAGCGTGATCATCTTCGAGTTCCTTCTCGAAAGCAATGATCTGTATCTCATTTCGATTTGGCAATTCGTCTTCTGACACTTGCCCATCTTCATCAAGATCGTCAAATCCTACTTGCACAATGGAAACCTGAAATGTCACTTGGCTAACTACGCGAGACTCAACATCTGTATTGAATTGAACATAATTGACTTCATTAGTGACGTAAACTTTTGGAATTGGAACGATCGAAGCAGGTGTAACCACAATCTCCGAGGGAAGCGAGAATGAAACTTTACGACCAGGTGCATAGACCTCACCCACTTCATCGACGACCGGTGTTAAGTCAACTTTCCCAACCGCGTTATCGGTACGCCCGCCATTAGCAAAAATGAAAAACTCTTCCGCACGCCTGAAAATCGCGGTCGTTGGCAAAGTTTGAAAGGTACTAAGAAATGCATCGGAGAATGGCGTCGATCTTTGAAACACCGCCGCATCACCCGTTTGGCTTGAATGTGCGGAGATAACGCCAGTTCCTGGAGACGCGATTACTCCGTTTATTAGTGAACCGAAAAGTTCTTGGCGGGTGTTGAAAAGCTGAGAGTTTCCATCGGAGTATTGCACAAGCGTTTGGAATCCAGATTCACCAATAACCCCAAATTGAGTTGAGACTTTTTGTAGAACATTCTGTGTTCCAGAATCGGCATTTGCGTCGGATGAATAAAGCACATCCCGTGTCGACTGAAATCCACTTGGTCCTAATTGACCATCAAACGCACTAGCAGTCAAAGTCGGTTGTGAAATCAGTCGTCGTGTAGTCGCATCGCCGTTTGACGATTCAATGATCAGCCGTCCGTTAGGAGAAAAATCTACTTGATCCCCAGCAATTAAAACAATTCCTCCCGAACTTTGTTGTGTGAAACGCTGTATGAAGTCCCCGGCAATAGTAATGTCATAACCTGCGAGTGTCTCAATGTAGGAATGAATTCCATCGCCTATATTCAATGCAGAATCGACAATTAACGACTTATCGTTTCGAACGTAAAATCCATAGCTCTTTCCGAACGAAGCTTCAAAAGAAGCAAGCAATCGCAGTTGCTCAACCGATTCTCCACTTAGGGTCTGCCCGGCAGGAGCGATACCGCCGGGAAGGTTTCTCCCGAGCGCTTGAAGATACTCCTGACCGGTTACGTTTGCAGTTCCATTAAGCTGAAACAACGAGGTTCCTGCAAGTTGCCCATTTTGCCCAACGGAAATGCTTATTCTATCAATATGCGTTATACCTAAATGGGCGAAAGTAGCCGCGGAAATAATGGCTCGATGCGCACTAATGCCCTCCATCGCAACAACGCTAAAGGCTCGCGTACCTAGAACACTTGAAGTGCTCGATAGCACTAGGTCGCCATCCGCGAAAGCCGCATAGATTGTCGATGCTGCGTCCTCTTGAATCACAATGTTATTTGCAAATGCAGAAATCAGGCCCAAACGCGTTAGCCCCGCTCCTCCAACAATAACATCCCCTTGATCTGCACGAAAAATCACATCGTCCAATTGTGTCAATCCTTGAGAACCAATTTGAACACTTGATCCAATCGATTCAAGTATAGATTGTCCAACTACGGATAGTGACTCGTCAGATGAATTGTTTAACGCAATTGAACCCGACGCCGCAACGCTTAAATCACTCGATATTGATATCTGCGTCCCGGGAAGACTATTTAAATTACCGGTTAGACTTATCTCCGTATTGCTTCCATGAATTGAGAGCGTCCGCCCATCGGGAAAAGGTAATACTGGATTACTTAACGTCGAATTGCCGTCAATTTGTACTACTACATCGCCTCGAGACTGGTTGACAATGCTGGTGGTATGGAAACCCAAGGCCGCAATTTGAGTATTACCTGCCCCGCCAATCGAAATGTTTCTGCCACCCAGACTCACAACGGAAACGAGCTCATTGCTAGAAACAAACGACTCACCTGCAACATCACTTAACAACACGGAGCCGCCTGCAACCACATAAGCCTTACCAACAACAGAAATCGCGGTGCCTTGATCCTCAATCGAAGCTTGTGCATTCCGTAATTGCGAAAGATTCGCGGTACCCAATTGATCGGGATCTAAAATATCTACCCCAGCAATAAGCGACAAATCTTGCGAAACGTTAATCGACTGGCCGGCTAGCTTAATCGAGGTATTAGTGTGCCATAAACTAAAGTTATCGAAAGTTCCCGAAATCAAACCAATAGAAGCTGTGGATGAACTGTTTCGCAAAAGAAAGTCACCCTGAACTCCACTCGCTGATGCCTGACCGGCAATCGAATTTTCCATCCAAACTAAGCCTGGCGAACGTTGCAAATCAATTCGTCCAGAAGATGCGCTAAGGTCAAAGTGCGCATCACCAGCAACATTAACGAACCTGGTTCCAGCACCGGTATCGAGGCCAGTCTGGGTAATCGAACTGTTTGCAAATAGTTCTAGGTTGCGTACAGATATCCCGTCAAGAATCGTTGCATCATCCTCAAACAACAACACATCCATTCCAACAAGTCCAATCGAGCCAAATTGAACACTACCTGCTCCTTGAATGGTAATATCCCCGGTCGCATTAAAAAACGCCGATCCGCTGCTTCTAAGCACATCTTGCGGAGCGTCTGCAAGGGAGATAAAAGTTTTGGAAAACAATCGAATTTCGGATCCCTCAATTCGCGCACCGACAACATCCGTGACTGCTCCGGAGGACTCAACTAGCAAATTTCCAAACGCAATAACTTCCGACAGTGATGTCGAAGCGTCCTCAAAGAGGGTAATGTTAGTACCACTTGC
>JAIYDQ010000094.1 GCA_027487375.1 Planctomycetaceae bacterium
GCGCGAATAAGCTGGACGATCAGTGATTCGATGAAAGCCATTTGCAAATAGAACCACCAACCACGGTAGCAAGAAACCTGCCAGTGAGTTCGTCAATGCGAAAGGTCCAGTCGGAGAACTATCCCGCAAGCGGCCCTCAAATAGCATGTAGGTCGATGATCCCGGTGCTGCCTCAATTCCGGCTTCGGCGAGCACTGCTTGTGGATCGGTTCGAAATCGCTCGCGATCCGCAGGCAACGAGATGAAGACTTGGTAGCATCCGTGGAGACTTACAAGAAAACAAAGCGCGATCATCCATTTGATAAACGGTTCAGCTGTCCCACCGATTTGTACCAAGCGGAAGGTAAGGAAAAACGCAGCGAACCAAGCAACCCATTGCCACCATGCGTTGATTGCAAATCGAAAATTACCGACGCCGAATACGTTCCATGCGGCAAGGAAAACCCAAATGATGGTAAAGACAACTGCTGCGAGAAACCAATAGCCTAACGTGTTGCTTGTGGTTCCGTTTTGACCTGGCGACGAACTGCCCGAGCCTGAAGACACGCTCGAACTTGTAATGCGTCGCCCTGAAAGGTTCATCGTTTGCAATGAGCCACTCAGTACCAGGGACAAAATGAAAATCGTCCAAACTACTAACCAAAGTAAAACCTGTGGCAGTGTCTCGCCGGCAGCGACCTGGCTCGTATCGCTGGGCACCATTTGGCCAACGCTCAGCAGCCCGGCTGTTGCACCAAACACTACCAGCAAAAGTCTTTGTGGAAGATTGTTCACCCGGTTGGCCTGCTCTCAAGAATTGCAATAAGGCTTATGACAGCTGCCACCATCATCACGACCACCCCGGCACCGACGATGTCCGTGCGATTCAAAAGTAATGCACCCAGTCCACAGGTCAATGTTGCTAAATAGATCGTCAACACGGCATTCTTCTTCGAAAGCCCAAGATCAACCAGTCGATGTGAAAAATGTCGCTTGTCTCCCTCGAATGGACTTCGGCCTTCACGCAAGCGAATCCATATAACGCTACACATGTCGTAAAGCGGAATCGCCAATACACAAAGTGGAGCCAAAATTGCGTGAGGTGTCTTGCCTTGATAGCCTGTGTAGGTTGTTAACAAAGTGGCGATCGCTATCCAATATCCGACGAGATAGCTTCCCGCGTCACCCATGAATATGGAGGCGGGAGGCCAGTTGTGTTTTAGAAATCCAAGAATTGCTCCAACCAAAACGAGAAGCATTGCCGCAACAAAGAGCTGCGGCTGGCGAGTCACTGGATCGGGCTGAAGTATCAACATCAATGCAAGGATCGACGCCGCAATCGCAGCGACTCCACCGCTGAGTCCGTCCATATTGTCGAGCATGTTGAACGAATTGATCAGTGCCACAATCCACAGGACGCTCATCAATCCGGTTAACCAAGGCAGGTCGATGAAGGCCGTCAACTGTAACCCTTGCCAATAGACGATCCCTGCCGCGACGACAACTTCAACAACTAAACGAACTTGCCAACGTAACCCAGATCGGTCATCAGCCAATCCAAGTAGCATCAAGATAGTAGCCCCCAAGAGCAGCACCCATATCTCAGCAACCTTCTCACGCAGTCCTGGTAAGTGCACTGAAAGCGCATTCAAGGGGCCGATCGATTTCCAAACGGATTCATCGATAAAGATGGCTGCGGTGCCTAATGCAAAGGTGCCAACAAGTCCGGCCCAAATCCCTAAGCCTCCCCCGAGCGGAATCGGTTGGACATGGATCTTGCGATGCCCAGGCTTGTCCATCAATCCAAGCGGTTCCGCGGCGCGGCGAACAATCGCTACCGAAACATAGCTAATCAAAAAGGCGGGTACGAGCGTTGCTAGAAATACGAAAAACCAAACCATTGATAACGCTTCGCTTCCCAGCTTAATACAGAACCTCTCGACCTCTCGACAAAACCTTGAGTCGAGTCATTTCCATATCCTGACAAAACACTGGTAAGTCCGCAAGAATACGCAAAGATTCCAAAGCCACGCCGGATGTCGTCGGTGCCAAGCAAAATAAAGCTCTACGGCAGCTGAAACCGTGAGAATTGAGATGTCGCGTGAATCGCAACGACACCAGCAGTCTTCAAATGTCTCTCCGCATCTTATTCGTTGTACCTCCCGTACGGTTCATTCGGACAAGACCATAATGATCTCGTCCAGAAAGCTGAGGCACAGTAACCAAGAGTGCACGCGCGGAGACTATGGTGCGATTGGACTAACGATCACTGGGGCTTGATTCGTGTTGGATGAACCACTTTCCGATGTTGCGATTGCAGCAACAATTCCAGCAACGGCCAACGCTCCGCCTGCTCCGAATCCGCCGCCGCTCATCCCACTGCCTCCCGAGCCGCCGCCACCCATCCCACCGCCAACAGGAAATCCTGGCATCGGGCCAGCAACCATGTTGTTCGGTGCAACTCCACTGCCATACGCACTGGTGATTGCATCGCGAACACCTACCATTAGTTTTGGTGGAATCAGGAATACAGCGAGTTGAGAGTTTGCCGGAGCTTGGAATGACACTGGCAGATTCTGTGGATCTTTCGGCATTGCGAGATC
This sequence comes from Planctomycetaceae bacterium, assembly GCA_027487375.1. GTDB lineage: Bacteria > Planctomycetota > Planctomycetia > Pirellulales > Pirellulaceae > JAIYDQ01. The sequence goes on from JAIYDQ010000094.1 coordinate 2,583, forward strand.
AGCTCCGGCAGGTAGGACTTCAAACTCAAAAGCCGAGTATCCGGCCGGTCCTGACGCAATCAATCCGTAAACACCTGGGGCTAGGTTAGGCAAAGCAAAGCTTCCGTCTGCTGCGTTGGCGGTAGCTCTAGCGATTGTTTGGCGATCTTTTAAAATCGTGATGTTTGCAATGCGTTGCGATCCATTTAGATCTCTGTCCGCAATGATGATGCGACCATTGAGCGTACCATCTGCAGCTAGCTGGACTCGATGCTCCGTGAATGGCGCTGGTCGGAAGTCGTCAACACCTAGCAATGCACCCACACCTACATTGAGCGCACTACTGTTTGAAATCGAGCTCAGGATTGCATCGCGATCGGCAAGTAACGGTGAGAAACGTATGCTATTGGAGATGACGTTTTTCTCCTGAGCTTTCGTGGGTGACATGGTGAGTGCGGGAACGGCAGCGTGGAAATTCTCATCGTTCACCACCACTGCATGAATCGCATCTACCCTGACGTTCTTAAACTCTGCGATACCCGAAGAATTGGTTGTAGCACTTTGTGCAACGCCGTCTTCATCCAAAAGTGAAACACTCAGGTTGGGTCTTGCGGAACGCTGTCCAAGTGCTCCTGTCGACTCTATTACCAAGCGTAATATTCCGTTTTCCACTCGCACGATAAAATCTTCAGGCAATTCAACGACTGCTTGCAGATTCGCATTCATTGACGAGTTTACCAATTGCTCTTGTGCGTTTTCGTCTGCGAGTAAGTCTCGCTCCATCACTCCGGAAATAGCGCAACAGAACACCGAGCAACACAAGCTCAAGCAAAATGCACTGCGTGCAAATCGACTAGCTAAATCTGCCAAGATTACAACGGAAAGAGTTTTCATAGATGTTTGCCTGTAGGTGAAATAGATAAGCTTTTTGATCATTGCTGTGGTGTTGGCTTGTTTGGTCGTCTCGCCGAGGAGTCGAATACCGCTACTCCAGATTAATTTCAACCCTTTGACGCGAGTAGAAAAAAAGCGATCGAAAGGCACCTAAATTAAAAAATCAGGGGTTTTTGGTTGAAAAACTATCAAAAATGGCGAAACAAAGGGGCTTTTTGCTGGCAGGCAGCATGATTTGTTGGGTGATTCTAGGTGACGGATCGGTAACTTTCTTGTTTTGTACTTACATGACGAACAAGGGGCTGTTGCAAGAAACACTTGACTGTAATCGTATTCGGCAAGGACCTTGAAAGATGCCAGTTGGCAGGCCAATTCATTTGGTTCGTGTATGGCTTCACAAGTCCGGTGCATTCTCGACTATATTAAAGGGGCATTCATTCAATGCGTGGTTTTTCTTCATGCAATCTGCCAAGTAAATTAGAACTGTAGTGAGTCATATGAGTTTGGATTGGGATCGATTGGCTTCTATCTTGAAGTCACAGAAGCGATTTATATTGACTAGCCATATTCGGCCCGATTGCGATGCGCTGGGAAGCGAACTGGGCATGGCTGGCATCTTGGAAGGCATGGGCAAGCAAGTTGAAATCGTTAACGGGCATCCAACGCCACCTGGTTTGGCGTTTTTGGATCCAAGCCAAAAGATTAAGACTATCGGCGAACATATTTCCCCTGATGAGGTCGCTGGAGATTGCTTGATCGTGCTCGATACGAGCGCCTGGGCTCAGCTTGGGCCAATGGCTGATGTATTGCGTCGATTTCCTGGCCCCAAACTCTGCATTGATCACCACGTCGGCGAGGACGAACTGGGAACCGAATTCTTCAAAGACACCAGCGCCGAAGCAACTGGGCACCTGGTTACCCTTTGCGCGAAGAAAATGGGAGTGCCCATTACTCGTCACATGGCAACAGCTCTGTATGCAGCGATTGCAACCGATACCGGTTGGTTTCGATTTGCTTCAACAACATCCGCAACGTACCGAATCATTGCCGAACTCATGGATGCTGGTGCAGATCCCTCCGGCGTTTACGGAGATCTGTATGAAAGAGACACACTCGGACGCGTACGGCTTCGTGGTCGAATTCTGGCTCGCACAGAGATCGAGATGGATGGCCGTCTCGTTTCCACGCATGTCTTTAAAGAAGATTTCCCAGAAACAGGAGCACTCCCCAGTGATACGGAGGACGCAATCAATTTAACTCTCGCGATTGCTGGAACTAAAGTTGGAGTTATCTTTATCGAACAGTTGAAGGGAGGCTATAAGATGAGCTTTCGTTCGCGATGTCACGTTGATTGCAACAAATTAGCAAGAAATTACGGAGGTGGAGGCCACCGTGCTGCTGCAGGTGCATTTATAGAAGGTGAATTTCAAGAGATTCGAGAACGCGTTCTGCAAGATATGCGTGACGCGTTACTTGCACCCGCATAAATCAATTCTGCAATTCTGGCTTTTTTGTTTGACAATCGTTCACGTAGCGGCGTCTCTCCGAGACGCCAAGAATTCTCGTCTCGGAGAGACGAGACTACGTGTTTGGAGACACTTGCCGGGTATTCACTTCACTTCGTGTAAACGATGAAGGACTTCATGAATTTCGTGAGAGTGAAGGCCACGTTGAGCGATCGCTTTTGCTCCACGAAAATCGGCTTTGGCGGTATGACGATTAGGCACTGAAATAATATGTGCATTGGCAGCCACCCCGGCAGCTGTCCCGATGGCGCTATCTTCAAGCACCAGCATACGCTCGGTTGGTGCTTGCATTTTCTCAGCCGAAGCATGATAGATATCAGGGTGCGGCTTGGCGTTGGCGACATCTTCGGCAGTAATGACAAAGTCGACACGATGCAGTAGCCCTACCATCGATAATGCTTGTTCTGCGAAAGACCGTCTTGAGCTTGTCGCGACACATCGTGGGAGTTGAAGCCGGTCCAATGTATCGATTAACTCGGGAACACCAGGCATGGCTTCTAGCTTTGCAGGAAGGAGTTCTTCAAAAATTGCGTCCGATTCGATTTGTAACATCCGCCAATCCTCGGTGAGCCCTTCGGCTTCGATGAGAACTCCGTATGCCTTTGGTGCTGGGAGACCCATCATCGCTTGGCGAACTTCGTGACGGTATGTCTTACCACGCCGCCTCATCAGCTCTTCACCTGCGATTTCGTATAAATCTTCCGTGTTTAGCAGAAGACCATCCATGTCTAACGCAACTGCCTGTATCCAACGTTCTGTCTTCAAACTAATCACACTCCATTTCGCCATTGGGGCTGAGACATCGCTTGTACATCAGGATGCGGGAAACCTAAACGCTTATCTACCATGTTCAATAGAGGCTTTTTCGCGAGATATCGCCTCAGATTTTCACAAGCCAATTTCGTTGAATCATCAACTCGATTGGCCGCTTGAGCACCTACGTGTGGTGTGATAATTACGTTTGGCATTGTCCAGAGCGGGCTCGTTTCAGGAAGCGGTTCGATGTCGGTTACATCCAATCCTGCTCCGTGAAGGTGTCCACTTTCGAGTGCGTCGACGAGGTCCTTTTCGTTAACGCATGAGCCTCGCGCTACGTTGATCAAGATGCTTCCCTTGGGCATCGCCTCAAAAACCCGCCGGTCAATCCATTGGTGAGTCGACTTGTTCAAAGGTAATGCGAGGATCAATATGTCGGACTTGGCTGCTAAGGACAGGAGATCTTCCGGCGGGCCAAGCGTATCGACCTCGGGCGGTTTTGAAACGGGATAAAAATCGATTGCCGAAATCTGAGTACGAAATGGCTTGAGAACTTGAACCAGTCGCCGGCCGTTGCCACCAAGCCCGACGATTCCAATTCGTTTGCCATGAAGATCGCCTGTAGGCTGACGAACAAACTCTTTTTTCTCAGATTGTCGAAAGAAAGTCGGCAAGCCTCGAAGCAACCCTAAGAGCAAAGCAAGCGTCTGCTCGGCGACTTGATCAGCAAATAGCCCCGAAGCGCTGCATACTGTTATCTCCGAATCGATCACCGAAGGAACTAAGCAATGGTCCAGTCCCGCTGCTGAAGATTGGATGAATTTCAGTCGCCCTTGACGCACTACAGCATCCCAATCGACCGGGACTTTTGCATGCCCAACAAAGATATCTGCGTCGAAAATCGCTTTTCCAATTCCTTCTTGCCCAGCATTGATGAAATTCCACCCGGGGGCGGCCTGTAGCAACCAGTCAAGGTGCCTTGGCAAGACGGGATAACAGACAACAATGTTTCTATGAGAATTATTCGAGGTGGGCTTGGAGCTCATCCGCCGGTCCGACTTCTAGATTGTTAGTGGTATTTGATTCGGTTGTCGAAAATGTTTTTCTTGTAGCTTTATGTTGTGGGAAACTCATTTTCCGTCAACGCTCAATCCGTAAAACCCCAAAGATATTTTGAATGACTTTGCAGCGACAGGTGGATGAGAGCTGTCGAGATGGCCAGAGTTGGCTTTTTAGGCCAGCCGGTCCTATCGACGTACTCTCGGTCGCGTGGCCTTTGATGCTTTCGACCGGTCTCTTCTCAATCACGATCTTCGTTGATCGAATGATGTTGTACGCGTATTCAGATCAAGCTGCTGCGGGTGCTATGGGAGCCGGCACCATGTTTTGGGCAGTGACCTGCCTGCCGGTCGGGATCTTTGGCTTTACGAGCACATTTGTTGCACAATACGTCGGGGCAGGTCGCATCGATCGCGCGATGCGATCAGTCATCCAAGGCATAATAATGGCGGCCATGACAGGGCCAATCCTCTTCGTGCTCGCATGGCAAGCACCTCAGTTCTTCAGTTTATTTCATGGGCCGGAACTGGTGGGGCCGGAATCGAGTTACTTTCGATGGGTCTCCGTCGGAGCTTGGGCAACAATCGTGACTGCTCCGTTGGTTGGTCTTTTCGCTGGCACCAATAAAACGCGATTGCTTTTGTTATGTGACTTCATCGTAACGGTCCTCAATTTCGTCTTGGATCTCATTCTAATCTTTGGGTTTCTTGGACTTCCACGGCTCGGCATCGTGGGGGCTGCTCTTGCGACTTCGATAGCGCTGGTGACGAAACTGATACTCCTGCTCGTTGCTGCAAACTACCTTTCGTGGCCCGGACAAAAGAGCTCCGATCCAAATTCTACTGTCGTGCCGAAGCGTGTAAGCCTCTTCTATGAAAAGTGGCAGTTCGACTGGACTATCTCACGAAGGCTACTTCACTATGGATGGCCTGCTGGTATTTCGACGCTCGCAGAAGCGATTACGTTTTCCGTGATCATGATGGTTGTCGGTCAATTAGGCGAACGAGCGATGGCTGCTACGACACTAGCTCTCGGGGTCAACATGCTCGCGTTCATTCCGATGATGGGACTTGGGCTCTCGATCGGAGTCCTCGTTGGACAGTATCTCACCAGCGGACGACTTGAGTTGGCAAAGCGAAGCGTTCGCTCTGGATTAATGATCGCGATAGCTTATTCGACTTTTTTCGCGATACTCTACGGAGTTTTTCCGCGAGAAGTACTTGCTGTCTACAGTATTGGAGCAGAGTCCTATCGCTTCGACGAGATGAAGGACATCGTTATACCAATACTTTGGTTCATCGCTGTGTATTGCATCTTCGACGGCATACAGATCGTTTTCGTCGGTGCTCTGAAAGGAGCTGGCGACACCTCATTTGTTCTAGTCGGGCACATCGTGAGTGGCTTCGTAACGATCGGGCTAGGAAAGTTACTCGGCGATTACTTCTATGATGGCGGTGGTCTCTACTGGTGGTGGGGAGTAATGACCGCCTGGGTGCTTGTCATGGCTGTGATGTTTGCTTCGCGATACCTCCATGGCGGTTGGCAGAACAAACGAGTTATCGAACCAGATCTCAGCAACGTTTAAGATGCTCCGTAAGGTGCCTCTATCACGTCCACCATTCTTGCAACGATAGAGTTTAGCTCGCTGTGTTTAGCCTGGTGACGCTACGCAATGTAATCGCAACAGCATTTCTGGTTCACGCGTGGAAATCTCCACGCTTGGGCTAGCAGCGAAAGCAAGACTTCGAAACGGGTCGCACTTAGAGTTTGAATGCTTCTTCTTCTGTCTGCTCACCATACAGAGGCATGTATCGGTAGTAGACTTCAAGAATCATGGTCGACATGGCTGTCACGTAAAGTCTTCCCCCGTTCTCGCCGCTGTGGGTGCTTTTCCCTTCCATCCAGCTACCCGCCATGTGACCGGACTTTTCCTGGGTTGGAAGGAGAAACTTAAGCATCTTTTGATTCCATTGTTCCCAACGCGGTCCACCGACTTGCTTCATGACTTGGGTGCCGTAGTAGTTGAAGTAAATGTCCGATGGGATCGGTCCTTTTGCGATGAAGGCCTGAGCGACTTTGTCGAGCTCGGGTGCGTCCTTGGGCATCCCCATGTACATTCGGCAGAGGATACCGCATGCGGTCATCGCGTTTGCAATTCCTTTGCGATCCCCTTTCTTCATATAGCCGTAGATCGTGCCGTCTTCGCTTTGTACTGAATCTAGGTACCGGCGAGCGTTGACAAGCGTTTTGGTTGGGAACGCTAGTCCGCTCATCGATCCGCTCTTGAGAGCCATTAGCTGCCAACCAACAACGGAAGTGTCTGCTGTCGGAGCGCCAGCGGCGTAGTGCCAACCACCGGTTGGACTCTGAGCAAAAGAGATAAAGTCGAGAGATAACTGAGCCGCCTGCTTCAACTGCGGATCCTTCGTCATTCCGTACGCTTCACACATCGCAATAGAAGCGATCCCGTGTGTGTACATCGCGCCCGACTTCGTTGCTTGGCCATTAGCGTACCAGCTTGGCCCACCTTTGCCTGTAACTCGCATCGACTTGATCAGGTACCCAAGACCTTTCCCGACAACCTCTTTGTATTCTCCGTCGATATGATTTTGCCCCGCACCTAGAAAAGCCATGAGAACCAAGCCTGTTGCGCCTGCGTTGGCTGCAGTCACCTTGCCGACATCGGTGCACTGTCCTTTGCAAGCGAGACTATGAACAAAGCTCCAAGAGCCATCAGCGAGCTGGTGTTGGGCAAGAAACTTCAATGCGGCTGCAACCGCTTTCTCCGTGTCTTCGTTCCCGCCGTATCGTTCAAGCAATTCTCGCTTGGCAACTTTTCCCCGACTTCCAAGACTTTTCGTTATTGAGGTTGCACCGCTCGATAGTAGTGCGGAAGACAAAGAATCGCTCATCGAAGGAAGCGATAAGTTTGCCATGGCTGGCGCGACCATAACATCCAGTTTCACATCTACTGATACTTCGCTGACTGCTGTGTTCAGAACAGGAGTCGAACTGGTGATGACTTCGGATGGATCTTGTTCCGCCTCGACTGCTTGAGGAGCTTCCATGGCGAACTCTTCTAATGCTTCAGGGGCGTCCTCCGTCGGAGAGGCCGTCATGATCATCCCAGAGATAGCGTCGCCAACCCCCGGAATGTGATACGCCGCCATGAATAGCAAGATCGCGACATGGAGCAGCATGCTTACAAGCCAAGCAGGGAGAGCCAGCCAAGCCCAGCGGCGGATTAGCCTCGGTTCCTCGATTGCTGCGATAACCGCTTCCGCACTAACTTCGTCATCAGGAGCCGAGCCTCCCGTTACACCGGAAGCGGCCAGACCGGGCGACGACGGATTCAACGAGCCCATCGCCGGAGCGGATAGGTCCAAATTTGAAAGGTCATCCTGCGTGCTTTTCATATTCGCGTACGCTTACAAGGTAAAATAAAGATCCGAAAAAGGTCGATTTAGAGCGATCGTTCAACCGCTAAATTATAGCATGAAGCCGCTATTGTTGGATTTCCAAAATCAAACTAGGGCAAAAAATTCGCCCCGGTTTTCTCGTCAGACATTAGCGACAGCATGCTAGTCGGTAGCTTGAAATCAGTTTCGATTAATTCTAGTAACGAGTCCTAGAGATTTGTCGTACTCAGAAAAATCATGAAAATCTGGCGTCAACGCCGCTGTTTGATTCTTGGGGGCTCTTTCCGATAGCAAGCCGGGGCGGATGCTATACAATAAGAGAGGATGAATCGGCTTCACCGGCAAGACGACGAGATATGCTCAATGCATTTTTCCCTGAGCGGCGAAGCACCCGCCAGCATTTTCAAGTCATTCGCAGTTCGCGATCCCGCCATCACCATAGAAAAGAAGAAGCCTGAACCGCCGGCGTTTGCCACAGGTTTCGATCTTTCCAAATTTTGCAGACCGTGCCCGAGCCTATTGCCCAAGGCTTAGGAGAGCGATCTTTCCGTTAGCCCACACCCAGTTTCTCATCACCGCTAGAGAAAGCTGAATTTATGAACGCCAACACACTTTCCTTTGTCAAAAAGCAACATGTCGATAACGTGTTCGACTCACGAACCACGACCCGTGGAGTGCGTTTTTTGATCGCTGTACTGGGAGTCCTTTGCGTAATGCCGCAAGTGTCGATCTATGCCATTGAACCGAATGTCCCCCAACTCGATCGTGATCTACAAGACGAGTTCACAAAAACCGTTCAGCCGATCCTTCAGCGTTATTGCTATGAATGCCACGAAGGGGATACAGCGGAGAGTTCGGTAGATATCGCCTATTTTCGGAATCTGCAGAGCGTCCGCGACAAGCAGTCACTCTGGGAGCAGATCCGCGGCATTGTGCGTTTAGGAGCGATGCCACCTAAAGACTATTCCGAGCAGCCGACGGATATTGAACGCGAAAGAACGAGCAACTGGATTCATCAAGCACTCACCGCAATCGATTGCTCCGCACCTTCGGAGATCCCGTCGGTCACCGCAAGGCGTCTCAACAAGTTCGAATACGACAATACGATTCGGGATCTGTTCGGACTTGATCTAAAACCTTCGAAAGAAATTGGCTTCGTTTCCGATGATGTTGGAAACGGGTTTGACAATCAGGGCGAGGTTTTGACCCTCTCCCCTCTCATTCTGGAAAAGTATCTCCAGGCTGCAGAGTGGGTTTCTGGACGAGTTATCTCGCTGGATCCCAACGTGATGAAGACCCAACTTGCCGATCTCGAACCAATCGTATTAGACGAGTCAACGACGGCAAAGTTTCTTTGCAGCGAGGGCGAGTACACGATCAACGCAAAAATGTATCTCTCGAATAGCTTCGGTGCCGACATTCCTGCTGAAGGCGAAGTCGAAGTCTACCTCGATGGTGAGCTCATCGAAGTCGTTACAACGAAGAAGGGAGGCAAAGACTTCAAATGGAAACGTGACTTAGAGGCTGGCTTTCACGAAGTGACCATCAAGTTGGTTGGACAGCCTGAGAACATAGACGAGATTGCTCGCGAGAACAAAGGGTATCGAGGTTTGAGGATTCACACCCTTACCATGGTTGGCCCGACCAAAGGCTTGCCCCCAATGCCGATCGCTCACCAGAACGTTATCGTTGCAAAGCCAAACGACTCGGTTTCTGTAAAACAAGCTGCGGATGTGATTGTGAAAAACTTGCTTCCCAAAGCATTTCGACGACCTTGCACGCAAAGCGAGTTTGATAAGGTTTCAAACATTATTGTCGATGCGACTAATGCTGGGTGGAACTTCGAAGAATCGGTCCAGTTTGGAATTCAATCGATACTCATCTCGCCAGAATTTCTATTTCGTTTTGAAGATAGCTTAGAACAGCCTCAAGCGAAGGCAGTCGAGAATCAAAACAAAACTGCGAGCACTTATGCGTCCTCGAAAATTGGTTCAGAGAGTCTGAACCGTGAGCGATTAAATGACTTTGCCATAGCTAGTCGTTTGTCGTATTTTCTATGGTCATCTATGCCAGACGATGTTGCTTTACGGCTCGCGTCTGAAGGTGTGCTTGCTACTGATGAAGGTGTTCGCAAAGAAGTTGAACGCATGCTTAGTAGCGAAAAATCGGACGCAATGGTTACCGGCTTTTTTGAGCAATGGCTAGGATTGAGGAATCTCAAACTAGTGGATGTCGACGAGAGAGCTTTCCCTATCTGGTCGGATTTGCTTACCGAAGCGATGGAGAAGGAAACTTTTTTGTTTTGCAAGAACTTGATTCAGGAGGGGGCTATTTCTGATGTGTTGACAGCGAAACATACCTTTGTGAATCCTCGCCTCGCAGAGTACTACGGTGTCGATTTCGAAGGGGAGGATCCAGAGCAACTTTATCCCAAAGCCGAGGGGCGAAGAGGGCAAAGTAGCAACGATCGAAGACTCGGCCGATATAAGAACGAAGACAAATGGATTCGTGTCGAGCTTCCTAAGGAACGTCGCGGACTCCTCACTCAAGCATCGATCTTGACATTGACCTCCAATCCCACGCGGACCAGCCCGGTTAAGCGCGGCAAGTGGGTACTTGAAAACATTATTGGTGACCCACCGCCGCCTGCACCGCCAGGAGTTCCATCGCTGGAGCAAACCGAAGAAGCGCACAAGAATCTAACACTTCGTCAGCAACTAGAACTTCATCGCGCTGATCCAGGTTGCGCGAGTTGTCACAACGTTCTCGATCCGATCGGCTTGGGGCTTGAGAACTTTAATACCATTGGCCAGTGGCGGAATGAGGATGAAGGAGTCGATATCGATGCCCGAGGAAAGCTACAGGACGGCAGGACTTTCAACGGCCCGCGTGAGTTACTTGAACATCTAGAGACTGATAAAGAAAAAGTTGCGAGACACTTTGTGACGCAACTGTTGACGTATGCCTTAGGCCGTGGGTTAGTTCGCCAAGACCAATGCACGATCAATCATGTACTAAACGAAACGCGGCCTGGTGGTTATCGTCTAGCAGAAGTGATTCAAGCCATCGCCTGTAGCGAACCTTTTCTTTATCGCAGTACAGTTGGCTCGGTAAATGCGGAGTAGTGTGAGCATGAGTCGCTTCGAAGTTTACGAAGATTGATTGGCAAAATGGGATCGGAAAATAGACGTCTTCGTTCGGAGCCAACGCTTAAAACGGTGGTTTGGCTTCTACAACTTCGGTGGGTAGCGGTGGTTGGTCAATTGCTGGCGATTGGCATCGCATACGCCTTATTGCATATCCCGTTGCGGCTGATTCCGTTGTTGAGTCTTGTTGCGTTTACAGCGTTAACAAACCTCCTGATCTATTACTCACTTCGTCGATACCAAACTCATTTTTTGAGTGGTGTTGAGGAAGCACTGGAAGATTCGAATCCCAATCCAAGGATCGCGTTGAAAACTACTCCATGGGATTCGATTCATGTTCGCAGTTATTGGCTCGGCCTGCTACTGTTGATTGATGTGATGACTTTAACGGGGTTGCTTTACTACTCCGGGGGCGCGGTGAATCCTTTCGCGTGCTTCTATCTGGCTAACATCATCGTCGGTGGGTTGGTGTTACCTGCAGCATGGACATGGATGCTCGCGGTTGCAAGTGTTTTGGGAACAATCTTTCTGTTGGCTTTTGCAGAGCCACTTCCTGAACTTGGTATCACTTTCGCGGAGGGGGCAGGGCTGTTTTCAATACCTAAGCAAGGCGCATTGATTGCGTTAACTACGTGCTGCGGTGTGGTGGCTCACTTTATGACGGTCTTGGTAAAGGAACTGCGATCTCGTGAGAATAGGCTTGCCGAAGCAGAGGCGCAAGCCGAACGTGCTCAGCGTGTCGAAGCGTTGGCAACTCTTGCAGCTGGAGCAGGGCACGAGCTCGCGTCACCACTTTCGACGATCGCGGTGGTCACCAAAGAACTGGCTCGCAAGCTTGAACGTATACAAGTTGATCCAAACGTTCGACGCGATGTAGACCTGATACGAAGCGAACTAGATCGATGTCGCGAAGTGCTTCAACGGATGAAAAGTGGAGCCGGAGAAGCGGCAGCCGAAGTCATGAACCAGGTTGGTGTGGAGGAGATCGTCAAAACGATCCTAGAACCCCTCAGAAAACCCGAGCGAGTTGAAGTTGTTATCGATCCGACGATTCGTTCACAATCGGTTCAACTTCCCCTTCAGGCTGTCTCGCAAGCAATCCGTAATTTAGTCCAAAACGCGCTTGATGCCTCGCCGGAACCAAGTCGAGTTGCTATTCATATTCAGCAACAAAACTCAGACTGGAAGATTCTTATCATCGATCAGGGAACAGGGATGAGCGAAGATGTTCTACGCCGTATCGGGCAGCCTTTTTACACCACGAAGGAAGTCGGGCAAGGTATGGGACTGGGCGTGTTTCTCACTCGTAATGTTATTGCCGGATTAGGCGGAACGGTAGAATTTGAATCGACCCTTGGCAAAGGAACGACTGCACAAGTCACGTTCCCTCAAACGCGCTCTTCTCTCAGAAGCGATCTCAAGGCGTGATATCAACGACGATTGGCATTGAGTAGATTTCGATGTCGTTTATCTTTCCTACGGCTTGCAATCTTACTGGTCCGCGCCCAAGTTTTTCCATCGGTAGCTGAACACTTTCCTGGCCCGGTTGCAGTGTCGCTAAGACCTCCCAATCATGACGAACGGATATCGTCACTCCTGGCGTTTTTGTCGACGCTGTGACTGAAATTGGCTGCTCGTTACTGCGGCTCCAAGTGAGAGGTGCATCAAATACAATTTGTTGATCTGGAGTACCATTCAAGATTTGAACCGATGTCTCCCATCGTTCTGATTGACGCGAGTCGCTTGAGGCGATGAACCGGAACTCATGAACCCCGGGAGGGGTTCTTGGATCGTTCAGATAAACCGATCCGCTAGCAGAGCCTCTGCCACGAATCACACCGTTCAACAACACGGTCATGACTTGCGGTTTAAGCGTATCTGCGCCTTTCGATGCTTTGAATCCAATACGCCCAAGAGAACGGAGCGACTGTCCTTCAACGATTCCGATTAATTCAACCTTGGGCGGCTTCACGAAGGGTTGGCACAGAGGATCCCCTACGATTAATAGTTGATAGGGCCCCATGACTGCTAAGTAAAACGCTTCTGCACAAGTAAGACCCGTTGCGTAACTGGCGTGAATCGTTGGATGAGGAAACTTCTCTTGAATCGAATAGGGCTCGGTCACAGTACCGCTTGCTGCGGCCGCTCCATGCCGAAGGAACTCTGAGAGCTTGGTTTGGTTTCCTGTATCCATTTCACCACCAAGGCTCGTCAGGTTGTCTCCGATTGCACCCGGTACCAATTTTGACTGCGACGATGCCCAGCCAAAGAAAGGCGTCCCCATCGTAACTCCCAGCACGTCCTCGCGAGACAACGGCATCACATCGGGAATGATCTCGCCTTTTCTCCCTAGTGCTTTTAATTGGTCGATTGCCAACTGAAAACCTGGTTTGCGACAAGTCGTTCTGACATCTTCTGTGCTGGTGATGAAAAAGGTTCCAGATGGATTACTGTGATCTGCCGAGATTGATGTTTTCAGTTGTGCTAGTGCTTCTGCTTCCGTGGTACCGTAATCAGTACAGACGGCGAGCACCATCGACATCATGTAGGATAGCCCGCGTTTTGGATCTGATGATGGAACTCCATTCTGCGAGTAGAATTTTCGAGCATCAAATCCAACGGCCGGAGTCCAAAGGAACGAGTCTTCTTCTGTACTTCGAACGAGTGCTTGAAAACGTTTCTCGCTTCGAAGCGATTGAAATTGAGGATTGGTTCGGATGTGCTCGGCGAAACTCCAACCCCCCTCAATCGCCTTTTGAAGTCGATCCATGGCTTTGATGGATTCACCAGCCACGGCCCAATTCTCAGCGGCGACATAAGCAGCCGGAAATTGATGTGGGTGCATATCAAAGAACTTGTCAAAGACTTTCGCAACTCCGATAAAGTCTTTATCGTTCTTGAACTTCACCGCCTCCTTGAGTAATTCGACTTCCGCTTCCGAAGAAGCATTGAACGATAGAAGTGCTTCACCAGGTCGTTGGGCGTAAAAGTTATTGAAAAGAGCAAGACATTGGTCTGTTTGCTTGGCAAGCACCAAACGATA
>JAIYDQ010000137.1 GCA_027487375.1 Planctomycetaceae bacterium
CTTGGACCATGTCGAATCCAAGATCAAACACGTTCTATTCAGACAGAAGCCTAACTCCGTATGGAAAGGCGTATGTTGCCTGGGATGGGAAGACCGCGATTCAGAATGATACGCCCTATATTCTGCATAATCGAGGCGCCTCTCATCGCGTTGCCAATAATGGTGGCGGCGGGTTGAATGCTTCGACAATACGCGTCGAAGATACGACGGTTCAATTCCAACTGCGCGATGCGGGAAATGGAAGGAGATACATCGTATCGGGTGCTGATGGTCGGCGGCTTCGATTTAACGGTACGACTCTCGATTTCGCACCTGCGGGTACTACAGGAACTGCTGTCGAGTGGACGATTAGCGAGCAAGAATTTGGGTGGCAAAACATCATTCATCCCCAAACCGGCAGACACCTACAGCTCAATCGAACGAACAACGCGAGCAATGCTCCAACTGCGTTGAACTTTACCATGGTTGCTGCTGCTTCGGCGACTACTACGGCCTCCGATTGGTTTTTCGTAAAGCCCTTTGACGCCATCTCCGACGTCGGGCCAGTTACTGATTTGGCGACTGAAGCCAATCAAGTCAATGAGAACTCACCAGTTGGGACACTCGTGGGAATCACCGCAAACGCGATAGAGCCTGACTTGGGGCAAACAGTGAGCTATTCACTTACGGACAGTGCTGGAGGCCGATTTGCAATTCATCCAACGACAGGCGTCGTAACGGTAGCCGGTCCGATTGACTTCGAATCGTCTGTGAGTCATTCCATTACCATCCGGGCGACAAGTTCAGACGGAACGACTAGTAACGCCAGCTTCGTAATTAACGTTTTGAACGTCCAAGAGTTCAGCTCCATAACGAATCGCCAAGTCTTTTATAACAACTCAGCAGGCTTTGGGACCAATAATGCGAACAACTCGCCTCTGATTAATCCGATCAATGCGATTGACTCAAGCAAGTCTGCGCTGCTACCCGGTACAACGACAACTCTAGCAAATTTCACCAACTACTCGCGAGGCCTCAATGGGATCGTGATTGACATTGCTGGGGCGGCAAACTTGTCAGGCATCTCCGCTTCGAGTTTTCAGTTCGCGACCTGGTCCAACTTTACGCTGACCACACCAGACTTCCTTTCGATTACGCCTACGGTTACGGTCTCTACATTTGCTGGAGGCGGAATCGGTGGTTCCGACCGTGTGAAGCTGGTCTTTGCTGATAATGCAATTCAAAACGCTTGGCTTAGGATTACCGTCTTAGCGGATGCAAATACGAGCCTAGCTTCCAACGACATTTTCTACTTTGGTAACGCACGTTTTGATGTAACGCCAACGACATCATTCCCAGCGCAAGTGGCGATCAACGTTTTGGATACGAACAGCGTGCGAGCCAGACAATCCACCACTGCAGTTGCCGTCTCGAGTATCTTTGACGTCGACAAGTCGGGCTTTGTCAACGTCTTGGACACCAACGCAACACGTGCTGCGCAGGGGGTAAACAGCCTCAGACCATTCACCGCTCCATTACCACCAGCCAGTCTCCTTCTGGCTCGACGTAGCGATTCAGCTTTGGTCGACATGAGTTGGCTGGAACCGTTGGAACCAAGCATCAACCGTAGAAGACCTGTGTTGCGAAGCTTCTAATTGCACATCCGTGAGAGCGATCAAGACAACTTGGAATTAGTGAGTTATGAGATGATCGAATATTGCTCGTGGTCTTCGGTGTTTTTAAAACCAATCCGATTTGTTTTTGTTGTGATCGGGATTGTCTCGTTCGTACAAGCTGAAGAAGGTCCCGGCAATAAAAAATCAGCTCCGGCCGCCAATGCGGAGGTTCAAAAATACATCGAGAGCTTCAAAGGACGCGGAGCTCTCTCTGACGATAGCCAACCCTCTACACCAGAAGCGGCTCTCGCCAAATTCAAGCTTGCAGATGGGATCAAAGTGGAATTGGTTGCTTCCGAGCCCACGATTGAACAGCCTTTGTCGATGAACTTTGACGAACGTGGACGACTGTGGGTCGTGCAGTATCGGCAGTACCCGTTTCCAGCTGGACTGAAGATCGTTCGATATGACCAATATCTGCGGGCCGTCTACGACCAAGTCCCGGTGGCTCCTCCCAATCACGTGCCGGGACTTGATCGAGTAACGGTTTTTGAAGATCGTGATAGCAACGGAACGTACGAATCAAATCATGATTTTGTTTCTGATCTCAATATTGTTTCCAGTGTTTTGCCAGGGCACGAAGGGGTGTGGATTCTGAACCCACCTTACCTGTTGTATTATCCGGATAAAGATGGAGATGCGAAACCCGATGGTGATCCTCAAGTGCATCTCTCGGGATTTGGAATCGAAGATACTCACGCGATCGCCAACAGTTTAACTTGGGGGCCCGACGGATGGATTTATGGAGCCAACGGCAGCACGACAACCGGGAACGTTCGCACGCGAAGTGGAAGTACAACCTCGTTTCTTGGTCAATGCATTTGGCGATACCATCCCACCAAAGAAGTCTTCGAGATCTATGCAGAAGGTGGCGGAAACACCTTTAGCTTAGAGGTTGACTCGGTCGGTCGATTTTTTTCTGGAACGAACTCCGGTTCAACGCGTGGTATGTACTATCCGCAAGGAAGCTATGGCGAGAAAAATTGGGGAAAGCATGGTTCTCTTACAAATCCTTTTGCATTTGGCTATTTTGAACATATGCGATTCCAGGGTGATGCCGACCGATTCGCGCAAACATTTATCATCTACGAAGGTGGGACGCTACCGAAGTCCTTTGATAACCGGATTATCGCCGCCAACGCGCTTCACAACCGAGTCTGGACAAGCGAGATCCTTCCTGACACGAGTACCTTTCGTACTGTTGACTTAGAACCAATCTTGGAAACTACCGACCGTTGGTTCAGACCTGTTGACGTCAAGGTCGGGCCAGATGGCGCGGTCTATATGTGCGATTGGTACGATAGTCGGCTCAGTCACGTTGACCCTCGCGATACTTGGCACAAAGCGAGCGGACGAGTCTACCGCCTGCAAGGTGAAAACAGCAGCAATCAGTTGACATCCGTTGGTAACGCAGACTGGTCTGAATTGCTTCCTTCGCCAACTAGTTTTGATTTGAATACATGGCCCTCTGAAAAGATTGTGTTGCTGCTAAGTCACCCAAACAAGTTTTTTCAACAAATGGCTGTTCGAGTTCTAGTTGCGCGTGGCGACAAGAAGATCATCCCTGTACTTGAGTCTCATCTCCATAACGGGAAATCCCTTGCAGCACTTCCTTCTCTATGGACGCTCTATCAACTGGGGGCAATGAACGACGAGCTTTGGAATGCTGGCATGAACCATCCGATTTCTCATGTGCGGCGATGGGCAGTTCGACTTCTGGGCGACGACAGGCGTGCATCGGAGATAGTGGCGGAAAGGCTGAGTCGGCTTGCGGCTACTGAGCAGGACGTTTCGGTGCGAACACAACTTGCCTGTTCCGCAAAGCGATTGCCACCTAACGCAGCATTCCCCATCATGAGCGGGCTTGTTACGCGTGATGAAGATGTCGATGATCTCCATCAAGGATTGCTGATTTGGTGGGCTTTAGAATCGCATTGCATCACAAACGAGACTCAAACGCGTTCCTTGATTGAGGAGTCTTGGAACAAACCATTGGTCAAGAGGTTTCTGCTTGGTCGACTCATGCAGCGATGGGCGTTAGCCTCACCACCAAATTGGTCTGGTTGCCAATGGTTGCTCGCTACGTCACCTACTTTGGAGAGTCGGCGGATCGTTGTCGAAGGCTTGAAAGAAGCGTTAGCCGGTTCCGCCAAAGCAACATTGCCGCAAGATATTCAATTGGCTGTCGAGGCATACTACCGCGAAACAGGCGTATCGAATCTGCCGATGCAAATCAAGCTTGGAGATGCAACCGCGATCCAAGAAGCGATCAAGAAACTTGGAAGCAGCCAAACGTCGGTCCCCGAGAAGATCGAGTTGATTGAAGTGTTGGGTCGAACGAAAGCGAAATCGAGCCTCTCTCCGATTCTAAAGGCACTCAATCAATCTGATTCGCCGGCTCTTCAACGGATCGCGTTGCAGGCACTATCGCAGTTCGAAGACGAGGCGATCGGTGATGCGATTTGTAAACTGCTTCACACAACATTGGCCGCGGGACAAGATGTACAGTTGACCGCGTTTCAAACCCTAGCGTCACGTCCCGCTTGGGCTCGAAAGCTTCTGAACGAGATCAACTCTTCTCGGATTAACGCTCGAATCATTCCGCTCGATCTTGTCCAGCAAATGCGACTGCATGAAGATCTTCCACTGCAAACAGAGGTGAAAAAGATTTGGGGCAGCACACGATCAACACCTAAAGAGCAAGAAGAAAAGATCGCTTCAGTGCGCAATATTCTGCGAGAGGGCTCGGGCGATATTAAGGCCGGGCACAAACTGTTTATGAGCAAGTGTGGTACCTGTCATACCCTGTTCATGGAGGGTGGGAAAACGGGGCCGAATCTGACTGGTTACGAGCGAGATAACCTTGGGTTCATGCTTCCTTCGATTATTGATCCATCATCGGCAATCCGCGAAGAGTTTACGCAATTTCAGGTTCTCACCGAAGACGGTCGAATCATACTTGGGCTGATCGAAAACCAAGACTCCCAGTCGGTAACCCTTCGAAAAGCGGATAATCAAGTGGAACGGATTGATCGAGAAGAAATAGATATTTTGCGAGCCACCTCCCAATCGATCATGCCGGAGGGATTGCTGAATGATCTTCAGCCTCAACAAATTCGCGATTTGTTTGCCTACCTCACGGTCCGGGCCTTTACACCCTAACCCCCCCAGCTGAAGCCGATTCCAGCAGACTTCTAGCGATACTTCAGATGATTTCCCTGCGTTGCTGAGGATCGACGAAGCGGTTTTCCGACGTTGAATGGTCATAAAGCACAAAAACACAATTCGATTACGGCAAATCTATGGTTCCCCTTTTGGAGGGCATTAAGAACGTACTAGGCTGTTTCTAAACACGTAGTCGCGTCTCTCCGAGACGCGAGATTCATGCGTCTCGGAGAGACGCAGCTACGTGGAATCGCTTTCCTCTCTATTCGATTACAATATATTTAGACGTGTATCGTCATAAAAAACCTCTCAAAAGCGCGAGTTATGTTTCAAGGCAATCTCTTTCAATTTTTTCAGACAAGTGTCATTAAACGAACCGAGGGACCGAAGGTTGGCAACCGACGGCGCTATCGTACGTATCTTTTTGAACGACTTGAACCTCGTAATCTTTTGGCCACTATCAATTTGATTGATCTGGCAAATCTTGGGTCGTCGGGAACGATCATCAACGGAGAGCAAGCGGATGACACTAGCGGCTTCTCTGTGAGCAATGCTGGTGATGTGAATGGAGATGGGTTTGACGATTTGATTGTGGGTGCTTATCGAGCCAACCCGACCAGTCCATCGCTAGAAAAGAGCGGTGCAGGCAAAAGTTATGTAGTCTTCGGAGAAGCCTCACTTCCCGCAACGATCGATTTAAGCACGCTTGGACAATCTGGCAAACCAGCGGGATTCCATATTTGGGGTGACGTCACGGGAGATTACAGTGGGCGTTCGGTAAGCGCTGCTGGTGACCTGAACGGAGACGGCTTTGATGATCTCGTTATTGGTGCTTATCGCGCAGATCCCGACAGTGGTTACAACTCCGGTAAAAGCTACGTGGTCTTTGGTAAGTCGAATTGGAGCGCTAATCCAACTGTCCGTTTGTCGGATGATATTGCAACCACTAATCCTGGCGTCTCCGGGATCACTATCTTAGGCCAAGCAGCTCTCGATCTAAGTGGTGTTTCGGTCAATAGTGCAGGCGATGTCAATGGTGACGGGTTCAATGATCTTGTGATTGGTGCTTATCGAGCCGACCCTGGTAACCCTGAACGTAACGATGCGAGTAAAACCTATCTCATCTACGGTAATGAATCTCTTCCTAAGGTGATCGATTTAGCTACGCTCGGTCAATCAGGACAACCATCAGGCGTCACCTTCTTTGGTCAAGTCGCCTTGGACTACAGCGGGTTTTCCGTGAGCAGTGCCGGTGATATCAACGGTGATGGCTTCGATGATTTGATTATTGGCGCGTTCGGTGCTGATCCCTCAGGTTTACCTGCGAATAGTGGAGGGGGCGAAACCTATATAGTATTTGGAGGGCCATCACTTCCTGACACAATCGATTTATTGACACTTGGCCAAGCCGGACAAGCAGCCGGATTCACTGTCTTAGGTCAAGCACGAGATGATCAAAGCGGACGCTCTGTAAGTGGTGCCGGTGACTTCAATGGGGATGGCTTCGACGACTTGATCATTGGGGCTATTGGAGCCAATCCATCGGGACGCGTCGACGCAGGCAAAACTTACTTAATCTTTGGCAAGTCCGATTGGAGCACGACTTTAACTCTTCGATTATCCGACGCATTAGGCACAAACGGAATCACTATATCCGGCCAAGCAGCAGGTGATCTGAGCGGGATTTCGGTCCGTAATGCTGGCGACTTTAACGCCGATGGGTTCGACGATATTCTGATCGGAGCTAACCAATTCGATGTTGGTGGCACCAAAGTCGATGCGGGCGCGTCCTATTTGATCTATGGAAAGCCAAGTGGAAATACCAACATCGATCTGTCAAACTTAGGTACTTCCGGACTGACAATCCTAGGTGCTTCTGAGGGTGATTACAGCGGCGGGTCCGTAAGCACTGCTGGTGACGTCAACGGAGATGGCTTTGACGATCTCATTGTCGGAGCCAGCGGCGCTGATATAGCCGGTCAATCTCGAACCGGTAGAAGTTATGTAATCTTTGGCGGTAATGGATTTGTTGATTCGATAGCGGCAGGTAATCTCGGGACCAATGCGCCTAACGCCATCACCGGAACATCCGATGGACAAATCATCAACGGAGCCGACGGCGATGATGCGATTGTCGGTAATGGTGGTGCAGATTCTCTTTTTGGAGGTCGAGGTAATGATACGCTTGCTGTGAGCGACCTTAACTTTCGAAGAGTTATTGGCGGAAATGGAGTTGATACCTTGCGAGTTGATGCCGCGGGCATCTCCATGGATCTAACAACCATTCGCGACAACCGAATCCTCGGTATCGAAACCATCGACATCACCGGCAGCGGAAGCAACACGCTAACACTCAATCAACGGGAAGTACTCAACATCTCCGAGCATTCAAACACACTTATCGTTCGTCGCAACGCTGACGACGTCGTAAACATGGATACCGGTTGGACACAGTTGGCCAACGAAACAATCAGCGGTCGTCCGTTCTTGGTTTATGCCCAAGGACAAGCTCGATTAAAAATCCAATCGATCCCTCAAGCATCTATCGCGGGGCGGCAAGTCTTCTACAACAACGCGTCGGGATTTGGTACCAGCGGTACAAACAACTCGCCACTTGTCAATCCAACCAATGCGATCGACTCAAGCAAGTCTGCTTTGCTGCCTGGTGAAACAACAACACTTGCAAACTTCACCAACTACTCGCGAGGCCTCAATGGGATCGTGATTGATCTCACCCGTACACTAAATCTGTCTGCGATCGATGCCTCAAGCTTCCAATTCGCTACTTGGACGAACTTTACGAGTACCACACCAGACTTCCAATCAATCACGCCTGCCGTCACGGTCTCTACGTTTGCCGGTGGCGGGACGGGGGGGGCTGACCGTGTTAAGTTGGTCTTTGCGGATCGAGCTATCGAAAACTCTTGGCTAAGGATCACTGTATTAGCCGACGCGAATACCGGCTTAACTTCCAACGATGTATTCTATTTCGGGAACGCGCGTTTTGATGTAACGCCCATCACGGCGTTTCCAGCTCAAGTGGCAATCAACGTGCTAGACACCAATAGCGTACGAGCCCGACAATCCACCAGCGCGGTTCCAATTTCCAACAGCTTTGACGTCGACAAATCGGGATTTGTCAACGTCCTAGACACCAACGCCACTCGCGCCGCCCAGGGTTCGAACAGCTTGAGACCATTCACGGCGCCGGCTAGCTTGCAATTAAGTCGCATGTTTGCGCCTCCAATATCTGTAAAGAAGAGTACGTCTTTAACGTCAGCACTAGTAGATACGTTCTATTCGATTCTTGGAAACAGCTAAAGCCGTTTCATTCCGACATTCTTGGCGTCGAAATCAATTCAGACCCAAGAAAACATGTTGTTAACACCATTGGAGATCTGAAAACGTCAAGTTCGAGAGAATATGATTTTTTATCCGTGAATTTCAAATTAAGAATTCGCTACGGTTTTAAATATTCAACATGTTCTCTTATGTATGAAGATATCCGAGGACTAACAAACGATTCTCGTCTAGACGCAGTACTAGTTTGGTCCCGATAAACGAACTATTATGGACCAGCGTTAAGTATTATTTCTCTCGACACCAATACTCCGGGATAAGTCGAAATCAAATTGAATTCGGCAGTAAACGAACTAGATTCGACACAACCCTGGCTCAACGCCGTTGGTTCACGATACTTCTTGGACTGGTTGCATCACGAGCGATGCAGTTTGGCTTTTACGACTTATCAGACAGGTAAGCTGTTATTCGTTGGTCGCAAGTCGCTTAGTGGTGCTGGGGAGCCGACCGGTGAAGATGATACTGGCCTAGCAATATTTGAACGTAGTTTTAATCATTGTATGGGCATGTGGGCATCGCCAGATGGCAGGACAATTTGGTTAAGTTCGCGTTATCAGATTTGGCGATTCGAGCGAGCCCCCGCTAACGCAGTTCCTCATCGTCCGGCGAATTTCTCTATGCCGGAGGATGGCGATCAAGTCGGCATCCCGCCCTGGGCAAGTCGCGGTTATGACTATGCGTACATCCCACGCGTTGGATACACGACCGGACATATCGACGTCCATGATGTGGCAGTCGGTGCGGATGGCAGATTGATTTTCGTAAACACGATGTTCGGTTGCTTGGCAACACTCAGTGAACGGGCTAACTTCAAACCGCTTTGGCGACCACCTTTTCTAAGTGCATTGGTCCCTGAAGACCGTTGTCATCTGAACGGTCTTGCCATGCGAGACGGACATCCGGCCTACGTTACCGTTGTGAGTCGCAGCGATGTAGCGGATGGCTGGCGAGATCATCGTCGCAATGGCGGTTGTGTGATTGATGTGCCGAGTGGCGAAACAGTATGCTCTGGACTATCGATGCCCCATTCGCCAAGATGGTATCGAGATCAGCTTTGGGTGCTTAACTCAGGAACGGGCGAGTTTGGGCGGATCGATCTTGCGAGTGGAAACTTCGTACCCGTTGCGTTTTGTCCGGGCTATCTTCGCGGCTTAGCCTTTCACGGCGACTATGCAATTGTGACCTTATCCAAGCCTCGGAACTTGTCGTTCCAAGGTCTTGAACTCGACGATCGACTTGCTCAAAAGAATGCCCACTCGCAATGTGGGTTACAGATCATCAATTTGAAGACAGGCACCATCCAGGAGTGGCTTCGTCTTGATGGAACACTTGTGACGGAATTATACGACGCGGTGGTTCTTCCTGGCGTTCGCCAACCGATGGCGGTAGGATTTAAGAACACCGAGATTGAACGGCTGATGCTGATCGAGGAAGATTAGTCGGCCTGCCAGAATACTTCTCAGTTAATTTCAGGGGCAAATTGTAATAGGGGCAAACCTCTCATGTTTAGTTTCAGAAGAACCTCGCGGGCAAGCCGAAATCGCGAAATCGCGAATCTCCGTCAACGCCGTCTGTTAACGCGTCGTCGAATCATCGAAGCGCTCGAGCCACGTCAACTCCTAGCCTTCGATTTTGGAGACGCACCTGATACGGGAGCAGGAACCGGTATCGGCAACTACGAAACCTTGCTCGCGGACAACGGCCCGCGGCATTTGATCGACAACACGCAAACGACACTCTTCTTAGGAGCAAGTGTCGACGCGGAACTCAACGCAGCTCCCAATTTAAAAGCCAACGGCGACGATCGAGCCATGACGCCAGTGGCAACAGACAGAGATGATGAAGATGGAGCGATAGATTCTGTAGATGATCTCCGCTTTAACGTGGGCACAACACCACAAGTGCGACTTCGCGCAACGAACTTGACTGGTGTACCCGCCACGCTCTTTGGGTGGATCGACATCGATCAAAACGGAATTTTCGACAATGCTTTAGAACGAACCTCAGTCGAAGTTCCCGCCGGTTCGAACAACCAGATTTTCACCCTGGATTTACCTCGAATCCCATTTAACTCTCCCCATGGAAACACTTTTGCAAGGTTTCGATTGAGTTCTGACATTGCGGCCGCAGATGCGTTCGGAATCGCCAACGGAGGAGAGATAGAAGACTACGCAGCTACAGTCAGCCGCGTTAGCGTAGATGCAGTAGACCCGGTAAAGACGACAAAAATTTCAAGTAACGTAAACGGCGGCCCAATACTGGGTAATGACATTGATTTGTTTGGAGGTTCCATTACATCGCTTGGAGACTTGGATGGCGACGGCGTAAATGACCTAGCCGTTGCTGCTACAGATAAACCTGATGAGTTA